>CAZEDU010000175.1:1766-7190 GCA_964511185.1 uncultured Myxococcaceae bacterium | reverse complement strand
ATCGTAGATTTCTGTCGCGAGGTTCAGCAGCGTGCTCCCTGCGCCGGCGACGAGGACCTGTCCGGCGACGGCGATTGCGCGCGCGTGCGCGAGCTCCGCGAGCACGTCGAGCGTCGTCTTATCCACCCCGGACATGAAGCCAGCGTCTCCCGCACTCACCACCAGCGCGTGCAGCGAGCCGCCTCCGCGGTTGCCGTGCGCGTGAGTGTGGTTGCTGCGCGCGAGCGACGTCGCGTTGCCTTCACCGTTGGTCGCGTCGGTGAGCTCGATGGCGGTCGCCGTGGAGACGTCGTGCTTGTGCGCCGCGTCGGCCACCTTACCGCTCGCGCCGGCGACGGCCGCGGACTTCGTCACCTGCGCCATGTCGCCGGCGGCGCCGAAGTCCACCGAGACGTCGTCGGCGCCCACGACGATGCCGTCGCCCGCGTTCACATTGAGCACGTCGCCCGTGAAGGAGACGCCGGCGCCGGCGACGATGTCGCCCGCGGTGCCCGCCGTCTCGACGGCGCGCAGGCGGCGGTGGAGCTGCTGGTCGATCATCGCCGACTTGTCGAGCATCTCGGTGACGGTGGCCGGACTGAAGGGTCCCTGTGTCTGCAGGTTCACCTCCTGCGTGATGGGCACCGTGCGCTCGATGTGCAGCGTCGAGAGGTTGGGCGGCGGCACCGTCATGGTGACGGTGGGGTTGGCGCTCGGCGCGGCGTCCACCTCGTAGTCGACGCCCTCGACCTGCAGCGTCGGGGTGTCGGAGCCGCTCAGCGTGAGTTCGACGCGGAGGTCGCTCTTCTCGAGGATGGGGAAGCCGCAGGGGAACTCGTCGGCCGCGCCGTCGCCGGTGAAGTCGATTTCAGAGTCTTCGGAGGGGACGGTCGCCACGAAGCGAGAGTGGCCTCGGCGGGGGACAGCCTCCGATGTACGCTTGCCTCATGCGCACCTGGTCGATGGCGGTGGTCCTTCTCCTGGCGTCGGGCTGTCACGTGAGAGTCCCTTACGCGGTGATCATCCCGGAGGACGCCGAGGTCGAGTGCGTCAACCGGTGCAAGTCGGTCGACGCGATCCGCGGCGCCAGTGAGGGCATGCTCTGCTTGGCGGACTGCGGCGCGGAGGCGCGGGCGAATGCCTACTGCGAGGCGCAGCCCGAGCAGGGGCGGTGCGTACAGGCGTCGGTGCGCCGATTCAGCGGCGCCCGGACTTTCGGGCTCATCGCCGGCATCGTGGCGGCCGCCGTCGTGGTGCCCGTCGTCGCGTACGCGCTCACTCCCCGTTGATCCAGTCCCAGATGGGCTCGCCGACCTGCAGCGGTGCGGACGTCGGCACGCCCGTCGTGGGCCCGAGCACCTGCAGCGCGGCCTTCACCTTCGTCTTCGGATCGTCGCTCTTCGCCGCCTTCAGCACCGAGTCCGTCACGTTGCCGGCGACGCCGAAGAGGGAGTTGTTGCGCGTGCTGGTCAGCTTCCCGCGCATGCTCGAGGCGAGCGTGTTGCCGACGACGCCGGCGCCGGGGACGAGCTGCAGGAGGCCCTCGAGCGCCATCTTCCGGAAGAGCCACTCCTCCCAGGGTTCGCCCTCCTCGGGGCCCTGCCCGCGAGCGAGAGAGCCGATCGCGAACAGCGCCACCGAGAGCGCGAGGGCCTTGCCGGACTTGATGGCGATGAGCTTCGCGGAGTCGGCACCCTTCCCCTGCTGCTGCAGGTTCCGGAACTGGTTGTAGAAGTGGTTGAAAGCGCCGTGGAACATCAGCATGTGACCGATGACGCCCTTGTCACGCATGATGGTCGAGAGGTCGACGGGGCTGTGGCTCACCATTACCTGGCGCACCGTCGCATCGGCGAACGTGACGGCCTCGGCGTCGGTGGTGCCCTCGCGCTGCAGCGCCTGGCGGTACGCGCCCAGCCAGATGGTGGTGCCGGTGACGACCTCGACGCCCTCGGCGAAGGCGAAGGCGTGATCCTTGTACCAGCCGATAGGGCCCTGGTTGAGCACCTTGCCGATGCCGTCCTCGGTGAGGTGTCGGAGCTGCTTGGCGAGCTCGCGCTGCACCTGGTCCTTCCGCGCTCGGAGCTCGCCGCTCTTCGAGAGCACGAAGGCGCGTGTCTCGCGCAGGCCGTTGGTGAACGCCTCGTTGACGGCGCCGACGAGGTGCTTCGCCTTCAAGTCGCTCGCCGGGACGGCGGAGAGCAGGTTTGATGTGAAGTCCTCCGCCGCGTTGGGCAGCTTGTAGCCGAGGGCCGCGGTGATGATGTTCCCGCGCACCCTGCTCGCGAGCTCGGCGAGGAAGCGGAGGCCCGGGCTGGAGCTCATCGCCGCGCCGCGCTGGCGGGCGACGTCGCCCACCCACTCTGTGAATTGCTCGGCGCGGCCTGAGCCGAGGCGCTCGCGCAAGAGCTTCTGGATGCGTTGGTCGAGGAGCAGCGTGCCGACGCTCTTGATGGCCTGGCGGTGCGAGACATCGTGCACCACCTGCGTGAAGTGCCGCTGAATCGACGCCGGCGAGAGGCTGATGATGTCGCTGAAGCCGTCGACGCGCTGCTTGAGGAAGGAGTGCGAGGTCGCCGGCCGCGTGTAGCTCGGGTCCACGAAGCCGGCGAGCGAGGCCTCCTGCTTCTTTCCCGCCGCGGCGACGCGATCGTACACGGCCGGGAAGTAGCCGCCCTTCACGGGGCCGTGCGGCGTGTCGAAGGCGCGCGCTGGAATCGAATCCGGGCGCACGCCCGAGTCTTGCTCCTCGAGGTCGAAGGCGAGCGGCTTCAGCGACTCGGCCGCGTCCCAGATGCTCTGCAGCCAGGTGTATTCCTCCTTCGTGACGCCGACGGCCTCGGCCGCGGCGCGGAGCTCGGCCTCGGTGATGCCGCGCCCCTCCGTGAGGCGCTGAAGGTTCGACTCGTTGCCCGAGTTGAGGAGCATCATCAGCACCTCGAAGCGGCGTTGCGGCAGCTTCTCAGCCACGTGCGAGGGGAAGTACTTCTTGCCGTCGAAGCGCTCCATCCAGCGCTCCTGCGTCTTCTCCGGAATCGCCTCGAAGGCCTTCACCACGGGGGCGACGTGCTCGCGGAAGAGGTCAATCTCCCGCGTCTTCGCCTTCTGCATCGGCTCGATGATGGCCTTGAACCAGGTCGACTTGATGAAGTCGGCGGTGTCCTTCGCGCCGGAGAGCCAGCGCGCCATCGTCTCCACCTTCAGCAGCCCGCCGTCGAACTGGTTCCACCGCCGGGAGAGCGACTGGCCGAACGTCTCGGCCTCCGTGGTGGGCTCGTCGGGGCGCCGCTCGAGCTGCTCGCCCTCGGCCTCGAGCTGGGCGATGGTGGCCTCCTTGTCGGCGCGGCGCTCCTCGAGCAGAACGGTGGCACGGTTGCGCGCGGCGGCCTCGATGTTGGTGAGGGCGCGCCGAACGTGGCGGAGGTCCTCAAGCGCGAGGGCCTTCCACACGGGGCCCACAGTGGCCACCTGCGCGCGATCGACGATGCGCGCGCGGTCGAACCCCACGGTGTCCGCGTTCTCCGTCATCAGGCGCTCGGCCTCGGCGAGGAGCGCGTCGAGCGAGCCCTCCAGCGACTGAGGCGCCTCCGCCAGGCCGAAGGTGGCGAGGAGATGATCCACCGCGTCGCGGTAGACGGGTGAGCCCTTGCCGAGGCGCTGCCGGGCCTTCAGCTTCGACAGCTTGTCGGCGAGCTGCTCGAAGGCCTCGACCTCCTTCTTCGCGCTCCGCAGCTCGTCGTGCAGGTACATGTTCAACACCTGCTTCTGCTTGAAGACGGCCGCCTGTGCGTAGTCGCCGCGAAGCGCTGCCACCTGCGCGTCGTTGGCCGCCTTCCTCTCGGCCACCTGAGCGGCGTGGACGTCGAGCTCGCGCGCGGTGCGGCCGCTCACCAACAGCTCGGCCGCACGACGGAGCACCGACGCCGGCGGCATCGTGGGCGTGCCCTGGCCCCCGCGCGCGGTGAGGGCCTTCCACTCCTTCAGCGCCCAGGCCTTCGTCTTGTCGCCGTGGAGCCCCTTCGCGACGAGCTCGCGGAGGCGCTGGCGCTCGTCGAGCACTCCGGGGTGTCGCTCCACCATCAGCTGGTCAGCCCGCGCGTCGACGAAGTCCTCCTTCGACGGGAGCGCGGCGATCGCCTCGACCAGGTCGCGCCCGGTCTCGTAGCCGAGTTCGGCGCCGTACGCCTCAAGCACCTCGTCCGCGTGCACCCCGTCAGCGGCGAGGCGGAAGGCCTTCGCGCGCTCCTTGCCGATCCACCCCTCGACCTCGGCGCGGTTGAGCGAGATGACGGCGCCCTGAGCGACGCCCGAGGAGATTTCGCCGTCGAGGAGCCGCTGCGCCCTGCGCGCCGTGAGGCCCTCGTACTCGGCGGCCGCCTCCTTCTGCGCCTCGCGCTTCGCCTCCTTCCACCACGCCTCGGTGGTGCGGAGCTCGTCCTTCGCCACCTGGAAGTCGACGAGCTCGCGCGCGTGCGAGGTGGCCTGCACGAGCTCGTCGAGGTGCTCGGAGTACTCCTGGATGTCCATGCCGAGCACGTCCATCGGCAGGGCCTTGAGGCGCATGCCTTCCTGCTGCGCGGCGATCTCCTCGTCGGTGGCGAGCAGTCGGTCGAAGACGCCCTTGATTTCGGGGCTCACCTCGCCGAGCTGCGTGAGCTGCCGGTACACGGAGCCCATCCACAGGCGGAAGCGCTTGAAGGCGCGGGCGAGACGGGCGGTCGGGTATTGGCCCTCGGCGAGGTAGCGCTCGAAGGCCTTCGCCCACTTCTCGTGGTACGGAGCGAAGCGCTTCAGGCCTTCATCGGTTTGGTCCGCCTGAAGCGCGCGGAACTTCTCGCTACTCAGCCCCAACCAGTCGAGCGTCGTCTGCCAGTCGTCGCGCACGGCCTGCGGCGCGTCGGCTCGAGCAGCGAGGTCGGCGAACACCTCGAGGAAGACGTGCGCCGACTCGTGGAGGAAGGTGCTCTTGTTGGCCTTCGCAGTGAGGCCGATGCGGAAGACCTTCTCGATTCCGCTCGCGGCGATCTGCGTGAAGCCGTTGCGGTCCTGCTCGAACGAGCGACCGCCGAGGGCTACGGCGTCGGCTTGCCCTCGGGCGATGTACCCTTGGGGGGCAGCTCCGCGGGGCTCGTGGAGGAGTTTTCCTTGGCCAGCTTGAACTCCGCCTCCGGCCACTTCTTGGCGAACTCCACCGCCTGATCCAGATACGTCACTCCGCCCTGCCTCTCGCTCTGCGCCTGGAACTCCTCGAGCGCCTTCTGAAACTCCTGCTTTCTCTGCGAGCTTTGAGGCGTTGAGGACGCGGTCGGCGTTGCCATAGCTCTTCTCTCCGATGCCGGCGCGGAAGCGCGCCTGCAGTTTCGTCGTAACGCCGTTCATGGTGACGGGCACGCCACGCTTCGTCAACTCGACCTCGATGCGGTCGAGCCAAGCCTGCAGTTTCTCTTG
>CAZEDU010000175.1:0-1666 GCA_964511185.1 uncultured Myxococcaceae bacterium | reverse complement strand
CACGCTTCGTCAACTCGACCTCGATGCGGTCGAGCCAAGCCTGCAGTTTCTCTTGGCTGTCGTGCTGCGCCGCGTACTCGTCTCCCGACAAATGGGCGAAGTCGAAGTCGCTGCCGTCGAAGTCGCGCACCACCTCGGCGAAGAGCTGCAGCACCTTGTCGCCCACCTCCTTGCCGAGGGCGTTGATCGCCTTCAGCCCCTTGATGTCGATGCTCGCGACGAAGGCCTTGCGCGGAATCCGGTCCCACCCGGTGTGACTGAGCACCCCCGGCACCACCTTGTCCTGGAAGGCGTGCCGGAAGAATTCCTCCGGCTTCATCGCGGCCGCCTTCGCGAGCTGCGACGCCGTCGGCTTCACGCGGTGAGTGCGCTTCTTGGCCGCGCGCTTCTCCTGCGCCTTCGCCATCGCCGCCTCAATCTTCGGCAGCTGCGTGTCGAGGTCCTTCACGTGGGTGTCGGCGCGCTCCGTCGGGAACTCGCCTGAGAGGCGGCCCTCGTCGACGCGCTTGTCCATGTTCTCGAGCGCGGTCTTCGCGTCCGTGCCGACGGCGCCGGCGACGTGCATGCCCTTCGGCAGGCGCGCCTGCACGTCGCGCAGCACCTGCTCCAACGTCTTCGCATCGCCCCGGATGACGAAGTTGGTGCCCTTGCGCGCGGCGAGTGGATCGGCCGCGGCGATGGCGGGCGAGATGTGGCGCAGCAGCGCGTCGCTCACCCCGTGGCCGCCCTTCACGCTGTCGTTGACGGGCTTGATGTCGGTGAGCGTCACGGCCACCACCGAGGCGGCGGGCTGCTCCGCCTGCATCTGCTCGAAGCCCTCGAAGGTGTGGAGGTCCGTCACGTCGTCGACGAAGAGAATCTCCGCGGCCTTCTGCGTGTCGATTTTGCCGGTGTTGAGCTGCTCGGAGAGGAGCTGCGAGGCGTTCGCCTTCTTGTACTCGACGAGCAGCTTGGCCGTGCCGTCGTCGACGTTGATGCGCACGTTGCGGAAGAGGTCCTCGACGGACTGGCCGAACTTCTTCGCGAAGTTGTGGAAGGTGTCGCGCATCGGCTGCAGCGCGTCCTTCGCTTCTCCCTTCGTCATCTTCCCGGTGGCGACGAGCTGCTGCTCGAGTGCGTCGAACCGATCGAGGGTGGGCGAAGCCCCCTCCTTCCTCGCCTCGTCGGCGATGGACTTCGCCCACGCCTCGTCCGCTTTCTTCTTCTCCTCGAGCTGCACCTGGCTGTGGCCCTCGAAGCTGGTGGCCAGCTGCTTCGAGAGGTGCTCGGCGAGCCCCGGCACCTTGCCCGCCTTCTCGATGAACTCGCCGACGGGCACGGCCACCCGGCCCCCGAGGGTGTCCGCCTCGACCAGCTTCTGCGCGCCCGACTCGCCGAGCACCTGCTCGGCCGCCGCGTTGGCCTCGTCGCTCGTCTGGAAGAACGTCTTGAAGGCTGCGGCCTCGAAGTAGACGTGCGTGACAGGGAAGCCCGTCTCCGCGCTCTTCTTGGCGATGAGGTCCCCGAGCTCGCCCCCCATCGCGGCCGCGGCGGGGTTGGCCGCCAGTTTGGCGATCTCCGCGCCCTGCATCGCGCCGCGCGCCTGTTTGTCTCCGAAGACGGCGTGTTGGCCGGCGGCGACTGCGAAGGAGCCGAGGCTGATCGGACCGCCACCGAGCAGGCCCAT
>CAZEDU010000174.1:0-7248 GCA_964511185.1 uncultured Myxococcaceae bacterium | reverse complement strand
TCTCGCGCCTTCACACCGGCCCTCCGGTTTGAGCGGGTTGTTCTTCTTGTCCTTTCGACGTCCTTGCGGTTCCTCCACCACCCTCCGCGGCACGACCCCGTTTCTCGACGCCCACTTCTCGGTGCCCGAGTGCTGCAGCGGCCCGAGCTACGTCTGGAACGGGACCGCCTGCGCGGAGGTGCCTGCCCTCACGCTGTGCGGCTGCAGCTGCACAGGCCGGGACTGCGACAAGGTCTTCTCGAACCTGGAGTCGTGCGAGCGCGCGTACCGCCACTGCCCTATCGGAGTGCTGCAATGACCCATTGGCTCGGGTGCACGGCCGCCCTGCTGCTGAGCTGTTCGTGCGTGACGCCCATGGCTAACGACAGCGGCATCGACGCCGGCGCGCCGGTCGACGCTGGCGGCGAGGACGCGAGCGAGGCTCTTCCAGAGGTGGACCCTGCGGCGCGCCCCTGCGAGGGCCACCCTGCGCCTGCGGGCGCGACGTGCATCGAAGGTGGCTGGTTCTTGATGTCCCGCTGGACGACGGCCGTGCTGGTCGATGGCGGGGTGCATCGCAGGCCGCTCGAGCCGACGTACCTCGACTCCTTCTCGCTCGACGTGACGGAGGTGTCCCGGGGCGCCTACCTCGACTTCGTGAGGAGCGGCGACGCGGGCGTGCTCCCGCCGCCACCGGACTGCGGTGGGTACATGAACGTCGACGACCGATACCCGGAAATCGGGTTCAGCATGCGCGCCGAGCGTTCGGGGTGGACTGATGCCGGCGTCCCGGTTCCCGGCTCGGAGTCGGCGCCGGTGGCCTGCGTCACGCGCGCCGAGGCCGTCGCCTTCTGTGCGCACCGCGGCGGCCGCCTCCCGACGGCGTTCGAGTTCTTCCGGGCGGTGCGTGGTGCGTTCCCTTCTGGACGCCGACTTCCGTGGGGTGACACGCCTCCAGCGCTCACAGGCCCTGACCCCGTCATCGACTACCAGGGCGAGTACGCGGCGGTCGGGCTCCGGGGTGAGAGCAGGCCGCCCGACGTCGGCACTCGTCTTCGCGGGGCGACTGACGCCGGTGTGCTGGATCTCGCGGGAGGCGTCTCGGAGTTTCTCCACGAGTGCGCCGAAGAGCTCGATCAGCATCCCTTTGACGGCGGCTTCACCATCCGGCCGGCCCGAGCCGGCATCAAGGCCCGGTGCGAGGCGGGCACCCTGGTGGCTGGAGACAACTGGTACACGACCCGCCGAACGGTGCCGATGATCGGCGTGACCTCCGTCTTCGTGGTGAAGGATTACTCGATCGATTGGGCCGGGACGCCGTGTTCCCGACTCGGAGCGCTCGACGTGTGTCTTCCCGGGACCGCGGAGGACACGCTCGGCGCTTCGATGCCGCCCACCAGCTGGACCGTCGAGACCTCTGGGAATGAGCGCCGCAGTTGGAGCCTGGGCTTTCGCTGCGCCTACGACGTTCCCTGATTGCAAGCCGACGCGCTGCAGGGGACCCTCGACACCTCTCGACGTGAGTCGCGTGTCGTCACCTTCCGTGTGTTCCAATTGTCCTCGCCCCATGACCCAGCCCTTGCCCGACGCGGTGCTTCAACAAGTCGAACGACAGGCCCTGCGCGGCCCTGAGCCGTGGTCCACCGCCTTGCGCGAGCTGGCGCGCTTTCCGCTGGCCTGGGAGGTGCTCGCCGCGGTGGTCGACGCCGAGCCCACCTGGCGCCCGCGGTCCATCGCCACGCTCGTCACCGGCGACTTGAGCGTCGCCGGCAACCTGGTCGTCGAAGCGCGGCAGAAGACCGACGCGACCGTGCTGGTGGTGCTCGGCGCGGTGCACTGCCGCAACCTGGTGCTCGCCCCGGGCGCGACCTTGTTGTGCGCGGGTGACTTGCGGGCCGACGAGGCGATCGTCTGCACCGCGCGCCAGTCGGTCACGCAGGTGCGCGGCATGGTCAGCGCCCGGCTGCTCGATTCGGGTTCGGGCGCCTGGCTCGACGTGTCTGAGCCAGCCCAACTGGCCGTCCAGCACGTGAGCGGCTACGCCATGGTGGCCGGCAAGCCGTTCAAGCCCACGACCGCGGCCGACCTGATGGCGCTGGTCCGCGCCGAGCTGCTCGACACCGACGAGTGGGACGAGCTCGACGACGACGAACGCGAAGGCGAATCTGCCAACGACTACGTGCGCGTCGACGCGAAGTCGGCGTTCAAGGCGCTGTCGGCCGGTGAATCGATTCTGTCGAGCGCCGGCTGAACGAGCGTGACGGTGAAGGGCAAGCGGCCGGTGACCAACGAGTCCTGAGCTGGGGGGGGGCGCGCCCTCGAGCTCGTCGAGTCTCACGCCACGCACGACCCTCGAGGCTGCCCCACGATGCAAGGGAATTGGCTCGCGCGAGAGACCTGCCTTCGCGGCTACGCTCCGGCCCATGTCCACCGAAGAGGAACTCAAGGCAGAGGTCGCGAAGCTCAAGGCCGAGATGGAGGCGCTCAAGGCGCGCACCAGCAAGGGCATCTCACTGAAGGTCTCCGAGAAGGGCGGCGTCTCGGTCTACGGCATGGGCCGCTTCCCCATCACCCTCTACAAGGAGCAGTGGCTCAAGCTCCTCGACATGGCCGAAGACATCCGCCGCTTCATCGCGGACAACGACGGCAAGCTCAAGGCGAAGGAGTGATCCCTCACGGGTTCGGCCGCCACCGCCCCTCTTGTTGCCGCCGCGCCACGAACGCGATGGGCGCGGCGCGCAGCTCCAGCCCGATGACGACCTCGATGGGCTCCCAGCGGCCTTCACCGCCCGCGCCGGGGCTCCACACCGAGAGCGCCGGGTTGAAGACGTAGAGCCCGTGCCCACGCCGCTCGAAGAGCTTGCGCCCGTACTTCGCGGTGCTCGAGGCCTCGTTCTTCGAGAGCATGCTCGAGAGGTACGGCCGCTTGCGCCGGTAGTCCCGCATCACCACCTCGGGCAGCCGCTCCACGTACGTGAGCAGCTCCGCCGTGCCGATGCCCGTGGGCTGGCCCGAGACGGTGAACTCCGAGCACCACAGCCGCTCGAGCATGAGGTGGAAGACGATGAACTCGCCCTGCTCTCGGCCCAACTGCACCAGGCGCCCCTCCACCTGCACGTCGAAGGAGGGCGGCGCGAGCAGCTCCCACAGCGCCCCGAGCGTGGTGCGCGCGAAGGCCTCATCGCGCCACGCGTGGCGCAGCGCGTGGTGCAGCGGCTGCAGCCCGTACGGATCGCGCGCGGTCAGGCTCGCCCCGCGCTGCACGAGCGCCTCACAGAGGGCCAGGTTCCCCGCGCTCGCCGCGGCCATCAGCGGCGTCAGGCCCTGCATCGAGCGGTGCTCGAGGCCGTAGCGCTCGGTGTTCTCCAGCACGCCCTTGAACTTCTTGCTCGCCGACTCTGCTAGCAGCCGCTGCAGCGCCGCGGGCGCGAGGATCTTGCGCTGGGCCATGCTGCGAAAGCCGAGCTGCGCGAGCTCGCTGGCCACGTACGCGTCGGGGTGCAGCGTCTCGACGTCGGCCAGCTGCTCGCGGGCCTTCCGCGAGACGCCCTGCGGGTCGAGCGCCTTGCCGATCAGCTCCAGCAGCGCCGCGCCGTCGAGCTGCCGCCAGGGCGTCGCCTGCGTGCGCAGCACCTGTGCGCGAATGGCCTCCACCTGCTCCAGCTTGCCGTGCGCCTCGAGGCGGCTGGCCTCGCGCTGCCAGTCCTCGGTGCTCGCCTGCTTCACGTTCGCGCCGAGCTGCTGGCCGTCGAAGGGCACGCCGAGCAGCGTGAGCAGCGGGTGCGCCGGGTCGTCTTCGACCAGCCAGGCGTTCTTCACCGCGCGGGTGAGGGCCACGTAGAGCGCGTTGACGAAGAACTTGTAGGCCTCGCTCGTCTTGTCCGACTTGTCCTTCGCGCGGCCGTACTCGAGCGCCTCGACCTCGACGTCGGCGCGCGTCAGCCCCTCGGCCAGCTCGGCGTAGAGCCGCCGCTCGCTCGAGATCAGCCGGTAGAGGATGACGTTCTCGTACTCGAGGCCCTTCGCCTCGAGCACCGAGAAGACCAGCGGCGTCTTGAAGTGCGCGCGCGCGGCGGCCTTCTCGTCTTCGCGCAGCACCACCACGGCGACCTCGGTGCTGCGCCGCGTCTTCTCGTCGAGGGCCGCCATCGCCGCCGAGCCCGCCTGGAGCCCGCGCACCTCGCCGGGCTCGCCGGGCACCGGCTCGAGCAGCGTCGTGCTCTCCCGGTCGAGCGAGCCGAAGCGCGCGTGCTTGAGGGCGAGCACCGCGTTGGCCGTCTTCGTCACCTGCGGCGCGTTGCGGTAGCTCACCTTCAGCACCGCCACCTCGCGCTCCCCGCCCTGGCCGCTTCTTGTCCTTTCACCAGCCTCGCCCCGACCTCTCGCGCCTTCACACCGGCCCTCCGGTTTGAGCGGGTTGTTCTTCTTGTCCTTAAGATCAAGGGCAGCGACTTCAGGGCGCGTCTCGCCAGGGGGGCCGAAGCCGCTCTGCCGTCACGCCGACTGGGAGATGAACTCGGCGGCGTGCTCGCTCCCGCACACGAAGAGATAGCCGATGCCGGAATCACCGAAGTTCATGCCCGTGTCGTTCGAGTCGAGCTGAGCCGCGAGCCGCATGGGCTTCTTGCACTTCTTGCAGCTCGGCACCTCGGGCGACTGAACCCAGGTCGGAGTGCCGCCGAGCTTGGATCCCCCCGGCTTGCGCTTGTCTTCGGTGCCCTCGGCGATGGGATCCCGCTCGAACTTCGCCGCGCCGTAACGAATCCATCGCACGTCCTCCGGCGTGTGACCCGCGGGAGCAGCCGGCTTCTTCACCAGGTCCTTCTTCGCGACGAGCACCGCTTCGTACGCATCGCACCCCGGAGAGCAACCGAAGAGCACCAGCGCGACGTGCTTCTCGAGGGGGAGACGTTCCTGGTCTGCGTGGAACACCGCGACGCAGTCCATGGTGCGCTTGTGCGACTTGCACTTCGGCCAGCGCGCGATCGGCGCGAGTCCGTGCAGGTAATCGCCGCTGCCCTTTCGTTCGAACTTCATCGCGAAGGCGTCGGCGCCGATGGGCTCAGTCTTCGGGGCGGGCGCGAGCGTCTTCTCGGCGCTCTTGGATTTCGGCTTCGCAGCGACACCGTCGAGCAGCTCGGCCAGAGAGGTGCGGACGATGCCGCTCCTGCTGGTGTCGTCATCGATCTCTCCCGCCCCGATGAGCTCACGTCGCACCGGATCGAACGCGGCTCCGAACTCGCTGGCCTGCGCGAAGCCGAAGGAGCCTCCTTGGAGCACCACGCGAGCGAGTTCGCTCCAGCGGCCCTGGCCGAGGTAGCGGTGAATGCGCAGGTTCGGTGGGTTGCGATCTTCCCAGTTGGACTCTGACGCCTCTCCGAGCAGGAGCGACTGAGACACCGTGTCGAAACCGAGGAACACCAGCCGATCGGGAGCGATGCCTTTGAGGCCGGGGAAGATCTCCCACGTCTTGCCATCGAACACGCAGGTCTCGGGGAGCGACTTGCTCTTGCCTTCGCCGCCGACCATCACCACGCCGAGCTCGGGCACGTGGCACATCAGCGGGCGATTGCGCGCGGTGGGTTTCTTCTTGGGCTTGAGCTCCTTCCACGCCTTGCCGTCCCATTCGCGGGTGGTGTTGGTGTCGTCGCCGCCGAACACCACGAGCGCGTTGCGGGTCGCATCCCAGGCAGCGCCCGCGTCGTCGGGGATCTCGAGCTTCCCTTCCGCGCTGCGCTGCGCGGGGTTCGACTTGCTGGTGACGGAGCCCTTCGGCCCCACGAAGAGAAAATCGTCCGGAGTGGCGACCGCGAGACCGCCGAGCCCAGGAAGGAATCGCCAGTCACCTTCCTCGAGCGCGTAGACGAAGCGCGCGGGGCGATCCCAGATCTTCCCGCGGCCGATCGCGCAGGCGCCGGAGGGACCCGCGATCACCTCGGTGACCACCAGCACCGACTGCGAGGACATCGTGAGCTGCTGGCCCGATGTCCTTCCCAGCAGCGCCCGGCGCTGCGTCGAGGCCTCGCGCGCGCCGAAGAGCACGAGCTCTCCTTCGCCCGAGGCAGCCGCGAAGCACGGCGGGATCTCGAGCGGAGCCGGCTTCCAGCCAGAGGGCTCGAGCATCAGCGGCGGCGTCCCGGGGTTGAGCAACAACGCGCGGCTAGTCTTTGGATGCGAAGCGAGTGACGCCACCCCGAGCCGCTCGATCAACGGAGGCGCCGGCAAGGGGCTGATCGTTTCGTCTTTCAGCGCGAAGGCGACCATCTGCGTCGAGCCCCAGCCCGCGTTGCGTCCCGCGACGAGCACGATGCGATCCTCCGCGGGCTCGTACGTGGCGAGGTAGTCACAGCCCGGAATCGAGGCGTCGAGCGGCAGCGTGCCGACGTCTGTCCACTCGCGGCGCAGCTTGCGCACTGGAAACGGGTGACGCTTTCCGATGGCCCACACGCAGTCGTGCGAAGAATCGAACACGTACGCGAAGTCGCCGAACTGCGGCCAGGTATCGAGCCGCTTGAAGGTCGTCTTCTCCGCGGCCGAAGGACTGTTCGGAGAAAGCGAGAAGCGCGCGAGGCCTCCTTCTGGCGTGGTGGCGAGGAGCATCACCGCGGGTGCCTGCTCGTAGAGCGCGACGGGTACGCAGTTGATCGGAAACTGAGACGCACCCGCGGCGAGCAGGGTCGAGCGCTCCCCGTCGATCTCGAAGAGGCAGCCGCTGGCGCGACCTCTGCTCACCACGAGGAACGTGTTCGTCGAGGGGCGATGCGCAAAGAGGAAGGACTTGCCGGGGGCGGTCGCGATCGAGCGCCAGTCGAGTGTGGGGGACGCCATGAACGCGAGGTTAGTCGCTCAGACTCTCCTTCCCAGCAGCGAGTAGAGCGCCGGCAGTACGAGCAAGGTGAGCAGCGTCGCTGAGACGAGGCCGCCGATGACCACCGTGGCCAGGGGGCGCTGCACTTCGGCTCCCGGCGCGGTGGAGAGCGCCATGGGGAGGAAGCCGAGTGAGGCGACCAGGGCAGTCATCAAAACCGGACGCAGTCGACCTTCGGCTGCGTGGGCGATTGCTTCACCTGGTGACATGCCCTGCGCTTCGAGATCCCTCGCGAAGCTGAGCAGCACGAGCCCGTTGAGTACGGCCACTCCGAAGAGCGCGATGAAGCCCACGCCCGCGGAGATGGAGAACGGAATGCCACCGGCAGTGGACGCTCTCGCTGCCGATGGCGGCGCGCTTCCACGTGGTGAAGCAGCCGGCGTTACTCAAGCGGCTCGAGG
>CAZEDU010000173.1:5207-7465 GCA_964511185.1 uncultured Myxococcaceae bacterium | reverse complement strand
GCGCAAGGTGATTCGCGCGCGGCCCGATCTCTCGGACTCCGCCGCCGAGGTGCTCGAGCCACCGGTCGTCGTCTGCCGTGCCTCGGGCACGTGCGTGGTCCCGAAAGAGAAGCAGCGGAGGAAGCCGTGAGCGCGCCGCCGCCGATGGTCCTCACCGCCGCGATGGTCGGCGCCGAGACGACCCGCGAGCACACCCCGTACCTGCCGATCACCGCAGAGGAGATCGCCGAGGACGCCGCCAAGTGCCGCGCCGCGGGCGCGGCGATGGTCCACCTGCACGTGCGCAACCCCGACGGCACGCCGTCGCAAGACGCCGAGCTGTTCCGCGCCGCGATCCGCGCGATTCGAAAGAAGTGCGACGTGTTGATTCAGACCTCGACCGGCGGCGCGGTCGGCATGGGCGTCGACGAGCGCTGCGGTCCGCTCACGCTCACCGGCGCCGACAAGCCGGACATGGCGACGCTCACCACCGGGACGGTGAACTTCGGCGAGGACGTGTTCTGGAACCCGCGCTCGCTGGTGCGCGACATCGCCAAGCGCATCCGCGCCATCGGCATCAAGCCGGAGATCGAGTGCTTCGACGTCGGGATGATCGACGAGGCCCGCTACCTCGCGAAGGAGGGCCTCATCGACTTGCCCGCGCACTTCGACTTCGTGCTGGGCGTGCCCGGCGCGCTCGCGGCGCGGCCCGAGGCGCTCGACTTCATGATCGCCTCGCTGCCCGAGGGCTCCACCTGGACCTGCGCCGCGATGGGGCGGCACCAGCTGCCGTTCGTCGAGCTGTGCGCGCAGCGGGGCGGGAACTCGCGCGTGGGGCTCGAGGACAACGTCTTCCTCTCCAAGGGCGTCCTCGCCAAGGGCAACCACGAGCTGGTCGCCGAAGCGGCCAAGCGCGCCAAGGCAGCGGGGCGCTCGCTCGCCACGCCTCAGGAAGCGCGCGCGCTGCTGAGGCTTCACGAATAGATAGATTTAGAGGCTGAGCACGGCGCGCATCTCGTCACGCCTGCCGGGGCGATCCCGAAGATCCAGATCTTCCTGCGCGACGTGGAGGTCTTGCTCGGCCCGGGGGTCGAACCCCGCCTCGAGCAGCGCCTTGACCGCCTCGACGTGGTCGAGGTGCACCGCCCAGAGAAACGCGTTTCGGCCGCTCTTGTCCCTGTGTCCTGCACGCGCTCCCTTGGCCAAGAGCCGATGGATCGATTCCACTTGATTCCCCCGCGCGGCGGCGATCAGCGCGGTCACGCCCTCGTCGTTGGCGTCGTCGACGCTGGCACCGCGTCCGATGAGAAAGTCGATCGCCGCCACCTGGCCGGTGCTGGCGGCAGCTTGCAGCGCCGACCGACCCCCGCGGGCGCGCGGCCCTAGGGACGCTCCCCGGTCGAGCAGCACCTGCATCGCCGGAACCTTCCCCTTCCGAGCCGCCGCGTCCAGCGGGGTCCACCTGTCGCGACCGGTGGCTTCGATGTCGGCACCGCGACCGAGGAGAAAGCCGACGACCTCGCCATGGCCCTCGGCCGCGGCGACGTGGAGCGGCGTGTCTCCGTCGTTGTCGAGGTCCCCGACCGCCGCGCCATGCTCGAGGAGGACCGACATGGCCGCGGCCTGCCCTCCGCGTGCGGCGACGTGCATGAGGCGAAACTGTCCGCGGGCCTTCGCCGAGGCGCCGCTGGCCAGCGCCCGCTTGAGCAGCGGAACGTCGCCGTCAAAGGCAGCTCGGCTGGCGACCTGGTCGGGTCGCGTCCGCAGCTCTTCGCCCAAGTTCATCCGTGCCCTGTTCTTGGCGTAGGCCACGAGCTCTTCGTTGGAACCTTTGAACGCGTCGGGGATGAGATCGAGCGTCTCGCGCAACTTCGCGGCTTGCTCCGGGCTCTTCGCCACACGCCGAATGGCCTCTTCGATCCGCTCATCGCGCTGCTTCGGCTTCGCGGTGACGGCCGCGTACGCGACTCCGCCAATGGCCCCGAGCAGGAGCAGCGGCAACTGGAGGCCCCAGGCGAGCCACGCGAAGGCGCCCGCTCGCACGAAGGGGCCGCCATAGTGAAGGCGCCGGTAGTGGCGCGCGCCGTCGGCAGCGCGCACGCGGAACAGGTCCCAGGTGCGCAGCCGAGCGCCCCGATCATCCAACCGCCAACGCAGATACGCTTCGAGCTCGGCGTCCGCCCAGCCGTCCCAGGGGGGCGGCGTGTCATGTTCGACGCGATCTTTCTCCAACCCCCGCGCAAGCGCGTCTCGGGTCAGCGCCGCGCCGCTGAGCTGCC
>CAZEDU010000173.1:0-5197 GCA_964511185.1 uncultured Myxococcaceae bacterium | reverse complement strand
CCATCAACCAGAGCGCCGTCGCGCACGTCGCCGCGACGGGAAGCAGCCAGCCGCGGGCCACGAGCCCACTCAGCCGCACGCTGCCGTAGAGACCAGCGCCGAGAAGGGCCGCGAGGATGAAGGTCGCGGGATAGCTGATCCCAAACGACGCGAACTCCGCGAACGGCCACCACAACAGCAGGACCGTCAGACAGCCACCGAGTATGAGCGCGGCTGGACGGAAGAGGTTGGGCACCAGCAACGAGTGTACCGTGGGCAGACCTGGAATGCGTCGAGCCCGCCCGTCTGGCTTAAGTGAGCGCAGCGGTCGGCCGCTCGAGCGGCACCCGCGTGATGCTCGCCATCTGCTCCGCGAAGCTGTGCAGCTGGCCGCTGTGCGGCTCACCCTCGGCCAGCGCGAGCTTGTGGCCGTCGGTGCGCTGCGCGACGAGCAGGTAGTCGGCGCCGAGCGAGCGCAGGCTCGGCTCGAGCGAGAGCGCCTTCAGCTCGGGCGGCGTCAATCGGGTGACCCGCGGTGGGCCGAGCGCCGGAGTTTCCTCGATGTGGATCTCTTGGGGCCTCACGTCGATGCGGGTGTTCACGCGTCGGCCGAGCCAGAAGCACAGGAGCGACAGGGCGAAGGTGACCAGCGCGCCATACGCCGCGACACGCTTGAGGTCTTCCCACATCGACAGGTCGCGCGTGGCGAGCAGGAACAGGCCGCTCAAGGTCAGCACGTAGACGACCCACGGAGCGGTCGCGAAGAGAACGCCTCGCCCGCGCCGCGCGCGTGGGTGCGTCGCGAACGAGAGCGCGTCCGGTGAAGAGCTCAGCACTTGGTAGACCATCGGCTCCTTCAGACGAGCGGGTTGCGCGTGCGCAGGTTCGAGAATCGGCTGAAGTCGCGATCGGCGGTCCACTGCTCGTGGATGCCGTGCAGCGCACAGAGCGCCGCGATGCGTCCGTCGTGTATCAGCGGTCCGGAAACCCGAGCCCCTCGGAGGCAAGAGGTCAAGGTCCGACCTTCGTAAGCCACTTCGAGAATCTTGCCCCACTCGTCATAGCGCAGCCCCTGCACCAGCCCCCGCCCGCCAACCGACGCATCGCGAAGCTTGAACGGCTCGGCGCGCTCCTCCCGCTCCAGAACGAGCCGCAACCCAGCCTCCACCAGCTCGCGGAGCGTCTTGCCCTCACGTGCGGCCAGGGCGCGCGCGCGGTTCAGCAGCGGGTCAGATATCTCGATAGATGTCTTCATACCGCTAGGAATATGGCCCGAGGTCTTGGGCGGCGGCAAAGGGCTCAAGGTGCTGTATTTTAATTCGTTTTTATGACGGCACTCCCGCAGAGCATGGACCCTGAACACCCTTCGGGCAGGAGTGTTCGATGACCTACGAATGTGAACATCTGACCCAAGCGGCTCAGCGCGCCTCCGGGGTGACGCCAAGCGCGGATGGCTGTGAGGAATGCCTCGCGGTCGGCGACGCGTGGGTTCACCTGCGGCTCTGCCTGTCGTGCGGCCACGTTGGTTGCTGCGACAGCTCGATCAATCGACATGCGACGAAACACTTTCGCCACTCGCATCACCCGGTCGTTCGATCGTTCGAGCCCGAAGAGGAATGGGCGTACTGTTACCGAGACGATGCGTTCGTCGAGAGGCTGTCCGCCGTGGGATCCGAACCCGCGCCGAGGCACGATCCAGCGCCTTGAACCCGTCAACGGCGTGAAGCCCCTCCTCGCCTGCGTCCTGGCGCTCGCCGCGTGCTCGAGCCCCATGGGCGCGCTGGAGCGCGTCGGCCAGGTCTCGGGGGAGGTGAGGGTGACGCTGGGGACGCGGGGCGACGCCTACGTGCTGCTCTACCCGGCGGCCGGCTCCCGCGCGCGCAACGAGACCGTCCCCGAGTACGTCACGGCGGTCTCCGACGAGCGCCTCTCGCGCGGGGACTTTCGGTTCGTCTTCGGCGCGGTGCAGCCGAACCCCTATCGCATGTACGCGGTGCTCGACTTCGATCGCGACTTCCCGCCCGATCTCGCCATCCTCGCGCAGCCGGGCGCGGGCGATCGCAGGTCCGCGTTCGTCGACTTGAACCTGCAGCCGGGCGAGGCGCTGGTCCGCGATCTCGTCATCGACATCCCGGTCTCGTGGGAGCCTCCCGCTTTTCGGCTGGAGAGCGACGCGGGGCTCGTTTCGTTCTCCGACGTCCCCTCCCAAGTCGAGAGCCTCACGTTGGTGCTCGACGACCTGGGCGGCCTGCTCGACCGCGCGAAGCTCGCGTTCCTGGTCCGGCTCGTCGATCAGAACCAAGACGGCTTGCCCGACGATGACGACGGCGACGGCATCCCCGACCTCTACCCGAAGGTCTTTCTGCGCTACTTGCCCAAGCCCGGGCAGACGGTGCCCGTCGACCGAATGGGAAGGCCGGCCACGGTCCTGTTGCCCATGGCGCTGGACCCGGCTCCGTTCCTGGCCACCCTGGGCGCCAACCTCGAGCGCGCCGTCGCGGTCGAGCGGCTGACGGCGTTCCTCGTGCCGCAGGCGGTCACGGTCACTGACGAGCCAGGCCGCGGTCCGACCACCACCGCGCTCGAGGCCATTCCTCCTGGCGAGTACGAGCTGGTCGTCGTCCACGAGTCCGGGCAGTTCTGGTCCTTGCCGAACGAGCTCGCCACCGCACGTGCGGAGCGTTTCGGGGGACCTTTCCCGGCGCAGGGCACCCGCTTCCAGGTGGTCAGAGGACCTTAAGTCCCGGCAACCACAGGCAACGAAACGATTGCGGACCGAGGTCGATAATCCCAATGCCCCATCCGTCTCGAGGTCATTGGATATGTCGAATTCCGTTCGTGCAGCTGTCGCACAACGCGCCGTTGTCCGAGCGCGCCGCGCGGCCGATCGCGTGCTCCTGGGCGCCCTGCAGACGCTGATCTTTCGGAGCCGGATCAGCCGTATGTCCGCGGCCTTTCTTCGCCAGAACCGAATCCCCGTTCACTTCGAGCCGGGGGGCGGCACGTTCTGGGATTCGTCGCGCCGGCGCATGGTGTCGACTCCACCTGGACCGCTGGACAGCAAGCGCTCTCGCTGGTTCACGAGACCTACCACGCGCGCCGGGACCTCGCGAACACGACTGGCAATGATCGGATCCTGAGCCTGCCCCGCACCGACTACGTTCGACGAATGCTGGAAGAGGAAGGCATGGGCACCGCGCTCCAGGTCCGCGCGCGCCTCGAGCTGGTGCGCGCGGGCGTCGACATTCAGGGCGCCACGGCTCCCTTCGAGCCTCAATACATGGCCGCGTACAACCAGTACCTCGCGACGCCGCGCGCCCAGCGCAGGTCGCCGCGCACGCGCGACGAGGCCGCGCACCGGTTCGCCACCCGCGCCATGGTCGCGCTCTTCCACCAGCCGACGACGCGGACGAGCACCACCAACGAGCCGTACAGCGAGTACTACGGAAAAGGGTGGGACCGCGTCCGCAGCTCGAAGTAGCGCTCCTTCGGCCGGCGCAGCGGATCCTTGAACAACGCGCGCATCGCGGCGCGGCCCATTCGGCCGGCATCGAACGCGCGGAAGAGGGCGTCGCCCAGCTGGTAGCCCAGGCCGTGGCTCACCGCGTGGAAGAGCCGGTCCTGCTTGAGCGGGATGAGCTTCGAGGCCTGCTCGGCGCCCTCCGTCTCGGCCGCGCTGTGGGCCAGCACGAACGCGGCGATGTTCCGGTCTTCTCCCCGGCGCTGCCGAAACGCCTGCGCCCAGTCGGCGATCGTCCAGCAGCGGCGGCGTGGGTTCACCAGCTTCGAGCCGAAGAAGCCGATCGCCTCCTCGATGCAGCGCGCGTAGAAGGTGTCCGACGCCGTCCGCGCCGCTTCCATCGCCTCCCCCACGCAGCAGTGGCGCACGAAGTGGGCGGCTTCCTCCGCGGCGTGGTTCACCGACAGCGTCGCCAGGTACGCCATGCGCGCGCGCGGCACGTAGTAGCTCTCGCGCCAAAGCACCTGCTGCTTGAGCGCTTGGAGCTCGTGCCGCGTGAAGCCGGCGCGCGCGCGGGCCCGCTCGAGGAAATCGAAGTCGGCGGCGGTCGCCACTTCCACCTCGCGCAGCGCGCGGCGAACGTCGACCCCCACGAACCGCGCGACCAGCCCGGCCATCTCGGCGAAGCGGGCGTGGGCGCCCTCGTCGGCGAGCGGCTCGTCGCTGCTCTCCGCCTCGAGGTAGTCGAGGAAGCTCTGCTGGCACACCACCGGAGAGGCGTTGATCAGGCACAGCTCGCCCTCGCGCAGCTCGACGGCGAACGTCTCGTCGGCCACGCCCTGGCGCACCAGCCGCCAGTAGACGCCTTCGCAGTTCTGGTACACGACCAGGTGCCGCCGCCCGTCGCGCGCCCCGAGCGTCCGCTGGACGGCCGCCGGGAGGTGGCAGGGCGCGACGTGGTACTGGCCCATCAGCACCATCACCCGCGCGTCGGGCATGCCGCCGAGCGCCTCGGCGATGCGCAGGGCGGCGAAGCGGTCGCGCTTCTGGAGCGCGCCGGGCCCGCGCGCGCGGCGATCGATCGCCACCACCGGGAGGCCGTGCTCGCGCGCGAAGCGCAGGATCGGCTCCACCCCGAGCCACATGTCGAACGAGCTCGACGGCGAACGGCCGATGCGCTCGAGGAACGCGCGCTCGCTGAGGCGGCCGGCGAGGTACCGATCGAGAACCTCTTGGTGCCGCCCTTCGATGAACTCGAGCGCGAGCACCAGCGGACGCCCCCAGGCGTGCGCCGCTTCGACCCACGAGAGGTACGTCTCCTGCGAGCGGCGGAGCGTGTGGTAGTCGCCGACGTAGATCACGTCGGCCGCGGCCAGCTCGGCGGCGACCTGCTCGCGCGACAGCCCCCGGCGATAGGTCCGCGTGCGGCGCTGGTAGCGCGACGCGTACGCGCGAAAAGCGGGGGAGGAGCCTTCGACCGCGCGGGCGATCTGCGCCTTCTGCCGCCGGAAGAGCGAAAGATGAAGCGAAAGGGACGCGCGCATGCGGGACGAGATCTTCAACCTCGCACGCGCACCCCGGCGGATCAAAAAAAGGGTGGGCGACGACTCCTTGCATTTCCCCGACGGCCGGCCGAGCATCCCTCCTTGCGTTGGCCCTCCTTCGTCTCGCGTCGGTTCTCCCGTTGGTGCTCCCATGGGTGCTGGCCGCTCTTCCGGCCGCCGCGCACGCCCAGGACAAGCCGACCTTCCTCCACAC
>CAZEDU010000172.1:0-7546 GCA_964511185.1 uncultured Myxococcaceae bacterium | reverse complement strand
CGCGCATCCTGAACGTGCCCTTCACCATCGCGGACGCCACCTGCCTGACCGAGGCGGGCTACGTCGGCGAGGACGTCGAGAACATCATCGTCAACCTGCTGCAGGCGGCTGATCACGACATCGAGCGCGCGCAGCGCGGCATCGTCTACATCGACGAGATCGACAAGATCGCGCGCAAGAGCGAGAACCCGTCCATCACCCGCGACGTCTCGGGCGAGGGCGTGCAGCAGGCGCTGCTCAAGATCATCGAAGGCACGGTGGCCAACGTGCCGCCCAAGGGCGGGCGCAAGCACCCGCAGCAGGAGTTTCTGCAGGTCGACACCACGAACATCCTCTTCATCTGCGGCGGCGCGTTCGGCGGGTTGGATCAGATCATCGACCGTCGGCTGGGCGGCCGGTCGCTGGGGTTCGGCGCCGACATCCGCGAGAAGAAGCAGCGCTCGCTCTCCGAGCTGCTCAAGCACGTCGAGCCGGAGGACCTGCTCAAGTTCGGAATGATCCCCGAGTTCATCGGCCGCTTGCCGATCGTCACCGCGCTCGAGGAGCTGGATGAGCCGGCGCTGATGGACATTCTGGTCACGCCGAAGAACGCGCTGGTGAAGCAGTACAAGAAGCTGTTCGACCTGGACGGCGTGCAGCTCAAGTTCACCGACGGCGCGCTGAAGGCCATCGCGTCGGAGGCGATTCGCCGCAAGGCCGGCGCGCGCGGGCTGCGCTCGATTCTCGAGGGCGCGATGCTCGACGTGATGTACGAGATTCCTTCCCGAAAGACCGCCAAGGAGGTCGTCATCTCCGAGGAGGTCATCCTGAAGAAGTCCGAGCCCGTCATCCTCTACGCGAGCGAGAAGGACGAGGCGAAGAAGGAATCGGCGTAAGGCCTTCAGCCCGCAAGTCTCGACGAAAGCCCTGGGCGCTTCCTCGCGGGAGGGGTCCTTTCGCGCAATCTTGACGCTCGAGAAAGACGCCAAAAGACGGCGGAACGACACCCGGGGTGGACAGCAGGGGGGAGCGAGGCTTACAGATGATGGGCAGGTACCCCAGGAGCCAGCCATGATCGGACTACCGCTCGCGCTCGCCTACTCCAACGCTTGGGAGTGGGTCATCCACAAGTACGTGCTTCACAACCGCGGGAAGAACAAGAAGAGCTACTGGGCGTTTCACTGGCACGACCACCATCAGCACAGCCGCAGGAACCAGATGCTCGATGGTGACTACAAAGACCCGTTCTTCAGCTGGAACCCCAAGCAGAAAGAGCTGCTCGGGCTGGTCGGGGCCGGCGTGCTGCACGCGCCGCTCCTCCCCGTCGCGCCGTTCTTCACCACCGGCGTCTGGTACTCGCTGTTTCGCTACTACCACGTGCACAAGCGGTCGCACTCCGAGCCGAGCTGGGGCCAGACCCACCTTCCCTGGCACTACGACCACCACATGGGCGCGGACCAGAACGCCAACTGGTGCGTCACCAAGCCCTGGTTCGACTACGTGATGGGCACGCGCAAGGGCGCTCCGGAGCAGATCGAGAAAGAGACCAAGCTCTGGCCGAACCGCGTGGCGCTCGGCATTCGCTCCATCGTCACGCGCGTGCGCAGGCCCGCCGCGGCGGCGTAGCTGTTCAAAAGCCGTCGTGCTGCCCGGGGCCGAAGGGATGCGTACCTTCCAGGGCGCATCCCTTTTTCAATGGAGCAGCCCATGGCGACTGAAGTTTCGAAACGCGGCGCTCACACGCGCGGCAACAACGGCGGCCACAAGATGCCGTCGATGGCGCAAGCGACGGTCCGCCCGCACGAGGTGCAGCAGGCCGGGCAGCTGGTGGCTCGGCCGATCGGGCTCGACGACGAGACCAGGGCCGAGTGCTGCACGATGCTGAACCAGGCGCTCGCGGACACCATCGTGTTGCGCGACCTGTACAAGAAGCACCACTGGCAGCTGATGGGGCCGACCTTTTACCAGCTGCACAAGCTGTTCGATAAGCACTACGCCAAGCAGGTGGCGCTGGTCGACGACATCGCCGAGCGGGTGCAGATGCTGGGCGGCGTGGCCATCGGCATGCCGTTCGACGTCGCCGAGGAGACGCGCATCCCGCGGCCGCCGCAGGGGGCCGAGGACGTGCCGACCCAGCTCCAGCGGCTGCTCGAGGCCCACCGCCTGGTGCTCGAGCAGGCGCGCGGGGCGGCGCGGCGCGCGTCGGAGCTGGGCGACGAGGGCACCAACGACCTGTTCGTGTCGCAGATCATCCGCGAGAACGAGATGCAGGTGTGGTTCTTGAGCCAGCACCTGGTCGACGCGCCGCTGGTGAGGAGCCGCTAGTCCTGACGCGGCCAACGCCGCTAGGCTAGAGGCTTCTCTCATCGAGGGGGCCTCCATGCGGCGCGTTCTCACGGTTCTCTGGGCGGTGGCCGGGAGCGGTCTGCTCCTGGCGAGCGGCTGTCAGACCGGCCCTGACGACCAGGGCGGTCCCAACACGCTCGAGCCGCGCGAGAAGAGGCCAACCGATGCGGGCGCGCCGGCCGATGCGGGGCCCACGGTGACGCTCGAGTCGTTGGAAGACGATTTCTTCGCCGCGTACTGCGCGTGGCTCAAGCGCTGTCACGCGGTCGACAGCGAAGAGACCTGTCGCAAGCTCGTCGCCGACATGAACGCCGGGTTGAGCCCGTTCTACGCGCTCGAGCAGGCGGTGAAGCACGGCCGGGCCAGCTTCGACAGCGCCGCGGCGGCCGCCTGCGTGAGCGCGCTGCGCTCGTCGAGCGCGTGCGTCTTCGAGGGCGCCTCGGTGCCCGGGTGCGACGCGTTTCAACGCTTCTTCCTCACCGGCCTGACCGCGGACGGCGACCCCTGCTACGGGTCGAACGAGTGCGCGCCGACGTCGTACTGCACGCTCGACAGCTCGGCGGGAACGTGCCCGGGCGTGTGCACGCCCCGCTTCGCCGCCGCGACGCCGGTCGCCGACAGCGTGCAGTGCCTGGAGGGGCTCTACAGGTACAACGGGGTGTGCACCGCGCGCGTGGCGCGCGAGGGCTCGTGCGCGCCGACGGGCGGCTCCTCCGACCGCCAGAGCTGCGCGTCGGGCGACTTCTGCGACAGCACCGACACGTGCGTGGCGTACAAGGCCGTCGGCGAGAGCTGCGCGGCTGAGCCCACGGCCTGCGGCCTGCTGTCGTACTGCGATGGCGGCCAGTGCACCGCGTTCGAGGCGCCCGGCACCGCGTGCAACCCTTCGGGTGCCACCATCTGCCAGGCGGACCTGACCTGCCTGGAGGCCTTCGCCGACGGCGGAAGCCCGACCTGCCGCAGGCTGGCCGCGACGAACGGCTGCAAGGCCGACCAGGACTGCGGCGCGGGCTTCCACTGCTCGGGCTACAGCGCCGGCGTGACGCTCGGAAACTGCATCGCCAAGGGGAACGTCGGCGTGGGCTGCACGACGGCCTCGCAGTGCAAGAGCGGGCTGTTCTGCGACAGCAGCGGAAAGTGCGCCGCCCCCGCCGCGTTGGGCGAAGCGTGCGACCCGGCGCCGCAGGGCGGCGGGTCCTGCGTGGCCTTGCCGGGCGTGGGCTGCGCCGACGCGGGGTCGGGCAGCGCCACCTGCGCGCACACGTTCGGCTGCTTCGACCACGCGCCTTAGTCGAACAGTCACTCGAAGACGGAGAGCTCGCGCAGCCTGACCAAGTACTCGCGAGGGGGGCTCTCGGGGTCGGGGCCGTACGAGGGGACCGTGCTCTGAGCTCTGAGCCCGGCAGCGAGCACGGGCGGCACAAGCTCGAAGCTCAAGAAGTACTCGTAGCCGCCATGGTAGATATCACCCGGCGCGCCGATCTCCTCCGGGGCGAGGTTCGATCTGTTGTCGGAGTCGTTCGAGATCGCGAACTGGTCGACGCCGTTGGGCGGGAGCGTCGCGAGGTGCAGCGTGGCGACGTCGGGTAACACCACGCCACGAAGGATGATGCGGCGGACCAAGAACGGCGTGTCGAACCGGAGCGAGGCGATGCTTCCGGAGGCCAAGTCGAGCTTTCCGTCATTCCACGCGCAGGGGGTGTTCTCGGCATCGCAGGTCGCCGAGCGGCTGCGCGGAACGACGTTGCCCGTCTGGAAAGCGACGCGGGGGCTCGACCAGCTCATCCACACGCTCGGCTGCTGAAAGCCAGAGGTGCCGGCGGGAACGCCCCACCAGGTCGCATGGGCTCGCGCGGTCAGCTCGAAGTCCTCTCGCAGCTCGGCGTCGTTTGGGTCGAGGGACTTGCTGCTCCACGCCAGTCCGGTGGGCGAGGTGAGCTCGAGGCGCGTCTGCAGCGGTCCCGAGCTCGAGCGCTGCGGCAGGGTAGACTGGGGTCCGCGCTCGGGGGCGGGCTCCGCTCCGAAGTCGAAGGCGTCGAGCGCCTCGGGCACGGCGGGTGGAGGCTGCTGCTCTAAGCTGACCGGCTGACTCGATAGCAGTCCGTCCACGTGGACGGCCCAGGGTGTCAGGGTCGGCAACTCGACGTCGGAAGTGGGGGGGAAGAACCGCGCCAGCGTTTCTCCGCGGCCGTCACGCTCGGGCAACCGCGCTTGAAACCAGGCGGGGTACTTTCCCGGCAAGGCCATCGCATAGAAGTAGAGGACCTCGGCGACGAACAGCCCGTCGCTCTCGACGGCGACCGTGGTGATCTGCTCGTCCTGGTCGGGGCCACGCGCCTGCGCGTTCGGGTCGTAGGTTTGGACCCGCCGCTCGATGCTCACCGTCTCGCCCTCGAGCGGCTTGCCGTCTCCGGCGGTGACGAGCCCGAGGATGTAGACCGGGTCTTCGGGCGAAGGCTGACAGGCGATTAGGACGGCGGCGGCGAACAGCAGCGAACGCGTCCTCATCAGTAGGTCCCCTTGAGCCCCAGCATCGGCGCGACGACGGGGAACGAGACGGCTTCTTTTCGGAAGTCCGTCCCCGAGAACGGATCGGCGATGAGGTAGTTGTAGCCGAAGGTCTCGAAGCTCACGCCCAGGTTGAAGACGTCGAGGTACGCCTGCAGCGTGAAGTCGTTGAACGTGAACGTGCGCGAGACGCGGGCGTCCACACGCCAGAACGGCGGGAGGTCGTCGACGCGGTCGCGGTCGACGAGCACCCAGGTCGGGCCGGTGGGGGTGTCGACGCGCCGCTGGGTGCGCGAGGCGATTTCACCGGTCTCCGGCCGGCCGGTGTTCAGGTGGAGCACGGTGCCCAGCGTCCAGCCGCTCGCGAGCTGATAGCTGAGCGCGAGGTTCACCACGTGCGCCTGGCGAAACGCGTACGCCACGTCGCCTTCGAGCACCTGGGCGGGCACGCCCGAGTCGTCGTAGCGGACGAACCTCTGATGCCGCACGCTCTGGTTGAAGCTGTACGAGACCCAGCCGAACCAGCGGTCCGAGAGCGGCTTTCGCAAGAGGAGCTCGAAGCCGTAGGAGGCGCCGGACGTGCTCTGGTCGATGCGCCGCGCGCCGAGCCGCTGTCGGTTGAACACGCGCTCCAAGTCCAAGTCGACGGTGCGCAAGAGCGGGTTGTAATAGACGTCGACCGAGCCTTCGAAGTTCTTGGGCAGCTTGGTCTCCACGCCCAGGTCCAGCTGCACGGCCTGCTGCAGGCCCTGGTTCAAGCCGGCGATGTCCGCCACCGGAATCGGGATGAGCAGCGTGGGCGGCTGATGGTAGAGCCCGCCGCCCGCCTTGAGCGTCACGCGTTCGGTGAGCGCGTAGCGGGCGGACAGCCGCGGCTCCAACGCCGGCTCGCTGATGCGCGGCGTGAGGTAGTAGTTGTCGGCGCGCAGGCCGGGCACGATGACCCAGCGCTCGGTGGGCTTCCAGGTCGCCTCGACGTAGCCGCCGACGTAGGTCGCGAGCGCGAGGGGAAGCGGAATGACCGCGGCGTTGGCGCCCTCTTCGCCGAGCTCGAAGACGATCTGCCCGCGGTGGTGCTCCACGTCCGCGCCGACTTTGAGCTCGAGCGCTTCGCTCAACGGCAGCGAGTAGCCGCCGCGCACCATCACGTTGCGCTGGTTCAAGCTGAACTCGGCCAGCCGCCTCGAGCCTTGTTCGCCGAAGAGGCCGATCCGCTCGATGCCCCAGGTGGCGCCGAGCTCTGCCTCGCCCCTGCCGACGGGGTGGCGGGCGCGCAGGTCGACGCGGTGGAAGCTCACGCCCAGGTGACCGCCCTGCTGCTGCTCGTTCCGCGGCCGCGCCCCGAAGATGTCCGAGCTGCCGAACGCGAGCAGCCGCAGCCGCGTCGCGCCCAGCGCCTGCTCGACGCGCGCCTGGTAGTCCGCGAAGTCGGCGACCGGCATCGGCACGTCGGCCGGGAGCACCGTGTTCGCCGCGAGCGCGAGCAGGAGCGGCGAATAGCTCAGCCGTCCGGCGAGCGTGAAGTTGGTCTTCGTCTTCTGAATCGGCGTCTCGACGAAGAGCCCCGCGTTGAGCAGATCGGCGTACGCGGTCCCGTGCAGCCGGTCATCGCGCGGCCGGCTGAGCACGCCCTCCACCGCGCCGCCGAGCAGCCGGCCGTAGCGCGCGGGCGGCGCGCCCGGGAAGAAGTCGATGCCGTCGACGAAGTCGGGGTGGATGACCGCCGAGCCGAGCAGGAGGTGAAACAGCTGCGGCACCCGCACGCCGTCGATGAAGTAGCCGGTGGCCGCCGGCTGCGTGCCGCGCACGACGGGGTACGACAGGCCGGAGCCGAGCGAGGACACGCCGGGCATCAGCATGATGACGCGGAACGGGTCGCCCATCGTGCCGGGCACCTCGCGGATCTCCTGCTCGCGCAGCTGCACGCTCGCGACCTCGGTGCGCTCGCGCTGGCCGATGACGATGGTCTCGTACGGGGTGACGGTCGTCGGCTCGATGGCGTACTCCACCTTCAACTCGACGTTGGCGCGGATCTCCTCCGAGAAGGCGCCGGGGCGGTACCCGGGCGCGCTCACCCGAACCCACGTCTTGCCGGGCGGGAGCTCGAGGCGAAAACGCCCGTCGGGCGCGACCTCGATGGGCGTGGCCTGGCCGTCGACCGAGAGCGAAGCGCTGGGCACGGGGAGGCGCGAGCCCTTGGCCCGGACCACGCCGGAGAGGACCCCGGTCTGCGGCGGCGGCGCGCGCGCCTCGAAGCGGTAGACGAACGGCGCGCGCACCGAGACGGGCTGGCCGTCGAGCGTGGCGGGTTCGAACTGCAGCCCGGCGGCGGCGTGCAGCGCGGCGTCGGCGAAGCGCGCGTCGGGCTCGCCCACCACGTGCGCTGATTCCACCTCGCCGGTCTCGGTGATGACGAGCTCGAGCTGGACCTCTTGCGCCGGGTGGACCGCGGGCTCGTCGGGGTACGCGGCGGGGGAGTCGACGCGGAGGGAAGGGGGGACGAGGCCGGTGGGCGCGCCGCCGTCGGGCTCGTGGACGCCGCCGTCGTCCGACCAGGCAGGCGAGACCGCGAGCAGCGCGAGGGCGATGAGCGGCCGGAGGGGGAAGGTCGCGTTCATGGGGGACTGCAGCGGGGCGGCCGGCCCGCCGGAGGGAGCGCATGCTCGTGAATTCGGCGGGGGATGTCTACTGCGGAGCCTGTTCGGGGCTTGTG
>CAZEDU010000171.1:0-7548 GCA_964511185.1 uncultured Myxococcaceae bacterium | reverse complement strand
AACAGCCGATTCGGCAGCAAGCGCCTTGCCAATGGCCGCGCGCCGCCGATCGCCTGAGATTCGTGGGGGTTCCTCTCGGGTGTGCGCTGCACCTGCCTCTTACGTCCCCTCTGGCTCTGACAGGGCCGCCACGCTCGGCCAGGCGGCTTTCGAATGGGGCGGCAGCTTAACCCAGCTCCGCTTCTCCTTCGTCATCGAGCGTGCGGCCGGTCTTCTCGGCCTCGAGCTTCTCGAGGTGCCGGAAGATGGTGCGCGGGTCGACGCCGAGGTCCTTGGCGGTCTTGGTGCGGTTGCCGTTGTTCCGCTCGAGCACCTCGTTGATGTAGCGCTTCTGGAACTCTTCCTTGGCCTGGGCGAGCGGGAGGATGGGGTCCAGGTTCTCGGGCCGCAGATCCATGTCCTCGGCGCCGAGGAGCGGCTTGTCGGCGAGCACCAGCGCCTTCTTGATGCGGTTCTCGAGCTCGCGGATGTTGCCGGGCCAGCCGTACTTCTTCATCGCCACCGTGGCGGCGGGCGTGAAGCCGCGGACCTTCGACCCGAACTCCGGCCCGTACTTCTGCACGAAGAACTTGCCGAGCACGATCAGGTCGTCGCCGCGCTCCCGCAGCGGGGGCAGCTTCAGCGTCACCACGTTCAGCCGGTAGAAAAGGTCCTCGCGGAAGGTGTTCTTCTTCACTTCCTCCTCGAGAACCTTGTTGGTCGCCGCGACGACGCGGATGTCCACCGACTCGCCGCGGTTGTCGCCGACCTTGAACACGACCTTCTCCTGCAGCGCGCGCAGGAGCTTCACTTGGAGCTGCAGCGGCATCTCGCCGATCTCGTCGAGGAACAGCGTGCCGCCGATCGCCGCTTGGAACTTGCCGACCTTGGTGGCGACGGCGCCGGTGAACGCGCCCTTCACGTGGCCGAACAGCTCGCTCTCGAGCAGGTTCTCGGGAATCGCCCCGCAGTTGATGGTGATGAAGGGGCCCTTGGCGCGCGGCGAGCGGCGGTGGATCTCCCGCGCGATCAGCTCCTTGCCGGTGCCGGTCTCGCCCGTGATGAGCACCGAGATGTCGGTCACCGCGATCTTGTCGATGCGCTTGTAGACGTCGCGCATGCCCTGGCACGAGCCGACGATGTCGCCGTAGCTCTGGTCTTCGAGCTTCTTGCGGAGCTCGGTGTTGTCGAGCTTGAGCTCGTTCACCAGCATGGCGTTGTGCAGGAGCAGCGATGCGTGGGCGGCGAAGACGGTCAGCGTGTCCAGGCTCTTCTGCTCGAACCGGTTCACCAGCCGGTCGTTGCCGACGTAGATGACGCCGAACAGCTCGCCCTTGTGCTTGAGCGGCACGCACATCACCGAGAGCAGTTTGAAGTTGACCACCGACTCGGAGGCGCGGAACTCGGGGTCGTCGAGCGCGTCCGAGACGATGAGCGGCTTCTGCGACTGCACCACCTTCTGCACGATCGAGTCGGACACCCGCTCCTGCGCGTCTTCCAGGTTCTCGCGCGCGATGTTGCGCGCCACCTTGATGCGCGGCTCGTTGTTCTGCATGAGGATGAGGAAGCCCTTGTCCGCGCGCGTGACGTCGATGCACTCGTCCATCAGGCCCTCGAGCAGCTTGTCCAGCTCGTAGCTGGCGAGCAGCTTCTCCGAGAACGAGGTCAGCCGCCGCAGCGCCGCGAGCTCGCGGCCGGGCACGCCGGGCACCTCGGCCGTGTGCTCGTCCGGGTTCACCGAGTCGTTGCGCGCCTTGGTCGGCGCGATGGCGTCGCTCGCCATCGGCGCGGCGGCCTCACCGAAGGCCAGCTCGGTCGTCCCGACCCGAATGACGTCGTTCGCCGCGAGCACGTGCTCGTCGCGCTTCTTGCCGTTGACCTGGAAGGGCACGCCGTGGCTGCCGACCCGGTACTTGTTGCCGTCGAAGACGATGTGGATCGCCGTCTCCGGAACGGCCGGGTCCTCGAGCTGCACGTCGTTGTCCGCGCCTCGGCCGATGCTCGTGATGCGCTTGAGCAGGTTGACCGCACGGGATTTTCCGTCTGGGGTTCGAACGGTCAGGCTCGCCATGAGGTCCTCATTGCTTTCAAAACCGCAGCCCGATGCCGGCGCCTGCGCCGCCTTCGGTAGAGAAGAGAAAGGGCGCCGTCAAGGACGGGGCGGGGGGGCCGACGCTCGTTGGGCTCGCCGCGGAGCCATTTGACACCTCCACCAGGTCCTCGTGCCGGTAGAGCGCCTCGCCCGAGCCGATCGCCCACAGGACGTAGAAGCCGATGCCCGCGCCCCACTTCACGGCGTTGAGCACCTGGACCTCCTGCTGGCGGGCGGCCGGAATGCCCGGGTCGCTGTAGCTCTGCGGCGTGACCGTGTCGGTCAGCTCGGTGCGGTTGCTCCGGTCGACCAGCGTCTCGATGCGCCAGAACGAGAAGACGCTCGCCGCGGCCAGCAGGCCCTCCGACGCCGCGAGCGCGACGCCGGCCTTCGTCCGGCCTTGTTGGAACTGGCCCGCGCCGAACGGGACGAAGTTGACCCAGTAGCTGCGCCGCTCGAGCACGCGGGGAGGCCGCTGCATCGCCTCGAGCCGCTCGCGTTCGGCGCGGAGGCGGGCCTGCCGGTCGGCCTCCTCGCGCGCGCGCCGCTCCGCCTCTCGCCGCTCCTGCTCGGCGCGCTGCTGCTTGGCCTCGCGGATCGCGCCCAGGAGGGTGGCGTTGGAGGCCTTGAGCTTCTCCAGGTAGCTCACGGCGGGCGGCGGAAAGACGAACGGGTCGAGCGCGTAGTCCGGCTCGAGCTGGAGCAGGGCGAACAGCTGCTTCTCGGCCTCCTGGGTGCGGCCCAGGTTGAGCGCCGAGACGCCCGCGTACTTGTGCAGCTCCGCCAGGAGCGCCGGGTCGGGGCGGGCCTTCTGCCGCTCCGCCTGAATGCGGGCGGTGGCGCGCTGGTAGCAGGCCTCGTGCTTGCCGAACTCGTACTCGTTGCGCACCTGCGCCAGCTCGCGGTCGGTGTTCGGGTCGGCGAGCGCCGCGGTGGCGCACAGCGTGGTGAAGAGCAGCCAGCGGACGAGGCTCATTGCGGCTCCAGCTTGCCGTTGATCTCCAGCGTGGAGCCGGGGGTCACCGGGATCTTTCGGCGCTCGGTCTTGAAGCCCGGCGCCGAGATCTCGAATTCGACCTCGTGCCGCAGCGACCGGGTTCGCTCGCGCGGGGTGACGACGAGGAACGGCTGGGCGCGCGTCTCGGCCACGCTGCGCTGCTCGTTGCCCAGCCGCACCGTCGCGCCCGCCGGCTCGTAGTTGAACGACAGCTTCGAAGGCTTGAGGCGCACCGCCACGAGCAGCTCGCGCGGCTGCTCCCCTTCGAGCGTCACCTCTTCGTGGATCTCGTCGCACAGCTCCGAGCAGTTGACGCTGATGCGGTGGCGGCCCTCGGGCAGCTGCAGGCGGTGCATGGCGGTCTCTTCTTCCGAGCGCGACCCTCCGTCGATGCGGACGAAGCCGAAGGGGCGCACGCGCACCGTGAGCGGGGCGAGCTTCTTGGGCACCGCTGGACGCGCCTGCATGGCGGCGGGCGCGGGCGCAACCACTGGCTCCGGCGGTGGCGGCGGCGCGGCGAACAGGTCGGCCGCGAGCGCCACCTCCGTCGGGCGCTCGAGCTGCGCGGGCCGGTAGTCCGGCGCCGGCGGCGGACGGCGGAGCAGCATGCCCCCGGTGACCGCCAGGCCCGCCAAGGCGGCGATCCCGGCGGCGACGCGCAGCGCGCGGGCGCGCAGGTGGCTCCGGCGCCGGGCGCGGTTCATCTGCTGCACCAGCTCGAGCGCGCGGCCGTGCGTCGGGTCGAGCGCGAGCACCTGGTTCAGCGCCGAGAGCGCGCGGGCCTGCCGCTGCTCGGAGACGAGCCGCTCGGCGCGCTGGATGAGCGCCGCCGTCATGCGCGGCGAGAGCTGCTTTCGATACGAAGGCGGGTCGGCGAAGAAAGAGGCGAGCTCCTCGCTCACGTGGTCCAGGCCCACGCTCGACAGGTACTTCGCCAAGGCGTCGCGCAGCAGGCCGGCATGGGCGTAGCGCGCGGCGGGGGCGCGCATCAGGCAGGTGGCGATGATCTCGGCCAGCTCGTCCGACACCGTCGCCTGGATGCGCCGCGGATCGTCGAACTGGCCGTCGAGGATGCGCTTGAGGACCGCGGTGGTGTTCGGCGCGGAGAAGGGCAGGCGGCCGGTGGCGAAGGCGTAGAGCATGGTGCCGAGCGAGAAGACGTCCGCCTCGGCCCCGGCCTCCTCGCCTTCGATGATCTCCGGCGCCATGTGGGCGGGCGAGCCGACGAGCGCGCCGGTCATCGTCATCCGCTCGTCGCGGTCGACGATCTTGGCGATGCCGAAGTCCATCAGCTTGAGCACGCCGTCCTCGCGCACCATGACGTTCTCGGGCTTCAGGTCGCGGTGGATGACGCCGGTCTCGTGCGCGTGGGCGAGCGCGGCGGCGATCTCGTGGATCACCATCGCGGCGATCTCGGGCGGGTCCAGCGCCTGCGCCGCCACGAAGTCCCGCAGCGTCTGCCCGCGGATGTACTCGGTGACGATGTAAGCGTCCTCCGAGTCGACGCCGGCGAAGTCGAACACCTCGAGGATGTTCGGGTGGTGCAGCTTGGCGACCGCCTTCGCCTCGCGCGCCAGCCGCTTGCGGGACTCTTCCTTCCCGGAGAGGTGCGGGTGGAGCACCTTCACCGCCACCTCCCGCTCGAGCGTGGTGTCGAGGCCCTTGTACACCACGCTCATGCCGCCCTGGCCGAGCTGCTCCAGGATTCGATAGCGACCGATGTGCCGGCCGACGAGCGACATGGCAGGGACTTGCCTTTCAGATCACGCTTAGTCGCCGAAATTGACGCCCATGCTCTTGCCGAAGCGGACCAGCTCGCCGTTCGGGTCGACGCAGCGCTCCTTGCGCGACTCGGCGAGCGACACCGCGACGACCTCGGTGCCCTTGAGCGCGACCATGTGGTTCCAGGTCTCGTCGCGGACCAGGTCGAGCACCTTGCACCCGAAGCGGGTGGCGAGCAGCCGGTCGGCCGCGGTCGGGGTGCCGCCGCGCTGCAGGTGACCGAGCACGTTGACGCGAATCTCGGCCTCGATGTGCCTGGCCAGCTGATCCGCCAGCACCTTGCCGGCGCCGCCCAGCCGGACCACGCCGCGGCCCGGGATGTCCTCTGCCTTCTGCGCCACCGCGACGGCGCCGCCGTGAGGGTAGGCGCCTTCGGAGATGGCGATGATCGAGAAGCTGCGCTTCTTGTTCGCGCGCTTGGCGATCTTCTCCACGATCGGCTCGATGCGGTACGGGATCTCCGGGATCAGGATGACGTCGGCGCCGCCGGCGATGCCCGACTCGAGCGTGAGGAAGCCGGCGTGGCGGCCCATGATCTCGACGATCATCACGCGGTCGTGCGACTCGGCGGTGGTACGCAGCCGGTCGATGCACTCGGTGACGATCGCGCGCGCGGTGTCGAAGCCGAAGGTCTGGTCCGTCCCGGACAGATCGTTGTCGATCGTCTTGGGGCAGCCCACGACCTTGAGGCCCAGCCCGGCGAGCCGGTGGGCGATCTGCAGCGTGCCGTCACCGCCGATGGCGATGAGCCCGTCGAGCTTGAGCTCCTTCCAGCGCTGGAGCGCGACCTCCGACAGGTCCTTCTCCACCCAGGCGCCGTGCTCCTTGACCGCGTACTGAAACGGGTTCGCCTTGTTCGAGGTGCCGAGGATGGTCCCTCCCTTCGCGAGGATGCCGCGCACGCTCTCCAGCGTCAGCGGGTGGGCCATGTCCGGCTCCACCAGCCCCTCGTACCCGTTCTCGATGCCGACGAACGTGTGGCCAAACTCGAGGATGCCGCGCTTCACCACGCCACGGATGAGAGGATTCAGCCCGGGGCAGTCTCCCCCACCTGTCAATACACCCAGTCGCATGTGCTCTTGAGACCCCGAACCCGCGGAGAAACCGTCGGAAGTGGACCAGCTATGACAAAAACGTCGGGGTGGGAGTCTAGGGGGCCGGTCGCTCTCGAAGCAATGGTCCCGAGAGGGAAAGTGCCCCGCTCAGGAGGCCGGCGACCGGCGGCGCCGAAGCACCCGTCCGAGCAGCTCCTCGAGCGCGGCGGCGCGGGCCTCCCGCGGCGCTCCAGCTCCAGGCCTGCCAGAGGGCCGGCGGGCGCTCACCAGGTCGAAGATCTCCGCCAGCCGCTCGCGAAACAGCTCGTTGCCCGACTGCTCGGCCACCAGCTGGCGGTACAGGTTGAGGGCCCCGACGGGATCGCCCTCGGAGAGCAGGGCCTCGGCTTCGGCCTGCCGCGTCGTGGCCGCGTCGTTCGGCCGCGGGCGGGTGAGCTCGCCGGGCGCGACGGACGTTTCGATCTCTTGGAGGCGCTCGGCGTACCGCGCGTCGTCGGGGAAGGCGGCGCGGAGCCGGCGCAACGCCTCCAGCGCTTCGGCCATCTCGCCGCGCTTCACCGCCCGATCGGCCCGGGCCTCGTGCTGGCTGCGCTCGTCGGCGGTCATCGCCGCCAGCATAGAGGGCTTCTCCCGCCTTGCCAGCCTCGCGGCCCCTGCCTGTATGTTGAAGCCGTGCTCGCCTTGCTCCTCGGCCTTGCGGTGTCGACCGCGCTGGGCTCCTCCGACGCGGGCGCGGCGCCGCCTTTCGAGCTGGGCACCGAGCTCAGGCGCGACGGCTACTGGGTGCGGCCCCCGCAGGGCTTTCGCATGGCGCGGCTCGAGCTCTTCCAAGGCAGCCGGGTCGGCGTCATCGGGTCGAGGCGCGGCACCCCGGGGCGGCTGTCGGCGGCGCTCCAAGACGGCGAAGGCGAAGACGCCGCGACGATGTTGATCAGCCTGGTCGAGGCCCCGTTCCAGGCCGTGCCCACCGCGCGCGACGAGTTCCCCGCCGCGGCGATTCGCCACTTCTCCGAGGAGCTCGACCTCAAGCTCGCGGTCGAGAAGGCCGAGCTCGTCGCCGAGCCGGTGGATCGGCTCGAGCTGGTGGGCACGGTGCGCCAGCAAGACCAGCTCCGGCGGGTGTTGATCGCGGCGGTGCGCGGGGAGAGCCGCCACGCGGTCATCCTCTTCTCCGCGCCCGCCGGGCGCTGGAACGACTTGAGCCCCGCGCTCACCCGCTCGCTCGATTCCTTTCGAATCGACGGCCCGTCGGCGAGCGAGCCGCCGCGGGCGTTGGCCGCCGCGGTGGTGGGCGCGGCGGGCCTCGCGTTGGTGTTGTCGCTCTCGGTCTGGCGGCGCAGGAGGCGCCGCCTCTCGTCCGATTCGCCGCGCGCTTAGACGCGAATCTCGGGCGCCTTCTCGCCGCCGGCCGGCGGGGTGCCGCCCGCGCCGGCGGTGGCCTTGAACGGGTTGGTCTCGAGCGCGGCCTTGAGCACCTCGTCCATCTGCGACGCGAAGATGAACTCGATCTCCTTCTTGGCCTGCTCGGGGACGTCGACCAGGTCCTTGCGGCAGCGCTCGGGGAGGATGACCCGCTTGATGCCGGCGCGGTGCGCCGCGAGCACCTTCTCCTTGATGCCACCCACCGGGAGCACCAGGCCGCG
>CAZEDU010000170.1:6260-7613 GCA_964511185.1 uncultured Myxococcaceae bacterium | reverse complement strand
CTCGGACGAGTTCATTCGCCGGGGACGGCCGCCGCTCGCGGGGCGCACCAGGGGCAGCCCGCTCTCCTCCGACACGAGCAGCTCGCTCGTCGGCGCCGGCGCGGCGTACGAGACGCTCGGCTCGATCGCCGCGGGCGACACCTCGGAGATGTACGGCGCCGCGTTCTCCACGGTCGGGCCGTGCTCGCCGTGCGGCATCGGCTCGAAGTCTTCGATCACCTTCACTTTCACCTGCGCGCGCGGCCCGCTGCCCGCGCCGATGCGGCGGCCCCTCGGCACCGCTCCAGGCGGCGCGTGCCACGCGGGCGCGCCTTCGGGCGGGCCGCCGACGATCTCGGTGTCGACCGTCGCGATGCGCGGCGGCTCTTCGGGAGCCGGCGCCACGCCCGCGACGCTGTGCCCGGTCGCGGTGTCGGCGAAGCTCAAGTCGAGCGCGGCGACGTTGATGCCGGTGATCTCTTCCAGCGTGAAGGGGTTGGCGAAAGGGACGTTCGGGTCGGGCTTCGCCTCGCGCGGCGCGAGCTCGAGCAGCGCCTCCTGCAGCTCGTCGGGCGGCGGCATGCCCCCGGTGCCGGCGAGGAAGTCGCGCAGCGCCCGCGCCATGTCCTGGCAGGTCGAAAAGCGCCGCGCCTCGGCGCCCTCCATCGCCCGCAGGATGATCGGGTCGAGCCGGGAGTTGATGCGGCGGTCGAGCCGCGACGGAGGCGTGAGCGCCTCGCGGCGCGTGCTCACCCCGCCCGCGCGCCCGGAGCTCGGCTCCTTGAGCGTGAGCAGCTCGTAGGCGATCGCGCCCAGCGCGAACACGTCCGCGGCCACCGACGTCGCGCCGCCGCGGGCGACCTCCGGCGCGCGGTAGGCGTCCCGGCCGGAGGTGGCGAACGCCTTCTTGAGCGCTGGCGCCGCGTGCAGCGCGTGCAGCGCCCCGAAGTCGCAGATGCCCGGGCGCCCGTCGTGGCCGATGAGGATGTTCCCGGGCGTCAGCGCCCCGTGCACCACGCCCACGTCGTGCGCCCGGCCGACGATCTCGAGCAGCTCGATGATCAGCGCGAGCGTCATCGGCGGCGGCAGCAGCACCTCTTTCGTCGCGAGCCGCTGCAGGGCCTGCCCCAGGTGAAAGCGCTCGACGTGCGGCCGCACCACCGCGAGCCGGTCTTCGACCATGCCCAGGTCGGTCACCCGGACGATGCCGCTCGATCCGGTGTCTTGAAGCTTGAGCGCCGTCTGCGCCAGATCCCGCGCGTACGCCGAGTCCGTCGTCTTGAGGTGGAAGAGCTTCACCACCACGGCCTCGTCGCCGTGGGTCGCGCTGTAGAGCTCGGCCAGCTCACCCGGAGCGAGCCGCCCGAGCAGCCG
>CAZEDU010000170.1:0-6250 GCA_964511185.1 uncultured Myxococcaceae bacterium | reverse complement strand
TTCATGCGCGAAACGCCCCGCCCACCGCGTCGAGCCGAAAGCCGCACCAGACGCAGGTCGGGCCCCGATGGCCGGCCGGCAGCTCGAGGATGCAGCCAGGGCACCGCGGCCGAGGTCGGCGGCGCTGGGCCTTGCGCCGAGCCGCCGTGCGCTCGGTCTTCGAAGAGCCTTGGCGCAGCTCGGCCGCCAGCGCGCGCACGCGGGCTTCCATCAGCTTGAGGCGAAGCTCCAGATCGGCCAGACGGGCGAGTAGCTCCAGCCGTTCGTGCGAACGCTTCGATGGCTTCGAACGGGACCGCATCGGCGATTTGGAAGCGTGCCACGCAATTGTTATGAATGGAATTCCATTGCCCCCCGCGCAGCCCCTGCCTGGTCCCCTGACGGACGTCGGCAATTCCAATCAGCTCCACGGTACCGGCACGGTGTCGCGTGATCGCACACACGCGCTGTTGGCCGAAGGCCGCGGCCGCGCGCTGCTCCAGGACGCGGAGCTGTCTCGCCTGCTCACCGCGCCCCGCGCGCCGCGCGAGGTCCAGCGCGCGCGCCAGGTGTTCGTGAACCGAAACCTCCGCATGAGCAACATCGAGCTCATCGGGTTCGACATGGACTACACGCTGGCCATCTACCACCTGCGCCGGATCGAGCACCTGGCGTTCGACATGACGGTGGCCAAGCTGATCGCCGAGTACGGCTATCCGCCGATCATCGGCCAGCTGCTCTACGACCATCAGTTCGTGATGCGCGGCGTGGTGGTCGACAAGGTGAACGGGAACCTGTTCAAGCAGGATCGCTTCGGTCACGTCGGGCGCGCGTACCACGGGCGGAAGCCGCTGCCCGATGAGCAGTGGACCCAGCTGTACCGGCACTTCCGGCTGCGCTTGAAGAACCCCAGCTACGCGTGGATCGACACGCTCTTCGCGCTGCCGGAGGCGTTCATGTACGCCGGCGTGATCGAGCTGCTCGAGGCGCAAGGCCAGCGCGTCGACTACGCCAAGCTGTACGACGACATCCGCGAGGCGATCGACACCGTCCACCGCGACAACTCGCTCAAGCGGGAGATCCGCAAGGACATCGGCCGGTACATCTTCAAGGATCCCGAGCTCGGCCCCGCGCTGCACAAGCTCCGCTCAGGCGGGAAGAAGCTGTTCCTCCTCACCAACTCGATGTGGGACTACACGCAGGCGGTGATGGGCTACCTGCTCGACGGCGTGTTGCCCGAGTACCCGAGCTGGCGGAACTACTTCGACTTCGTCTGCACCGGCGCGTCGAAGCCGGCCTTCTTCTCGGAGCAGCGCCCGTTCCTCGAGATCGACTCCAGCACCGAGGAAGGCCGCGTGATCGGCGAGGTCGCCGAGCTGGACCGCGCCAAGGTCTACCAAGGCGGAAACCTGGTCGACTTCGAGCGCATGACCGGGTTCCAAGGCGAGCGCGTGCTGTACGTCGGCGATCACATCTTCGGCGACATCCTCAAGTCGAAGAAGACCTCGCTCTGGCGCACCTGCATGGTGATTCAGGAGATCGAGGACGAGATCAACTACACGGACTCGCGCCACGAGGAGATCTCCCGCCTCTCCGAGGTCGAGCTGTTGCGCGCCCGCCTCGACGACGAGGTCAGCCAGCGCAAGGCGCAGCTCAACGTGCTCGAGCGCCGCCTGGAGCGAGAGAAGATCGACGGCGCAGCCAAAGAGAAAGCCGAGGAAGAGCGCCGCAGGCTCAAGGCCGAGCTCGACCGGCTGCGCAAGAGCCTGAAGGAAGCGACGGAGATCGCCGACACCCTCGAGGCGGACGTCGAGGAAGGCTTCAACCCCTACTGGGGCCTGCTCTTCAAGGAAGGCAACGAGAACAGCCGCTTCGGGGAGCAGGTCGAGCAGTACGCGTGCATCTACACCAGCCGCGTCTCGAACTTCCTGCACTACTCCCCGATGCAGTACTTCCGCTCGCCGCGCGACCTGATGCCGCACGAGCGGGCCGGCGCGCTGTCCGGCAAGCTGTCGCCGATCGGCAGCGAGGGGCCGCCCAAGGCCTCCAGCCACGAGTAGCCGTTCACTCCGACGCGCCGCCGTCGAACAGCGCGTCGACCTCGCGCACGCGCTGGTACAGCGACTCGTCGGGCGGCACGAACCCGTTCATGCGCAGCGGCCGGAGGATCGCGCGGCCCTCTTCGTTCCGCACCGAGAGCGCCATCAGGACCTCGCGCAGCCGCTCGATGACGGGCGGCGGCAGCCCCGGCCGCGCGCAGAAGATGGCCCGCGGCGTGCGCGGCGTCTTCGCGATGATGCGAAACGAGAGCGGGTCCACGCCGTGCGAGCGCTGGAGCGCCGTCAGCGCGCCCTGGTACAGCGCGCCTCCCTCGAACTCCTTCTCGAACACCGCCAGCGCCACCGCCTCGTGGTTGCCCAGAAACGCCGTCTGCGAGAAGTCCCGCTTCGGATCGACGCCGTGATCGAGCAGGACCTTCGACGGGAACAGGAACCCAGAGGTCGACGCGGGGTCGACGAACGCGAAGCGCTTGCCCTTGAGATCGTGCACGCGGCGGTAAGGGCTGTCGGCGCGCACCACGATGTAGCCCGCGGCGGTGACCGAGCCGTCGGCGATCACGTTCGCCAGCGGCACCACCTGCGTGCCGCTCCGCAGCGCGCGGACGTAGGCGAACGGGCTGAACTCGGCGAGATCGACCTCTCCGCCGCGCAGCTGCGCGCCCAGCGCGTCGTAGCTCTCCGACACGTCGACCTCGACCGGCACGCCGAGCGCCTTCGACAGATAGCCCGCGAGCGGGACGTGCCCTTCCTTGAGCCGGTCCGGGTCGAGGTGGGGCGTCAGCGAGATGCGCAGCCGTTTGAACTCCGGCGGCGGCGTGAAGCCCTTCAGCGGGGCCGGGGCCGGCGGGGCCTCGGCTTGGACGGCCGGTCCGCCGCCCGCGCGTGGGGTGCTCTCGCAACCCAACGCGGCCATCGCGGCGAGCGCCAGGGCGAGACGACGCCTCATGCCGCCTCCGCGATCGCCACGCGGTTCCGCCCGCGGTGCTTGGCCTGGTAGAGCGCGCGGTCGGCGGCGGTCAGCAGCTCTTGACCGGTGGTCCCGTCCACCTTCCAGGTCGCGACCCCCGCGCTGATCGTCACGCTCCCACCGGGGACATCGGAGCGCAGGTTCTGCTCCACGGCCACGCGCAGGCGCTCCGCGGCTTGGGCCGCCATGTCCTTGCCGGTGTCGGGCAGCAGGACGGCGAACTCTTCGCCGCCATAGCGGGCCAAGAGGTCGGTCGCGCGCAGCTCGGCGGCCATGGTGCTCGCGAGCTTGCGCAGCAGCTCGTCGCCCGCGGGGTGCCCGAAGCTGTCGTTGAACTTCTTGAAGTGATCGACATCGAGCATCAGCACCGACAGCGGCTGCTCGGTGCGGTTGGCGCGCAAGATCTCCTGCGCGAGCGACTCCTGAAAGCGCCGGTGGTTGAACACGCCGGTGAGCCCGTCGGTGACCGCGAGCCGCTCGAGCCGCTCGTTCGCTTCGGACAGCTCGCGGGTGCGCTCGGCCACCGCCCGCTCGAGCCCCTCGCGCTCTTCCTTCAGCGCCGCGGCCATGCGGTTGAATGAGTCGGCGAGCTCGTTGAGCTCTCGCCCCGTGAGCTTGGGGGCCCGGGTGTCGAGCTGGCCCTCCCCCATCTGGCGCGCGACCCGCTGCAACTCGCGCAGGGGCCCGACCACCAGCCGGTCGAGCCCGAACGCGAGCAGGAGCGCCATCGCCGCCGCGACCATCGCCGAGACGACCAGGAGCTGCGCGCGCGTCCGGGCGATCGCGCGCTCTACCCGCTGCAGCGAGAACCGCGCCATCACCGTCCCCCACCGAATGCCCGAGCGCGCCGGCACCGCGATCGAGATCACCGAGCCATCGAGCTGCCAGACCGAGCCCGGGCTCGAGATCGCGCGAGCGCTGAACGGGTCGGTCGGCAGCGAGTTGAAGTGCTCGGGCGTGCTGTGCGCGATGACGCGGCCCTCCATGTCGAGCACCGCGAGCTCGGCTAGGTCCGGGTAGTGGGCGTCGATCGACAGCTGCGCCACGAGCGTGTCCAGGCCGGCCATGTCGTTCTGCGCGATGTAGAGGGCGACCGGCACGCCGATGCTCTCGAGGACGCGCTGGTTGCGCTCCCTCATCTCCTGAATCTCGCCGTGGCGCGCCCGCTCGGCCGCGGCGAAGGCCAACCCGAACAACGAGAGCGCCACCACCGCCGGCACGAGCAGCGCCAGTTGGACCCGAATGCCCATCGGGCGCGAGACGATAGCCGCGAACGGGCCGACCCCGTAGACAAAGGCGTCGGGCCACCTACTGGCCAGCCGCTTTGCGGTTGCCCTGCAGCTGCGCCACGGTGACGACCTGGTTCCGGCCGTGTCGTTTGGCGTAGTACAGGCACTGGTCGGCGAGGTCGATGAGCGCCTGCTTGTCCGCGGCGTTGTCCGGGCAGGTCGCGATGCCGAGGGAGAGCGTCACCTTCACCGGGCCGACCTCGGTCTGAAAGATCTCGGCCATCACCGCCTCTCGGATCCGCTCGGCGATCACTTGCGCGCCCTTCGCGTCGGTCTCCGGCATCACGATCGCGAACTCCTCTCCGCCGTAGCGCGCCACGATGTCGGTGTCGCGCGCCTTGGCCTTGAGGATCTTCGCGACCCCCTTCAGCACCAGGTCGCCGATCGGGTGGCCGTACGTGTCGTTGACGCTCTTGAAGTGATCGATGTCGGTGAGGATGAGCGAGCACTTGCGGCCGTAGCGCGTGGCCTGCGCGAGCGCCTCGTCGGCGCGGGCCTGGAACGTGCGGTGGTTGCACAGCCCGGTGAGCCCGTCGGTGGTCGCCATGGTCGACATCTGCTCGTACAGCTGCGCGCGCAAGACGGCCTGCGCCGCCGAGATGGCGATCACCTCGAGCATGCGCACGACCTCGTCGCCCAGCGCGTTGCGCTTGCGCGAGCCGGCCACCAACGTGCCCAGCACCCGATCGCCGGCGATCAGCGGGAAGATCTTCAGGGCCGCGAGCCCCCGCACCTGCGTGTCGCCGTCGAAGATCACCTGGCGGTCCATCGCCACCAGGTCGCGCCCGGGCAGCGGCGCCCCGTAGCGCACCACGTTGGCGACCAGGCCGTTGTTGTCCGGGAAGCTGCGGCCCTCGAGCGCGCGGCCCGCGGCGGTGACGCCGGTCATGCGCGCGATCTTGTGGACGCGCTTCCCGTCCTCCTCGCTCACCAGGGTGACCGCGCAGAACTCCAGCCCGCCGATCTGCCGGGCGGACTCGAGCACCGCCGGGAACACCTGCTCCGGCGCTCCGGCGCGGTTCAGCTCGTCGATCGCGCGGAAGAACCGGTCCTTCTCGTCGCGGTTCTTGCGCATGTCGCTCATCACCCGCTCGAGCTCCATCGAGCGCAGCACCTGCTGCCCGACGATCTGCAGGAGCCGCTCGTCTTGATCGGTGAAGGCCTCGGCGCCCTGCCGATCGGCGACCAGCACGCCGCGCACGTGGTTGCCGGCGTCGACCAGCGGAATGGCGATCAGCGCGCAGATCTTCGGCCCGCCCGGCTCGTAGTAGGTCACGCCCTTGATGCCCGAGGCGGCGCACATGCGGATCGGGATCGCGCGCTTGAGCACGCCGCCCAAGACTCCCTCGCCCGACGGGAACCGCTCCCGCTCCACGCGGTCCGACGCCGAGCGGCAGTCGTGGAGCTTGAACGCGGCCTCGTCGGCGCTCAGCAGGAAGACGCCGCAGGTGTGCGTGCGCAGCGCGGTCTCGGCCAGCTCGAGCGAGCTGCCCACCGCGCCTTCGATCTCCTTGACCGAGGCGAGCAGCCACTTCTCCCGCGCGTCCTCCGCGGGGAAGCTGTCGTGCGTCCCCGACGCGACCAGCCGGAACGTGCGCGCCCGCTCCTCCACCTCGCGCAGCCGCTTGGCCACGGCGTCCGCCTCTGCCCGCCGCGCCGCCGCCAGCCGCGCCGACAGCACCACCTGGTACAGCGCGCCGAACAGACACAAGAAGATGCTGTGCGCGATGAAGAGCGGGACGTTGTGCGGCAAGGTCTGCGCGGCCTCGAACGTCACCGCGATGCCCATCAAGGTGAGCCCGGCCGGCCGCGACAGGAAGCTCACCGAGCAGGCCATCAGCAAGTACAGCAGCGGGTACACCGGCGAGCCGCCCAAGGTGACCACCACGTAGGCGAGCGCGACCAGCGTGCCGCCGAGCTCGAGCTCGTCTCGGAAGTGCGGCTCGACGCCGTGC
>CAZEDU010000169.1:5881-7814 GCA_964511185.1 uncultured Myxococcaceae bacterium | reverse complement strand
CGCGAGCACCCGGTCGAAGTCGTCGTCCCCCATCTCGGCCAGAGGCTTTCGCACCACGGTGCCTGCGTTGCTGACGAGGATGTCGACCGCTCCGGCCTGGGCGGCGAGCGCGTCGGCCGAGCGCGGATCGCCAGACTGGTACACCGCCCCGCGCGCCTGGATGCCCTTCGCCTGGAGCGCGCGCGCGACCTCGTCCGCCCCCGCCTGCGAGGTCGCGGTCGCCAGCACCGACGCGCCGGCGTTCCCCAAGGCGAAGGCGATGGCGCGACCGATGCCGCGCGAGGCGCCCGTCACCAGCGCGGCGCGCCCGGCGAGCGCGCTCACCGTCTGCCTCCGATCCGCGACCAGAGCTCCTTGCGCAGCGCGCTGCTCTTCTTCAGGCGGCCCTCGTACGCCTCGACGTGGGTGATCGCGTCGCGCTGGCGATCACCGCGGATGCGCAGGCAGGCCTGCTTCGCCTCGAGGATGCAGGCGGTGGCGGGGCTGCCCAGCTCCCCGGCCAGGGCCCGCGCCACCTCGCGCGCGAGGTCCTCTTGCAGGATGAGCCGGTGCGCGAAGCAGTCGAGCAGCGCCGCCAAGCGGCCAAAGCCGACCACCGCTTCGTTCGGGACGTACGCCACGTGCGCGCGGCCTTCGTACGGCAGCAGGTGGTGCGGACAGATGGAGTGGAACCTCAGGCCGGTGACCACCACCATCTCTTGCGAGCCGTTGCGGGGCGCGGGGAACCGCTCGGACAGGATGTCGGCGGGAGACTGACCGTAGCCGTCGATGAGCTCGGTCGCCCACGCGTCGGCCACCCGCTCCGGCGTCTCGCGCAGGTTGGGATCGTCCAGGCTCAAGCCCGAGGCCTTGAGGAACGCGCGCACGGCCTGGCGCATGCCAGCGCGATCCGGAGCCTTCACCGAGCGCGGCTTCTTCACGTCTCGCGGTAGCTCACGCAGTACTCGGGCGTTTCCCACAAGCGAAGCTCCTGGAGACCTTCGATCTGCGGCTTCAGACGCTCCCACATCCAGACGATGAGGTTCTCGGCGGTGGGGTTGTCCATGAAGTCGTTCAGGTTGTGGTGGTCGCACTGCACCAGCACCGACTCCCAGACCTTTTTTCGGATCTCGTCGAAGTCTCGAATCATGCCGTCCTTCGGGTTCGGCGTCCCGGTCAGGGTCACCTGCAGCTTGTAGTTGTGCCCGTGCAGGCGGAAGCACGGGCCGTCGTAGTACGGCAGCCGGTGCGCGCTGCTGAAGTGGAAGTCGACCGACAGCTCCATCCGCATTCGCATTGAACCCATGCCCTCGTATGTACACGGAATGTCATTCGACTTCACGCTGCAACCGGGGCGGGTCATCTCTCGATAACCCTGACGATTCCACACGCATCGAAAGGGCTTTCGACATGCCTCAAGCCAAACAGGTTCGCCGCGCCGACGACGGCCAAAAGGTCGCCTCGCCGAAGGAGCAGGCCGCCGCCGCCGCGAAAAAGCTCAACCAGATGAAGGACTTGTCCGCCGCAGCGCAGGCGCTCAAGCAGGCCCTCATCAACAGCCAGGACAAGACCTTCCGCCACGAGCTGGTGAAGGCGGTGACAGGCGAGAACGGCATCGTCACCCAGATGGCCGCCCAGCTCACGCAGCGGAAGGACGACGACCACTTCGCCGTGGGGCAGAACAACCCGCTCCTCCTCGAAGCGCTCGCGACCTCGGCCGACGCCGCCGGGCCCAAGGGCGCAGCGCTGATCGCCGAGGCGATCGCCGACCGGATGGAAGACAACGGGACCGGCATCAACGACAGCCCGGGGTGGGTGTTCGGCAAGAGCAAGCTCGAGCGCGCCGTGTCGCTGGGCTCCGCGTTCCGCTTCGTGCTCGAGACCGGCCGCGGCGCGCGGCTCGCGTACGAGATCGGCAAGGCCTGCGCGACCAACGGCAAGCCGTACGCGTCGC
>CAZEDU010000169.1:0-5871 GCA_964511185.1 uncultured Myxococcaceae bacterium | reverse complement strand
TTCAAGCTCACCCACGTGGCGATGCAGGACCTGCGGGAGGACGCCGCGCGCGAGAAGACGCCCGGCCCCGCGAGCGAGGCGCTGGCCGCGATGATGCCGGCGATCGGCGCGATCTTCGCCGAGGGCTACAGCCCGGTGGAGCGCGCGCAGAAGGACTTCGAGGAGCTGAAGAAGGAGTCGATGAAGCTGCTCCAGCAGTTCCCCAAGCTCGCGCGCACCGAGAACGGCAAGAAGAAGGTGCAGGAGGCGATGCACCGGCAAGCGGCGGGCGAGCCGACCTTCCTGGATGTCGTGGAGCAGGCGGCCCGGGGCATGTTCCCCACGCACCAGGACGCGTTCAAGCGGCAGACCGGGCTGGCGCTCGCCGAGTTGCTCAAGGACCGCGTCGAGACGCTGCAGTCCGCGGCGGCGAAGTCGTCGAAGGCGCGCGCCGCTCAGCTCACCGAGATCGCCCAGACGCTCGAGCAGAAGATCGCCGACACGAACCGAGACCTGTTCGAGCTCGCCGCGAAGCCGAAGCCGCGCAATCCCTTCCTGCCGGAGTAGCGTTGCCCGGCTCAGGGCCGTCGCGTTAAACGACGGCCGTGATCAAGATCTGCCCGCGCTGCCGCCGTACCTTCTCGGGCGGCACCGTGTGCCTTCAATGCAGAGAGGAAGTGGCGCTGCTCGACGTGGCCGAGCCCGCCGTGCGCCGCGCCCACTTGAAGGGCGATGGCGAGCTGCGCACCACCATTCGCACGTACTACGGCGCCCGCAGCGCCATGCTGATGCTGTTCTGGGCGATTCTTTTTGGAATGGCGTTCGCGTTCGCGCTGAGCCGCAAGGCCTTCGTGCTGCAAGGCGCCGAGCGCTACGTGATGTTCGGCGCCGCGGGGCTATCGCTGGTGCTCTTGCCCACCGCTACCGCCTTCATCGGCGCCAAGCTCGTGCACCGCTTCTCGAAGTCCTGCCGCAAGAAGCCGCTGCGCGCGATGGACCTGCGGGTGGTGCGGCGCGGGCAAGACCTGGCCTGAGCGCGCTTTTCAGCGCGGGGCGTACTCGGTCACGCGGTGGTGCGCGCGGCCAGGTGGCGTCTTCAACGGCTGGTCGAACGGTCCGAAGAAGCGCTGCCGGCGGTGGAAGTAGCCGAGATCCTCGGTCACGCGCAGGTTGCCGTTGGGCAGCCGCTCGACCGTCGTGCGGTCCACGGTCTGCATCGGGCGGTCGCCGAAGAGGAGGTCGATGGGCGAATAGACGCCTTCTTGCGTGACGCGCGACGAGACGAGCTTGGAGCCGGTGAGCTGAGACGATTGAACCATGTGGCCGGCGCCGTGGCCTTCATACCGGCCGAAGTTGATTCGATAGGGCGCCCGCTCGAGCGGGTAGGTGTTGAAGCCCGCGAAGTGGCCGCTCGACCGCCGGGTGCCGCGCACATCGTCGAAGCCGCGCGCGATGAGCTTGTTGTTCGAGACGCTCACGTCGAGGAAGGCGGGGCTGTCGGCGGGGCCTGAGACGCGCCGGTAGTGCCCAGAGAAGGGCGCGAGACGCGCGGTGGCGCTGCGCGTGCTCGGCGCCGAAGATGTGCGAGCGAGCGGTCGGGGAGGAACCGCCGCGCGACCAATGATGGGGAATGCTGGCATGCAGCCCTCGGCCGGCCCGAAGTTGAGACGGGTCGTCGCTGGGTTTTCGGCTCGGGCGCGCTGGAAGTTGCGGTGGGATGCACGACCGGATGGAGGGCCGCATCAGCCCCGCGGCGCGATGGGGGCCTTGCGATACCGCCCCCAGGCGACGAAGGCCGCGAGCCCCCCGAGCAGAGCGTTGAACGGCACCGCCGCGGCCTCCCCCCGCACCAGGTGAAACCCCATAGCGAGCACCATGATGGTCGTCAGCCCGAGCGCGGCCAGCGGCGTGAGGACAGGCCGAATGCGCGTGATCGACGGCAATACCAGCCCCAGGCCGCCGAGAAACTCCGAGACCCCGATGAAGCGGGTGAGCCTGGGCAGGTCCGCCACCCACGGCATCTGAGGGATGAGCTGATCCAGCGGGGTGAACGTCTTCATGATCCCAGCCATGACGAAGGCAGCGGCCAGAAGCACTTGCACGAGCCAGAGGCTGATCTGAAGTACCTTGCCAGGAGGGGCCGTCAAAGTCGTCGTTGTCATCGCGCGAGTTCTCTTTCAATCTTTGGTATCAAATGGGAACTACATGAAGACCCATAACCGCCGCGCGCACGGCTCCGCAAGAAGGCACATCTCTGTCACCTAGTCACACCATGGGCACCAAGCTGCGCACCAAGCTGCGAAAGAAACCTCACAACGCCTGTCCGGTCCGCGAGGTCTTGAGCCGAGTGGGAGACAAATGGAGCGTGCTCGTCATCGCCCTGCTGGGCGACGGGCCGATGCGCTTCAACGAGCTGCGCCGCTCCATCGAAGGCATCTCGCAGCGCATGCTGACGCTCACCCTGCGCGGGCTCGAGCGCGATGGCCTGGTCACGCGGACCGTGACGCCCACGACGCCGCCGAGGGTCGACTACGCGCTCACCTCGCTCGGGGTGACGCTGCTCAAGCCGATTCGCGCGCTCGCCGAGTGGTCCGAAGAGAACCGCGTCGCCATCCACGCATCGCGCGAGCGCTTCGACGCGAAGTGGAAGGCGGGTGCTTCGTGAACGCGCTCTTCGACGCCATTCGGCGGAACGCCGACTCGCTCGCCCCCGGGCTGTTTCGCGAGGCGTACGCGCGCGGGCTGGCGGTGACGAACGCCGATGGCTCCACCCGGCCGATTCCCGTCACGGCCACCCCGATCGTGATCGACGACGCCGAGCTGGAGCGCCGCGCCCGCTTGTCGGCGCTGCTCTCCTCGGCCGGCGTGAAGATGGCGCGCGCGACGGTGGGCGGCCCCGCGCGCGACCTCTTGCTGTCGGCGCTCTCTCCGCTCGAGCGAAGCGTCGCCGAGGCGACTTGGAACACCCCCTTGCCGCTCGCGACGACGCGGGTCGACTACTTCGTCTCGGAGCGGCCCTGGGCGCTGGAGCTCAACGCGACCATCCCCGCGATGCAGGGCTACTCCGACATCGCGGCCGAGACGTTCTTGCGGCGCGTCGGCGCGCACCTGGGCGCGTCGGCCGAGGTCGTCGAGCGGCTCGTCTCGAAGAACCACTCGAACAGCGCGGCGCTGCTGTCCGCGCTCCAGGCGGCCTTCCGGGCGCACCGAGGTGGGGAGCCTCGGCGCATCGCCCTGCTCTGCCGGCGAAACGACGCGCAGATCACCGAGCAGCGCTTCCTGTGCGAACGCTTCCGCGCGCTCGGGACCGACGCCGACGTGGTGCACCCGGACGAGCTGTCGGTCGCCGACGCGGTCCGCGCCAACGGCCGAACCTACGATCTCATCTACCGGCACCTCTTCGTCCGCAGGCTGGAGGAGCCAGCGCTGCAGGGCGCCGACACCGTGAAGGGGCTCTTGATGCGCTCGCCCCACCCCGCCGCGTTGGTGGTGAACCCGCCCGCCTCGCAGGTCGAAGTGAAGGCGACCTTCGCCCTGCTCTCCGAGGCGCTCGAGAACGAACCTCTCGCGGCGAGCGCGCAGCTCTCGCTCGACGAGCTCGAGACGATCCGCACGTTCGTTCCGTGGACGCGGCGCTTCGTCCCGGGCCCCGCGCGCGGGCCTTCGGGTGAGCGGCTCGCCGACTTGGTCGCCGAGGTCGCCGCCGCGCCCGCGCGGTTCGTGCTGAAGCGGTCCTGGGACTACGGCGGCCGGGCGGTGTTCATCGGCCAGTCGGTCGGCGAGGCGTCGTTCGACGAGCGCGTGCGCGCGGCCTTCGGCGAAACGATGCCGTGGGCCGAGCTGTGCCAGCGGTGCGCGGCCGATCCGCGCGGCGGCGGCTTCATCGTGCAAGAGGTCGTGCCGCTCGTGCCGGAGAAACACCTGCTGTGCTCCGAGACCGGGGCGACCGAGGTCGAGCTGTTCGTGGACTTCTCGTCGTACGCCTCGGTCGGGCTCGATCACGCCCCCGCGTGGGGCGGCGTGTGCCGCGGGTCGCTCTCGCGCGTCGTGAACATCGTCGGCGGGGGCGGCGTGCTGCCGCTGCTCAAGCGGAGCGTGATCGACGCGCTCCTCGCGGCCATGGCATGAGCGCCGAGCGAACTCAGTCGGCGATGAGCGCGTGCAGCGACAGGCTCAAGAACGGGATGAGCACCGACCCGCCCGACCCGTTCGGCAGCGCGATGAACGAGCCGGCGTTCCAGTTCACCGCGTACCGCGAGAAGGCCAAGGGGTAGAGCCGCAGGCCGCCGCCCACCGACAAGAACCGGGTGAGGAAGTACTCGCCGCGAAAGCCGAGCTCGGTGTGAAAGCCGTCGAGCGCGCGGTCCTCGCCGACCAGGCCGTAGCCCATGCCAAAGAAGAGCTGCGCGTCCCACGGCCGATCCTCGAGGGTCAGGACCTCGAGCGACTCGAAGAGCCGAATGGGGTGCCAAGCCACGGTGCCGGCGAGAAAGCCGGCGCCGCCGCGGTCGACGTCGCCCAGGTCCCACCCGGTGGCCGACAAGTCCACGCCCACCGTGGCGTGCCCAAAGAGCTTCACGCCCAAGTGCAGCGCCGCGCCGGGCGCGTTCTGCGTCTCGCCGATGAGCAGCGCATCGACGTTCGGCGCGTCCGGGCCGGCTTGGCTTCGAATCTGCGCCCCGTCGAGGCTCCACACGAAATACGCGGGCTCGGCGCGAACGACGAGGCTCACACCGCCGTGGGTCTTTCCTTCGGCGCGGGCCTCGGCGGCGAAGAGGAACAGCGCTGCGGCGAGGACGAAGGCTGGCGTGGACACGCGGCGCCTCGTAGCAGACCTTCCCGCCTCAGGTCTTCTGGTACGCCGCCATTCGCAGCCGCTCGACGGGGCGGCCATTCACCAGGTGCTCCTGGACGATCTCCGGAACGTCCTCGGCTTTCACCCCGCCGTACCAAACACCCTCGGGGTACACGACCACCGCCACGCCCCGCTCGCAGGCATCGAGGCAGCCCGCCGCGTTCGTGCGCACGCTCGCGCGCAGCCCCGCGTCGTGCACCGCCTGCTTGAACGCGTCACGCACCGCTTCGCCGCCCTTCGAGGCGCAGCACCCCTTCGGGCTGCCGTCGGGACGGCGGTTGGTGCAAATGAAAACGTGGCGCAAATAAGGGGGAGGCATGGGGTCTCCTTAGCGGATTGTGCGGGGGCGCAAAACGGCGCGCAGGCCGATGAGCCGCCGCCTCGGGCCATTTTGAGAGAGCAAAATCAGACCGTTTTGCAGACATACTTTCAGCAAAGTCACGATCTCGCAACGCGTCATGACGATACGTGCGACGTGACGTCCGTAAATTGCAATTTTCTCAACGAAATAGAGCCGATGTGGGTTTGGGGCTGTGCAGGCGGTGAGAAGGCCGATTTTTCGGGCCTTAGCGCGCTTTGTCGGCGCCCGATTGCTTGTAAAAGTGGCGCTAAACCTGGGGGATGTCTATTCTTTTAACACAACATCTAGTGGGTTCGCGCTTGACATGTTTGATGCCATTTCGCTACAAATCGCGCCAGTTCAGCAGGTCCGAACCCCCATCCCCCCGCGCCGGGGTCAGGCGCAAAATCAGTACAAAATCCTACCTTTCAAGTCTTTCGGTGAGAGCCGTCAGCCGCGATCGGTACGTCAGATACGTCTCCTTCAATTCCAGGTGGCGCAGCAACGCTTTTTTCGTTTTCCCGTACTCGTTGTGAATGAAAAGGGAGGGAGTACACATGGAGAAAGAGCTGTCTCCGAAGGCGTCTTCGAACCTCAAGGGCAAAGCCGGTAAGAAGGACCGCGGCGCGCCGAAGGGAATGACCGTCCCGCGGTACTTCACGACCCCCGGCGTCGACCCCGCCGACGAGATCGCCTG
>CAZEDU010000168.1:0-7974 GCA_964511185.1 uncultured Myxococcaceae bacterium | reverse complement strand
TGGGGCTGCTCGAGGGCAAGGCGCGCGCCCAGGCGCCCGGGCAGGTAGTCGCCGTCATCGGCGACGGCTCGCTCACCGGGGGGCTGACGTTCGAGGGGCTCAACAACGCCGCCGCGGCCGAGCGCCCGCTCAAGATCGTCCTCAACGACAACGGCATGAGCATCTCGGCCAACGTCGGCGCCGTCTCGTCGATGCTGCGCGGCGTGGGCGCGCGGTCCTTCTTCGAAGGGCTCGGCTTCAGCTACCTCGGGCCGATCGACGGGCACGACCTGGGGGCCGTCGACGCGGCCTTGCGGCTCCTCCGCCAAGCGGGGCGGCCGATGGTGGTGCACGCCCGCACCGAGAAAGGTCGGGGCTTCCCCGCCGCCGAGGCCGACGCGCGCACCCGCGGGCACGCGATGGGGCCGTACGAGCTGCGCGATGGGAAGCTGGTCCGCTCGCGCGGCGGTCAGGCCACGTTCAGCGAGGCGTTCGCCGTCGTGTTGGCGCAGCGGATGGCGCAAGACGACAAGGTCGTGGTCGTCACGCCCGCCATGCTCGAGGGCTCCGCGCTGGTCGGCCTGCAGGGTCGATTCCCTGATCGCGTCTACGACGTGGGCATCGCCGAGCAGCACGCGGTCGCGCTCTGCGCCGGGCTGGCGAAGGCCGGCGCCCGGCCGGTGTGCGCCATCTACTCGACCTTCTTGCAGCGCGCGTACGATCAGGTGGTGCACGACGTGGTGCTGCCGAAGCTGCCCGTGGTGCTCGCCGTCGATCGCGCCGGCTTGGTGGGCGCTGACGGGGCGACGCATCAAGGCATGTTCGACCTCGCCTTTCTTCGCTCGCTGCCAGGCATGTCGATCCTCGCGCCGGTCGCCGGAGAGGACCTGGCGCCGATGCTCGACACCGCGCTCGCGCTCGAGGGGCCCGCGGCCATTCGCTTCCCGCGCGGGACGTTGCCGGCGCTGCCGGCGGCGGCGCGCGCTGCGGCCCCGCGCGTGGCGGGCGCGCGTTGGTTGCAGCGGGTCGAGGACGCGCGGCTCAGCTTGGTGACCTTGGGCCCGTTGGGGCTCTCGGCGCTCGAGGCGGCGCGCGGGCGGCCGTGGAACGTGCTCGACGCCCGCTTCGCGGCGCCCCTCGATGCGCCGGCCCTGCTCGAGGCGGCGCGCGCCGGGGCCGTGCTCACGGTGGAGGAAGGGACCCCCCGTGGGGGCTTCGGCTCCGCGGTGCTCGAGCTCTTCGCGGAGCGCGGCGTGCGGTGCGCGGTGCAGCGCGTCGGGTTGCCGGAGGCGTTCGTGCGCCATGGCGACGCGCGGGAGCAGCGGGCCGAGCTCGGGCTGGACGCGGAGGGGCTGCGGCGGGCGGCGCTGGCGCTCGAGGCGCGCAAGTGAAGCCGAAGAAGCAGCGGCTCGACTTGTTGATGGTGGAGCGAGGGCTCGCCGAGTCGCGCGCCAAGGCGCAGGCGATGGTTCTGGCCGGGCAGGTCGTGGTGGACGATCAACGCGTCGACAAGCCCGGGACGCAGGTGTCGAGCGAGGCCCAGCTGCGAATCAAGGGCGAGGTCCTCCCTTACGTCTCGCGCGGCGGGCTCAAGCTCAAAGGCGCGTTGGATCATTTCCGCATCGACGTGAAGGGCGCGGTCTGCGCCGACATCGGCGCGAGCACGGGCGGGTTCACGGACTGTCTCCTCCAGTCGGGCGCGGTGCGCGTGCACGCGATCGACGTCGGCTACGGGCAGCTGCACGCCAAGCTGCGCGCCGATGCGCGGGTCATCTCGCGCGAGCGCGTGAACGCGAGGCATCTGACCGACGAGGACCTGCCCGAGCCGGTGGACGTGGTGGTCATCGACGTGAGCTTCATCTCGCTCACGCTGGTGCTCCCGTCCGTGCTGCCGAAGCTGCGCGCCGGGGGACACCTGGTCGCGCTGGTGAAGCCGCAGTTCGAGGTCGGGGTCGAGAAGGTCGAGAAGGGCGGGGTGGTGAAGGATCCCCTCGCGCGGGCGGAGGCGATCGCGAAGGTGCGGCGGTTCGTCGAAGGCGCGGGGCTCGAGGTGCTCGGCGTCATCGACTCGCCCGTCCCGGGCCCGGCCGGCAACGTCGAGGCGCTGCTCGCCGCGGTGCGCTGAGCGCGCCCGGTCACCTCGGCTGCATGCTCTGCAGCTGAGCATGCAGCGTCTCCGCCAAGAGAAACAGGAACTGCGCGTCTCCCAAGCTCAACACGTCGCCATCCACCAGCACGGCGTCCTCGCTCCCAATCGCGCCGGTGCCAATGAACGTCCCGTTCGTCGACCCCACGTCGCGCACCGTGCACTGCTTGCGTTCCGCACTCCAATGCAGCGTCGCGTGCCGCTGCGAGACCGACGGCTCATGAATCACCCAATCGCACGCCGGGTGCCGCCCGATCGACAGCGAGGTCGTCTCGCGCTCCTTCGGCCAGCGGTACACCAGCAGGTGATCGAACCGCTTCACCATCGCGACGATCTCATCCGCCAAGCGGTTCTTCTTCGACATCGTCACCGTTCGCGCCGCGCCCACCTGCAGGGCGACTTGCGCGAGCACCGGCTCGGGCGGCCGCTGCACCAGCACGCAGGGCCCCACCTCGAGGCGGAACGCTTCGAGCGAGAACGGCGCGAGCACGAGCAAGTCGCTCACGCGCAGCATCGGCGGACTGTCGGGCGTCGTGGTCATGGCGTGACGGTGGGCCCCCTCAAGGCTCGGTACTCGGTCAGCTCCAACGGCTGGACCTGTCGGCCAGCCACGCGCAGCCAGGCGCGGCCCGCGTCGTCGAGCGCGAGCGCCAGCGCGCCGGGCGCCGCGGCGCCAGCCCCGGAGATGCGGTGCCGCCACAGCTCTCCGGCGATCGGCGCGTCCGTCGCGACAACCTCGGAGGCGAACCCGCCCGGCGGGCCGAACAGCGCGTAGAACGCCGAGCCAGGCCCCGGCAGCGCGCCGAAGGCCACCAGCCCTCCGGTCGCCGCGAGAGGAACATTCCCCAAGTTCAGGCGCGCGCCGGTCGCCGCGTCGAGGAAGTGCACCTGCGTCTCGGTGACGACCGCGAGCTTGCCGCCGCCGTCGAAGGGCTGCACGAGCAGCACCGCGCCCTTCAGCTCGGCGCTCTTCCACAGGTTGGCGGCGCCCGAGCAGCCCGGCGCGGTCGCGTCGCACGCGTAGAGCACCGAGCGGCTCGGGTCGAACCCAGGTCCGGGTTGATACGCGAAGTACGCGACGGTCCCCGCGGGGTTCAGGAACACCGACGGCACCAGCGGCGCGACCCCCAAGCTGTAGTCGATGCGCTTGAGCTCCACCGCGCCCAGGAAATTCCCCGTGTCGTCCGCGTAGCGGTGCAGGCGCACGAAGCCGTGGTACTGGCCCAGCTCGTCCTGGAAGTGCGGCACCAGCACCTCGCCCCCCGCGGCGACCTGGGGCGGCCCGATGGTGCGGCCGACCGACGCCGTCCACCGGAGCGCGCTCGCCGCCGGCACGCCGGGCTGAACGCGCGCCATCCTCGCGCCGCCCTCGGTGTCGATGATCAGCGCGTCGCCGTCGGGCGCGACGGTGAAGACGGAGATTTCGCCGCGCACCGCCGAGCTGGTCGACAACGTCGCGTCGAACGAGAGCACGCCCACCCCAGGCTCCCACAGCCAGCGCTGGCCCCCGGTCACCGGCCGGCTGTACTCCGCGCGCGAAGAGCACGTGAACGGCAGCGCGTCGTTGAGCGCCGTCACCACGCCGTCCAGACGGACGCGCGCGAGCGCGGTCGCGCCGCTGGCCCCCACGCAGCCGCCGAAGGAGACCGGCGCGCCGGCAACTCCGCCTTCGGCGAAGAAGCTGTCGGGGAGCGCCTGCCCGGCCGGCAACGAGAGCACCCGCTCGACCGGAAAGAAGCGGACGGCGACCGGCGCCGAGCGGTTGGACCTGTCGTCCGAGCAGGTCACCTCGGCCACCAGCGTCAGCTCCGCGGCGATGCCGAGCGCTCGAAAGCGCGGCGCCAGGTCGGCGGTGCTCAGCACGAGGGTCGTGGTCCGCTCGGTCAGCGTGAGCGCCTGGAGCGGCACGTCGCTCTCGAGGAGCTGCGCGGAGCGCACCTCGTCACAGCCGGTCACCTGGAGCGTGAGCGTCAGCTCGCGACCCTCGAGCTCCGCGGCGGGAGCGGTGAGCGTCACGACCGGCGGAACCGGCAGGGCCCCGCGGCCGCTCGGCCCGCACGAAGCGCCTGCCACCAGCGCCGCGAGCAGCAGGGAGCGCGCTCGGATCATCGCTCGACGATCACGAACTCGACGCGTCGGTTGAGCTCGCGCCCACGGGCGGTGATGTTGGGCGCCACCGGCCGCGAGTCGCCGTACCCCTTCGCCTCCAGGCGGATGGGGTCGACGCCCCTGCGGATCAGGTGCGAGACGACCGACTGCGCGCGGTCCTCCGACAGCTTCCGATTGACCGCCTTGTCACCCTGGTTGTCGGTGTGGCCCTCGACGCGGATCTTCTTGATGTCGTTCTCTTTGATCACGTCGGCGACCTGCTGCAGCAGGGCGTTGCTCGACGGAAGGATGTTGGCCTGGTTGGTGCCGAAGTTCACCTTCTGGAGAATCTGCAGCTTGTTCTCCTGGATGATCACCAGCCGGCGCTTGGGCGGCTCCTGAACCAAGACCTTCTTGGGCTCGGCCGCAAGCCCCGCCAAGTCGAACGTGAGCACGAAGCGGCCGCCCTCGGTCACCTGCAGCTCGCGCGTCTGCGGCTGCATCCCTTGGGCGGTCGCGACGACGGCGTACGGCCCGGGCGGCAGGTCGAGCTGCACCGGCTCGTTCATGTTCGCCTGGGTCACCGCCTGCTGCTCGACGGGCCCCTTGAAGCTCACCAGCGCGGCGATCGGCTTTTTGCCGTGGGTCACCGCCACGTCGACCTGGGCCTTGCGCGGCTCGGCTTCGAGCGACAGCTCCAGGTCCATCGTCTGGCCCGCCGCCAGCACCACCTTCTGCGTCGCGGGCTTGTAGCCCTCTTTCTGCACCGACAGCGTCACCGGGCCCGTCGGCAGCTCGTGCGTGAGAAAGCGCCCCGACTCGAGGTCCGAGGCGACCGGCGGAAGCCCCGCGCCCACCGTCGCGACGATCACGCCCGGAATCGGACGGCCGGTCTTCGCGTCGAGCACCGTGCCCGCCACCTTGCCGGTCTTCTTCTCGGGCGCCTGCGCCACCGCCTTCTCGCGAATCGTCTCGACGACCTTCGTCCCGCCCCGCTGGAGGGGGTCGATGTTGAAGCCCGCGCCGAAGAACAGGTTGTACGGCGGCGTCGCCGGCAAACCCAGCCCGACCCTGCGGGAGAGGCCCAGGTCCACGCCGGCGGTGAAGGTCAGGTCCCGCACCGCGGTGATCTTGGCGCCGAAGCCGATGGTCTGCGGCAGCACGCGCGAGACCGGCTGCGACACGCCGTCCGGTCCGGGCAGCCGGCCGTTCGGCACGCCGAGCGGGTAGGCCACGTTGTACTCGAAGTAGGGCGTGGCGATCGGCAGGGGCGCCTCGAGCGCGACGCCGCCCAGCAGCCGGTGGTAGCGGTGGATGCCGAGCGCGAACTCCTCGGCCGCGTTGAGCGGTTGCGACGTCACCAGGCGGCCGGTGCCGTCGAACGTCGCGCCGAACGCGCCGGACACCCGCAAGGGGACCTTCTCGAACCGCTCGCGGAAGTCGTAGGTGGCCAGCGCCCGGGGGGTGAAGCCGAAGACGTACCGGCTCACGTTGCCGACGCCGGAGAAGGACTGCCCGCGCAGATCCACGCCGGCGTGGAACCCGGTCGCGAACTTGCGCGCGAGCTTCGCGCCGGCGCTCAAGTCGCCGAGCGACTGAATCAGCCGCGGAGACGACCGCGTGTTGCTGTTCGACGCGGCGCCATAGGCGACGTACGCCTCGAGCCAGCGCAGCGGCACGTACGAGATGCCGAACGTGCCGGCGGCGCGCACGTCGATCGCGCGGAGCACCGGGAAGTCCCGCTGGCTGAAGTACTCGCCGAGCAGCGAGAGGCGGAGAATGCCGGTCGGCCCCAGGTCCGCGCTCGGCACGCGCAAGGTGCCCACGCCCACGTTGCCCGCCGTCACGCGGTGGTTCGCCGGGGCGTTGTACTTGTTGCCGATGGTCGACGGGCTGTGCGGCTCCGAGCCCGGCAGGTAGCGCTCCCGCGTCTCGACCACCCGCGCCTCCTCCGCCGGCGCCGCGGGCGCGCTGGCCACCGGCACCCCGGGGACGGGCTCAGGGTTGGCGGCGGCCTTCTCTTGCGCCTTGGCCTGCTGCGCGCGCTGCAGCCGCTCCTCGACCCGGCGGCGCGCCTCCGACTTGGACGCCGGCCCCGCCGTTGGAGGTGGAAAAGACGACCAATCTCCGCTCCCGGACTGTGCGAGAGCGGCCGAAGCGAGGAGCAGAGAAGGTACCGCGAGGCGGAGCATGGAGCCTCGGTCGAAAGCGGGCCTTAAGCGGACCTCACTATAGCGCTCCTTGCGGTTTGCCTCGCACGCAAGCTCGCTTGGCGACTGGGCCTGCAACAGGGCTGTTGTTGTCCCATCCACAACAGGTACGGAAAGCGAGCAGCTTCACCCGCACGGGAGTCTTGGCCCGCGCCTGCCCCGCTGGTGATACTGCGCGTCCGGTGAAATCGCTGTCCCACAATGGGCTGCGGGGTCGCGTGTTGGTGGTCGCGGGGAAGGACGCTTCGGGTGAGCTGGTCGAAAAGCTCTCCACCCGGGGCTACTTCTGCACGGCCGCTCACACCGCGGGGGCGGTGTTGTCGGCGGCGGCGAAGCTCAAGCCCGAAGCGATTCTGCTCTCCACCCCCGCGGCGGTGGCGGCCGAGGCGCTCGCGGTGATCCGCGGCTCCGACGCGCTCAAGGGCGTGCCGGTGCTGGCCGACCTGACCCGCAGCCGGTCCGAGGCCTTCAAGAAGCTCGACGTCGAGGACTGGGTGCGCTCGACCGACGAGCTCACGCGGCGGCTCGAGGCGGCGCTGCGCGGCAAGCGGCTGGTCGAGCGCGAAGAGGCCACGCGTCGGCGCATGGAGGCGCTGCTCGAGATCACCCAGGCCGCCACCAGCTCGCTCGAGCTCGAGCAGATCCTCGCCATCGCGGTCGACAAGATCTCCAAGGTGGTGCCGAGCGATCGCTGCTCGGTCGTGTTGGTGGAAGGGCAGGGGCCGCGCGTCGCCCGGGTGGTCGCCTCGCGCGAGCGGCGCGACTCGACGCCATTCCCCATCGACCTGGCGCGCTACCCCGAGCTGCGAAAGGCGCTGGAGACGCGCGCCACCGTGCACGTGGAGGACGCGACGCGCGACCCGCTGATGGCGGAGGTGCGCCGCGACATCGCGCCGCTCAACGTGCGGTCGGTGCTGGTGCAGCCGCTCTTGAGCCACGACGAGATGCTGGGCGCGCTGTTCTTGCGGCTCTCGCGCACCGACGACGCGTTCTCGCGGGACGACCAGGCCTTCGCGGTGGCCGCCGCCGGCGCCATCGCCAACTCGGTGCGGAACGCGCGGCTGCACGCGGCGCTCAGGCGCAAGCGCGAGGACTTGGAGTCGGCCTACGTCGACCGCTACCGCGAGCTGACCGAGGCGAACCAGCGGCTCAAGGAGCTGCACCGCCTGAAGGACGACGTGATCGCCGTCTGCTCGCACGACCTGCGCGCGCCACTGCAGGTCCTGCTCGGCCACGGGCGGCTGCTCGCCGACGCGGGCCTCGAGGGCGACCAGAAGGTCTCGGCCGAGGCGATCGTCCGGGTCGGGAAGAAGGTGCTCTCGCTCATCGAGCGCCTGCTCGATCAGAGCCGCGGCGCCAGCGTTCGCCCGACGCTCGAGCCGACGACGGTGGACGTGTCGGAGCTCTGCAAGGAAGCGGCGAGCGAGCTGGCCATCCTCGCCCGCGAGCGCGGCGTCACGCTGCGCGCCGAGACGCCCGAGAGCCTCTTCGCCATCGGCGACGAGGTGAAGCTCAGGCAGGTGCTGCAGAACCTCATCACCAACGCGATTC
>CAZEDU010000167.1:1870-8406 GCA_964511185.1 uncultured Myxococcaceae bacterium | reverse complement strand
ACGCGCACGAATCGAAGCCGAAGCGCTCGCGCGTTCCGCAACCAGCCTGGCAGCGGAGATCGCTTCTTCGCCGATCTCTCGGAGGACTCTGGCGGCGGTACGGCGAACCTCACCCTCCCCGTCGGCGCCTTCCAGCTGAAGGCGGGCGGCCTCGCGCAGGTGTCGTACCGCAGCTTCGACGCGCGGCGGTTCCGCTTCTCCTACGCCGGCGGCCGGCCTGATCTGCTCAGCCGATCCGCCGAGGAGCTGTTCGCCCCCGAGAACCTGGGTGGTCCGATCTCGGTGCAGGAGACCACGCTCCCGGAGGACGCCTACCGCGCGTACTTGGGGACGTTCGCGGGGTACCTGTCCGGCGACGTGAAGGTCTTCGGCCGCGTGCGGCTGAACACCGGGCTGCGCTTCGAGTCGTCGCGCCAGGAGCTCCGCGCCGAGAGCCCCTACGCCGTCACCTCGGTCGCGCCGCCGTCGACCGAGCGGCTGTACCAAGATCTCTTGCCGACCGCCTCGCTGGTCTACGAGGTCGGGCCGGCGCTGAACGTGCGCGCCGGCTACAGCTACACGCTGGCGCGCCCGACCTTCCGCGAGCTGGCGCCGTTCCTCTTCTACGACTTCGTTCGCCGCCGCGGCGTGACGGGCAACCCCGACCTGGTGGAGACGCGCATCCACAACGCCGACCTGCGCGCCGAGTGGTTTCTCACCGAGACCGAGCTGCTCGCGGCCTCCGTGTTCGGCAAGCGCTTCGTCGATCCGATCGAGCGCGTCATCGTCGGCGTGGCGGCGGGGGACCTGTCGTTTCAGAACGCGGCGGGCGCCACGCTCTACGGCGTCGAGCTCGAGGCCCGCACCTCGCTGTCGCGCATCGCCGCGCCGCTCAGGCCCTTCCGCGTGGCCGCCAACCTGACGTTCCTCCAGTCGGAGATCGACCTGGGCGCGCGCGCGGTGGGCGCGCAGACCAACCGCAATCGTCCGCTGCAAGGCCAATCGCCGTACGTGGTGAACGCGAGCCTGGGCTACGAGCGCGTCGAGAGCGGCACCGAAGCGGCGCTCCTCTACAACGTCTACGGGCCGCGCATCAGCGAGGTCGGCTTCGAGACGCTCCCGGATGTCTACGAGCAGCCGTTCCACCGGCTCGACGTGGCGTTCAGCCAGAAGTTGGGCGAGCGCACGCAGCTCAAGCTCACGGCATCGAACCTGTTGTTGTCGACGGTGACCCTGCAGCAGGGCGGGGTCACCGTTCTCAAGTACCAGCCGGGGCTCGCGTTCGGGGCCTCGTTGGGCTGGTCGCTGTAACCCACCCTGAAGGAGTCATCCCATGCGTTTGAGCCTCACCGCCGTTGTCGCGGCGCTCGTCGTGAGCGGCTGCGGTTTGTCGAAACCCGAAGAGAAGACCCCGGAGGGGACCGGCGAGTCCGTCGAAGTGACCGGCTCCATCACCGAGAGCCTCACCTGGAGCGCCGCCAACACGTACACCTTGAAGACCCACGTCTTCGTGGAGAACAACGCCGTGCTCACCATCGAGCCTGGCACCCGCATCCTGGGCGAGAGCGGCAGCTCGCTCGTCATCACCCGCGGCGCCAAGCTCAACGCGGTCGGCACGCGCGAGAAGCCGATCGTCTTCACCAGCGCGCAGCCGGAAGGCAGCCGCAAGCCGGCCGACTGGGGCGGCGTGGTGCTCCTCGGGCGCGCGCCGATCAACGTGCAGGGCGGCGAGGCGTACATCGAAGGCTTCGCGGCGACCACCGACGAGCGCACCAAGTACGGCGGCGGCGCGGCGCCCGACGCGGCCGACAGCTGCGGCGCGCTTCAGTTCGCGCGCATCGAGTTCGCCGGCTTCAAGCTCGTCAACAACAACGAGCTCAACGGCCTGACGCTGGGCGGCTGCGGCAGCGGCACGAAGGTGGACTTCGTTCAGGTCCACCGAGGCGCCGACGACGGCGTCGAGATGTTCGGCGGCACCGCCGACTTGAAGCACATCCTCATCACCCTGCCGGACGACGACGGCCTGGACTGGGACCACGGCTACACCGGGCGCGTGCAGTTCCTCATCGTCCAGCAGGGCAGCGAGGTCGGGAACAACGCCTTCGAAGGCGACAACAACCCGAACAACAAGACGGCGCTGCCGATGTCGGCGCCGCGCATCTGGAACGCGACGCTCATCGGCCGCGAGGCGGGCGGCAGCGCGAAGTCGTACGGCATGCACCTGAAGAACGGCACCGCGGGGCAGATGTCCAACCTGATCGTCGCGTACTTCGCCGACCACGGCATCGACTTCGACAAGGGCGAGGTCGTCAGCAACTTCGACAGCGGCGCGCTGTCGATCCGCAGCAGCATCTTCTACGCGAACAAGGGCGTGATGAACGGCCTGCCCGAGGACGGCACCGACAACGACGACGGCTTCAGCGAGGCGACCCGGCTGATGGATCCGGCGCTCGCCAACCGCGCGTTGAACCCGGTGCTCGAGGCGGCGCAGGACGTGGCGGCGCCGAGCTTCAAGCCCCGCGGGGACTCGCCCGCGCTGACCGGCGGCGCCACGCCTCCGAACGACGGGTTCTTCGACGTCACCGCGACCTTCGTCGGCGCGGTGGGCACCGAGGACTGGACGTCCGGCTGGACCGCCTTCCCGTTGAACTAGAGCTCGTCGACGGCTTTGGGGCCCGGCGCTTCCCCGCGCCGGGCCTCGTTCTGCTCCACCATCCGGTAGCCCACCCCGCGCACCGTCTCGAGCAGCTGACGGGCGGGGCCGAGCTTCTCGCGCAGCCGCATCACGTGCGTGTCGATGGTGCGCGTCTCGAGCGGGCTCGTCACCCCCCAGACGTCGGCGAGCAGCTGATCGCGCGTCTGCACGCGGCCCACGCGCGTCATCAAGTGGTGCAGCAGCTTGAACTCGAGCACCGTCAGCGCGACCTCGCTGCCCGAGATGAAGCAGCGGTGCGAGCCGAGGTCGAGTCGAATGGGCCCCAGCTCGACCTGCGGCGCCACCGGCCCGCTCGGCTCGGGGGCTTGGGCGCGCCGGAGCACCGCCTTCACCCGCAGCACCAGCTCGCGCACGCTGAAGGGCTTGACGACGTAGTCGTCGGCGCCGGCCTCGAAGCCGGTGACGCGGTCGGGCTCTTCGCTCTTGGCCGTCAGCATGATGACCGGCACCTGCGCCGTCTTCGGCTGCGCCTTGATGCGGCGGCACAGCTCGGTGCCGGACATGTCGGGCAGCATGAGGTCGAGCAGCACCAGGTCGGGCGGGCGCTGCTGCAGCGCGGTCAGCGCCTCGTCGGCGTTGTGCGCGAGCGAAGTCTCCAACCCGGCCTGTCGGAGGTTGAAGTCGACGAGGCGAGCCAGATCTCGCTCGTCATCCACGATCAGCACCAAGGGCAACATGGGGCCCATGCGTAGCGCGCGCCCCAAACGCCCCCGTGAATGCGAGGTAACAATTGCGCAACGGCTCAGCGGCCGCGGCCGGGCGGTGCGCTCGCCGCGCGCGGCTCGCCGTCGGGCACCGAATCCGCGGCGGCGACCGGCTTGCCATCGGGGACCGAGTCTTCCGTCTGCCTTCGCGCGTCGCGGTGCGCGGGCGGCAAGCCCGAGTGGCGCCGCGCGGCCTCGATGAGCTGCTGGTGGTGCCGGTAGCGGCACTCGATGAGCTTGTGAATCAGCAGCGGAGCGCCGGGCAACTTGCGCGCGCTGATCGCCTGCGTCGCCTTGCGCACCGGGTAGCGGACGCGCCGAATCTGCACCCGCCACCCTTTCGGGGTGAAGGTGAAGAGGCCGTAGGCCGGCCGCAGGTCTCCGTCGCGCGGGATGCCGGCCGAGGCCACGTCGGCGATCAGCACGCGGCCCACGCGCCGCCGGTAAGGAAAGTGGAGGTGCCCGAACGCCACCGCCGCCGCGTCGAGGTGGTGCAGGTATTTTCGCACCGAGCCTTCGTCCATCGTCGGGTCGAGCGAGTCCTCCAGGTTGCGCGGGTTGGCGTGGCAGACGAACAGGTCCTGCCCGCGCCGGGGCGAGTAGCGCACCGAGAACGCCAGCTCGCCCATCCGGCGCACCCACTCGGCGCCGAGCTGATCGCGCGTCCAACCGAGCAGGTCGGTCTTCCAGTGCTCGCGCTCGCGGTAGGCGCCGCCCAGGTAGTTGCCGGACAGGTAGCAGTCGGTGTTCCCCATCAACAGGACGTCGCAGCGCTCGTCGAGCAGCTCGACCGTCTCGCGCGGGTGCGCGCCGCGCAGGGCCAGGTCTCCGGCGGCGACCACGTAGTCCGGCGACTGGCGGGCGATGTCCTCGAGCACCGCCTCGCACGCCGGAAGATTCCCGTGGATGTCCGCCAGTACCGCGACGCGCATGCCGTCCGGCACTCTAGCGCGCCCCCCGGCCGTTGGGCGCGCGCGCCGGGTGAAAATCCGTCAGGCGGGCGGGAGCAGGACGGTAAAGGTGCTGCCTTCGCCGGGTTGGCTTTTGACCTTCACGTCGCCCCCCATCGCGGTCACCAGGTGCTTGACGATCGCCAGCCCCAGGCCGGTGCCGCCCGTGTCTCGGCTGCGGCCTTTGTCCACCCGGTAGAACCGCTCGAAGATGCGGGGGAGGTGCTTGGCCTCGATGCCGGACCCGGTGTCGGCGACGTGCAGCGCGCACTGGCCGTCGAGCGGCTCCGCCGAGACCACCACCCGGCCGCCGCGCGCGGTGTACTTCGCGGCGTTGTCGAGCAGGTTCAAGATGACCCGCTCGATGGCGCGCGCGTCGCCCCGCGCCGCCAGCCCCTCTGGAAGCTCGAGCCGCAAGGTGAGCGCCTTGGAGTCCATGCGCGGCCGCACCGCCTCCGCCGCGCGCGCGACGGCCTCGCCGAGCGGCACCGGGCCCGACTCGAGCTGGAGCTCCCGGCTCTCCAGCCGCGAGAGCTCGAGCAGGTCCTCCACCAGCTCCGACAGCCGCTCCGACTGCCGGTGGATGATCTCGACCATCTGCGCGGCGTTGGCCCGATCGTCGAGCGCGCCGGCCTGGAGCGTCTCCGCGTACCCCCGAATCACCGTGAGGGGCGTGCGCAGCTCGTGCGACACGTTGGCGACGAAGTCCTTGCGGATCTTCTCCAGGCGCCGCAGGTCGGTCACGTCGTGAAACACCGCCGCCGACCCGCCGACCTCGCGCAGCGGCGAGACGTCGATCGACAACGTGCGCGGCCTGAGGCCTTCGACCGAGATCTCCAAGTGGGACGACTCACCCTGCCGGCAGGCGCGGGTGACCGCCTCCTGCAGCTCGGCGCTCCGCAGCACCTCGACGGGGCTTTGCCCGATGAGCGGCTGGCCCGCGACGAACAGCATCTCCTTGAGCGCGTTGTTGTGGCGAATGATGGTGCCGTCGCGGTCGGTGATCCACAGCCCCTCGACCATGCCGTCCACCACCGCGGTGAGCGTGCTCAGCTCGCGCCCGAGCGCCTTGGCCCGCTGCGCCACCTCGTTCACGTCGCGCGCGAGCTTGTTCGGATCTTCCTCCGCCGCGGCGGGCTCGAGCTCGGTCTCGACGACGCGGGCCACCGCGGTGAGCGCGTCGAGCTGCCGCACCAGCGAGCGCCCCGAGATGGCGGCGATCGCCCCGCTGGCCAGCGCGGCCAGCACGCCCGCCACCAGCCCGATGACGAAGCGGCTCGACGCGAGCCACACCACCGCCGTCACCGACGCGAACGCGACCACCACCCATGGAATCAAGCGGGTCGGCACCGGCTTCAAACCTGCAGCTTGTAGCCGACGCCGCGGATCGTCTCGATGAGATCGCCCGCGGGCCCCAGCTTCTCGCGCAGCCGCTTGATGTGCGTGTCGACCGTGCGGGTGGTGATGTCGGCGTCGATTCCCCAGACGTCCGAGAGCAAGGTCTCGCGCGACTGAACGCGGCCCGGCCGCTCGAGGAACATCTTGAGGAGCCGGAACTCCAGCGCGGTGAGCACCACCGGCGTGCCCTTCACCCGCACCTCGTGCCGCGAAGGATCGAGCGCGATGTCGCCGGCCGTCAGCACGGCGGTCTCGGGCGCGTCGGGCTCGCCGCGCCGGACCGAGAACGGCTTCACCACGTAGTCGTCCGCGCCCACCTCGAGCCCGCGCACGCGGTCCGCCTCCTGGCCCTTGGCCGTCACCATGATGATCGGCGTGCGCTTGTGGTCCGGGGTCTCGCGGATCATGCGGGCGACCTCGGTGCCGGAGATGTCCGGGAGCATCAAGTCCAGCAGCACCAGCTCGGGCCGGAACGTCTTCAGCCGCGAGATCGCCGCCGCGCCGGTGCTCGCCACCTCGGTCGAGTGGCCCTCCGCGCGCAGGTTGTAGAGGAGCAAACCCGCGAGGTCTTGCTCATCCTCGACGATCAGGATGCGAGCCATGGGCTCACTTCCTACTCCAAGCCGATTCGTGGCATAAGCCGCTTCGTTCATGACGGGGGTAGACGACAAGCGCCGGCAACGGCGAATTCCAGTGGAGCTCTGGATCGAGGCGGAGCGCGACGGCGAGCTGTACTTCCAGCGCGCGTCGAACCTGTCGGTCGGGGGCGCCTACTTCGCGCAGACCATT
>CAZEDU010000167.1:0-1860 GCA_964511185.1 uncultured Myxococcaceae bacterium | reverse complement strand
CCGCTTCCAGTCGGGACGCAGGTGAAGCTGCGCTTCTCGCTGCCGGGCGAAGAGCACCAGATCCTCTGCGACGGGGAGATCGTCAACGCGAAGGACCTGGGCATGGGAGTGCAGTTCGTCGAGCTCGGCGAGCCGGACCGGCTGCGCATCGAAGCGCTGATCGATCGGCACGAAGCCGAGGGCCACGGAGTCCTTTGAGCGAGGCGCGGCGATCGCACCGCATCGCCGGCCTCGACGCCGCGCGGGCGCTGGCGGTGTTGGCCATGATCTTCGGCCACACGATGGACGCCGTGCTGTCACCCGACGCGCGGCAGGTGGCCTGGGTGAAGGGCTACTGGGTCTTCCGCAACTTCACCGCGCCGCTGTTCCTCTTCCTCGCCGGGTTCGTGCTCTTGCTCGTCGTGCAACGCAAGCAGCTCGCCGGCTGGCAGGTCGTGCGGCCACATCTGCCCCGCATCGGGCTGTTGTTCTTGCTGGGGTACTCGCTGCGCCTGCCCGTGTGGGATTGGCGAGGGCTCTTTCGGCTCGACGCCGAGCTGTGGCGCTCCTTCGCTACCTTCGATGCCCTGCAGTGCATCGCCTCGGCGATGCTGCTCGCGCTGGCGATGGTCGCGGTGCTCCGTCGGCGGAACGCCGCGGCCGCGGGGGCCACGCCGCTGGCGCTCGCCGCCGCGGGCGGACTCATCGTCTTCTCGGCGCCCGGCGTCTGGCGGGCGCTCTCCGCGGCCCACGTCCCGGGCGTGGTGCAGCAGAGCCTGGGCGGCGGCACGGCCCTCTTCTCGTTCTTTCCGTGGTCGGCGTACCTGTTGTTCGGGGCGGCGGCGGGCGCGCTGTTTCCGTCGATGGCCACCGGGCGCCGGGCGCTGGGCTGGATGGCGGGGCTGGGGGCCCTGTTGCTGTTGGGCACCTGGGCATGGAACGGCTGGGCGTCGCCCGCGGGGCTCGTGCCCGTCGACCCGGTGAAGTTCTTCTGGCGCTTGGGCGCGGTGCTCGTCATCGCCGCGGGGGCGATGCAGCTCCCCGAAAGGCTCGCGCGCCTGGCCGCGCCCGTTGGCCGCGCGTCGCTCTGGGCCTACGTCATCCACCTGCCCATCGCGTACGGGTGGGGGTACTGGGGCGGCCTGGCGAGGCGCGTCGGGCAGACGCTCACCGACGTTCAGGCGAGCCTCGTGGCGCTCGGCGTCGTGCTCTTCAGCGCCACGGCCGCCGTGGTGGCCAAGCGCTGCTTCGCCTCCGCTCGGCTGCGAGCGCCCTGGGTCCGATCCACGCTGCCCGGCTCTCAGCAGAGCTGACGTTTCAGTCGATGCGCGGATCGCACGCTGCCGGGGCCGCGCCGGCCGGCGTGATGACGGCGAGCACCGCGTCGTTCCGGCCGCTGTCGACCTTCGCGATGTGGTTGCACGCGCTGCCCGCGAGCCGCGGCGGCGACTCGGCCGTCAGCGCTTCGATCACCAGCGCGTAGTCGCGCCCGACCGGCACGCCGCCCACGCTCAGGTTCTGCGCCACGCCGCCGTCGGCGAGCGGCGCCACCTCGAAGCGCAGCGCCTTCTTCTGGCGCCCGGTCGCGTCGGCGAGCGTCTCGAGCCGGTCGAGGTCGACCACCGAGCGCAGGCACTTGCCCTGGAGCGCCGCGCAGTCGAGCGCGCGCCCTTTGGAGACGAGCGCCACCTGGAGCTGGCCGATGGGCGCGCCCAAGGCCCGCGAGATCGTCAGGTCGATGGGCAGCTCGGGGCCGGGAGGGGGCAGGTCGCAGCCGGCGAGCGCGAGCGCGACGAAGGCGAGCACGCGGGTCATCTGAAGCGCGCCGCCTCCCAGCGCACGTTGACGTCGAGCGTGGTGGTGGGCCGCGAGGTCGCGACG
>CAZEDU010000166.1:8073-8478 GCA_964511185.1 uncultured Myxococcaceae bacterium | reverse complement strand
CCGTCGCCAACGCGCTCGTCGCCCGGTTCCCCGGCTGCGCGACCGCGAGCGACGATCCGCGCGAGGGCGGGCTGTGCCACCGGCTCGACATCGAGACCTCGGGGGTGCTGCTCGCCGCTCAGACGCCCTTGGCGTGGAAGGCGGTCCGCCAGGCGTTCAGCCAGCGGCAGGTCGAAAAGCACTACTGGGCGCTGGTCACCGGCCCCATCGCCGACGAAGGCGCCATCGACTTGCCCCTGCGCCACCACCCGCGGCACGCCGACCGCGTCGAGCCCGCGTGGGACGGCGGCCCCGAAGGGCGCGAGGCCAAGTCCCGCTTCCGGGTGCTCGGGCGCCGCGGCGAGCACAGCCTGGTCGACGTGGAGATCGAGACCGGTGTCTTGCACCAGGTGCGCGCCCACCTGG
>CAZEDU010000166.1:1717-8055 GCA_964511185.1 uncultured Myxococcaceae bacterium | reverse complement strand
CGCGCTCTACGGCGGCCGCGCCCTCCCCGGCCTGAGCCGCTTCTTCCTTCACGCGCGTTCGCTCGCGCTGTCCCACCCGACCACCGGCCGCCGCATCGAGGTCGCGAGCGCCCTGCCCCCCACCCTGGTTCAAGCGCTCGACAGGGTTCAGCTTTCGCCGCCCGCCTGAAGGCTCCGGTATATTTCGGATTCAAGGCGTACACCGGGAGTGTGGGTGGTCTCGATTCAACCTGAGCTTCTTGGCCGTCTCGCCCAGCTCTTCCACGAGAACGGGACCGCTTCGCTCGTCGTCACGCACGGGGAGAACCAACGGTCGATTCACGTCTCGAACGGCGTGGTGATCGGCGCGGACTCGAACATCAAGGCGGAGCGCTTCGGCAGCCTGGTGGTCGCCGCGCGCCGGCTCGATCACCAGGCCATCGAGGCGGCCGCCGCGCTCGCCAAGCGCAACAAGAGCCTGCTGGGGGATCAGCTCGTCGGGCTGCAGCTGTTGTCCGCCGCCGAGCTCGCCGACTTCCTCGAGCTCCAGGTGCGCGTGCGGTTCGATCAAGCGCTGGTGATGGGCGGAACGGTCGAGCAGAAGACCATGCAGCTCGCGCAACCCACCTTCCGCCGGCCGCTCGGCGCCATGCTCTTATCCGCCTTCCGCGAGCGGCTCGGGTTCGAGCCCGTGCAGCGCATCTGGCGGACGGTCGTCTCCCGACCGCTGCGCCTCACCCCGCTCGACGACATCGAAGGCCGGCTGTCGATCTTGCCGTCCGAGCGGGATGTCTGGCGCCGCCTGCCGCAGCTGCTTCGAGATCCCCACGCGCAGGCCGCGCTGACACAGGGCGAGGTCCGTTTCCTGGCCGCGCTCGTGGCGCTCCAGGTGCTTTTGCCCTAATTCCACACCACCGTGGACAGGGCCATTCTCCACATCGACCTCGACGCCTTCTACGCGTCGGTGGAGCAGCGCGACGACCCGAAGCTGCGCGGAAAGCCCGTCATCGTGGGGGGCCACCCGACGCGCGGCGTGGTGCTCGCCGCCTCGTACGAGGTCCGTCCCTTCGGGGTGCGCAGCGCGATGCCCATGTCGCGCGCGGTCCGGCTCGCCCCTCACGCCATCGTGGTGCCGCCCCGCCCCCGCGCGTACGTCGAGGCCAGCGAGCACGTCTTCTCCCTCTTCGAGTCGGTCACGCCGCTGGTCGAGCCGCTCTCGCTCGACGAGGCCTTCCTCGACGTCACGGGTTCGCGCGCGCTCTTCGGCGCGCCCGACGACATCGCCCGGACGCTGCGGCGCCGCATCTTCGAGGGGGTCCGCCTGCACGCGTCGGCGGGGATCGCGCCCAACAAGTTCGTCGCGAAGATCGCCTCCGACCTGGCCAAGCCGAACGGACAGCGGGGGGTGACGGCCCCCGACGTGGTGTCGTTCCTCGCGCCGCTGCCGGTGTCGCGCCTGTGGGGCGTGGGCCCGAAGCTCGAGGCCACGCTCGTGCAGCTGGGGCTCCAGACGGTGGGCGACATCGCCGCGCAGCGCCCGGACTGGCTCGAGTCGAAGCTGGGCGCGACCGGCCCGTGGCTGCGGGAGCTCGCGCTGGGACACGACGACCGCCCGGTCGTCCCCGACCGCGAGGCCAAGAGCGTGGGCTCGGAGGACACGTTCGAAGAGGACCTGGCCGACGCGCAGGCGCTCGAGCCGCACATCCACTCGCAGGCCTGGCGGGTCGCGCGGAGGCTGCGCCGCGCGGGGGTGAAGACGCGCGTGGTGCAGCTCAAGCTCAAGTACGCCGACTTCGCGCTCACCACCCGGCGGCAGACGCTCGAGGCGGCGACCGACGACGGGCAGACGCTCTACCGGGCCGCCCTGGCGCTGCTGCACCGCGAGCCGCTGCGCCAGCCGGTGCGGCTCACCGGCGTCTCCGCGCAGGAGCTGGGCGGCGGGACGGCGCAGCTGCCGCTGTTTCAGGAAGGCCCCTCGCGCACCGAGCGGCTGAACGAAGCGCTCGATCGGCTCGAGCGCCGCTTCGGCCCGGGCGTGGTGCGCACGGCCGATCTGTCCGACGCGGGCGACCGCGACGATGAAGTGCGCCGCCGAATGGGAGCCGGAAGCTTCCCTAAAAAGCGTCCGGAAGGTTGACGCGGCGCGCGCGGTTCATTGCGCGTGGAACCTTGCCCACAAGATGCCTCGGGCCTCGTGCGCGTCGGCGGCCAAGTGCCGCGCGACGTGTTCTGCCAGTTCTACGGCCGCTGCCTGGACACCGTCCTGGCCCGGGGCTGGGAGAACTGGACCTGCTTGGGCTGCCCGCTCTACCGGGGCGACGCCGCGCCGAGCGCCGGGACGAAGGCGTTCGATCAGCGGCCGATCACCGAGTAGGGGCTTAAGCGGCCGGGCCGCTGCCCGAGCGCTTCGAGCGACGACGCCGCCGGCGGCGCCGACCAGGGCCCTCCGCGTCGGCGCGCGGCTCGGGCGCCCCGCCCGCCTTCCACGTCTCCAGCGCCTCGCGGTGTTGTCCGGTCGCGTTCACCTGGATCTCGAAGAGCACCAGCGCTTCGCGGAACAACGGGTGCGCGCGGAGCCCCGAAGGAGGTCCCCGCCGCCGGCGCTCGCCCGACAGGTACTTCTGGAGCAGCAGGAGAATGCGGCAGCGCTCGGCGATTCGCCGCGGAAGCCGCGCGGTGCGCACCAGCTCGGCGAGCAACGCTTCGATCTGCTCCGCGACGCGCGGCTGGCCACCTTCAGGCGCGGCCGGCTCGGCGACCGACTCGCTGATCGGCAAGAGGAGCGCCGCGAGCAGCACCGCGTCGTCGAGCGGATCGCCCTCCCGCACCCGCTCGTCGAGCGCCGCGGCGTACCGCCAGAACGCCTCCTCCGCCTCGGGCCCGCCCTTTCGCAGGTGGTCGTCGATGACCGGGAGCAGAAGCTTCAGCGCGTCCAGCGCCTGCAGCAGCTTGAGCGCGGGCCGGGCGACCCCTCCGCGGATGAGCCGGAAGGTCTCCTCGAGCAGCCGCGGCGGCGCGCAGCGGGGCAGGTCCTCCACCGCGCCCTCCATCGCCGCATAGGTGCGCGACTCGATGTCGAGGTCCAGCTTGCAGGCGAACCGGACCGCCCGGAGGATTCGCACCGGGTCTTCCCGCATGCGCACCTCCGGATCGCCGATGGTGCGGATCTGCCGGAGCGCCAGGTCGCGGCGGCCGCGCACGTAGTCGATCACCTTGCCTTGGGCCACGTCGTAGAACAGCCCGTTGATGGTGAAGTCGCGGCGGCGCGCGTCCTGCTCGGCGGTCCCGAACACGTTGTCCTGCGTGATGAGCAGATCCTCTTCGGGCGTGTCGAGCGGCTCCTCGCCTTCCTCCAAGGCCCCCTCGGGACTGACCGGCTCGGGCGGCGCGTCCTCGAGCTCGGTCGGGTTGGCGCGGAAGGTCGAGACCTCGATGATCTTCCCGCCCTTGAAGTACACGTGCGCCAGGCGGAACCGGCGGCCGATCAAGCGGCAGTTGCGGAAGGTGGCCCGGACCTCGCCGGGGTGCGCGCTGGTCGCGATGTCGAAGTCCTTCGGCCGCCGACCCAGGAGCAGATCGCGCACGCAGCCGCCGACCAGGTAGGCCTGGTGGCCGTGCTGGTGCAGCCGCAGCACGACCTTGATCGCGTCGGGGTCCAGCTGGGCGGGGTCGATCTCCGGCGCCTCCCCCGACGGCGTGCGCAAGAGCTCGACCGGCAGCTCGGCGCTTGCCGGGGGCGCCCCGTTCGTGGCCGGCGCAGCGGCTTCGACCTCGCGGACTTCCAGCGGCTCGGCCGGCAGCTCGACGGGGGGTATGGCGGTGGAGTCACGCGTCATGCAGCGCGGGAGCCTCTATACCTTTTTGGCCCTTCAATCCAAGTGCCCTAGGCCAGGTCATGCCTTGGGCCGCCTTCGCGGCTTGGCGTCCTCGAGCAGGGCCAGGTAGTCGACCGTCTTGGCCGGCGGGGGCGGCGGGGGCGCGCCGAGGGCGGCCACCCGCTTGGTGAAGGCCGCCAGGATGTCGGGCACCGGCCGAATGGCGGTGATCAGCGCGCTCGGGCCATGGAGCGCCTCCGCCAGCGCCGCGCCCACCTGCTCGAGCGGCAGGCCGCGCCGCACCAGGTCCTGAAACGAGTTCGAGAGCGCCAGCAGGTTGTAGCCGAACGTCTGCACCATCTCGACCGCGACCTTCACCACCTGGGGCGCGGTCAAGTGCCCGTCGGCGAGCAGCACCAGCGCCGCCTGGAAGTAGTTGAAGATCGGCACCACCCGCGGGCCGTAGCGGTTGAAGAACGCGGGCGGCGTCAACCGGTCGAGGTGGATGAAGATCCGCGTCACCGGATCCGCCTGCGTCACCCGCTCCCAGGCGCGCAGCACCCGCTCGCGGTCGTCCGGGTAGACCTCGGCCGCGTCCATCACCTTGCCGACGGTCGACTCGTCCACCCGGCGCGCCACCATGTCCGCGTAGAGCGAATAGATGAACGCGTCGGCCTCGGCGTCGTCGCCGAAGAGCACCTCGGTCGCGGTGACCGGCGCCTGGGCGCGGCTCTCGAGCAGCGCCGGCAGCTTGTAGCCCACCTGCCCGCGCAGCGCCTTGAAGCGGCCGCGCAGCAGGTTCCGGACGTTGTCCTTGAGCACCAGCTCGTCGAACGCGATCCCGTCGAGCTTGAGCTTCTCGGCGAGCACCGCGCGCATCTGGGTGGGGCTTCCCGAGATGATGCACAGCCGGCTGTCGCCCGCCGAGCGCAGCTCGCGGATCAACGCCGCGGCCCCGGGCACCGCCACCTTCTCGTGCGCCTTCTGCATCGCGGTGCGCACCAGCTGTCGAAAAGTGTCGAACTCGGTCTGTAGGTAGGTCTTGTCGAGATCCCACCGGTAGATGCACCGCGGCGTCGAACCGGCCGCGCTCACCGCGCCAGACCCTGCTCGATGGAGCCAGTGAGGCCGTTGGCCACCGCCTTCGCCGCGACCTTCCCCGCATTCGAGATGGCCCGCGCCTTCGACCGCCCGTGCGCCTTGATGAAGAGCTTGTCGAACCCCAGCACCGGCGCGCCGCCGTACTGCTGCCAGTCGGTGACCTGCTTGATGCGGTCGATTCCAGAGGAGAGCATCGCCAGTCCCGCCCTCCACAGAATCTTCTTCTTGTACGCGTATTGCGCCAGCTCCAGCACCGTCTCGTGCACGCCCTCGAGCATCTTCAGGCACACGTTCCCGACGAAGCCATCGCACGCGATCACGTCGGCGGTTCCCTTGGGAATGTCGACGCCTTCGACGTTGCCAATGAACTTCAGCCCGGGGGTCTCGAGCAGCCGCCGGTGGGCCTCGACCACGCGGGGCGGCCCCTTGAGCGGCTCGGTCCCGTTCGACAGGAGCGCCACCGTGGGCTCCGGGTTCCTCGAGATGATGCGCGCGTAGGCCGCCCCCATGACCGCGAAGCTCACCAGATCCTCCGCCGTCGCCTCGACCGTCGCGCCCACGTCGAGGATGAGCGAGAAGGGATCCTGCTTCGCGCCGTGGAGCGCCTGCGTCGGGTACACGGTCGCCAGCGCGGCCCTGCGCACGCCCGGCAGCAGCTTGAAGTGACGCGCGCAGGCCAGCACGCCCGCCCCGGTGTTGCCGGCGGAGACCAGCGCCTGCGCTTCCCCATCCGCCACCAGCCGGGCCGCCACCGCGATCGACGCGTTCGGCTTGGCGTCGAGCGCGGGCCCTGGCTTCTCGGCCATCTCGACGACGCTCGGCGCGTGGTGCACCGCCAGCCGCTCCCCGTTGTAGCGGACCTGCGCGAGCGCCCGGTCGATGGCGGGCGCGTCGCCCACCAGGAGGACGTGGATGTTCGGCGCGTCGAGCGACAGCTGCGCCGCGCCGCGGACCACCTCGTCGGGGCCGTGGTCGCTCCCCATCACGTCGAAGGCGATGGTGACCGGATTCGTCGCTGCCGACACGGTGGGAGAGCCGGCTCCGGCCTTCGTCACATGCCCGAGGAGGCCTGCGTGTTCTGGTTGGCCGACTCGCGGTCGATGCAGCCCTTGGTCAACGTGTACTGGTACGTGCCCAGCTCGTCGCGCCAGTACTCGCCCACGAAGGGCCAGTAGAGCTCGTCGTCGGCCACCGCGACCTTGTAGCGGTACTTCCGGACGATCTCGGTGCGCCCGCCCTGCTTGAGCTGCTCCTCGAGGAACTCTTTTTCCTTCGACGTGGTCTCGAACTTGATGCGCAGGCCGTTGGCGCGGAACTGCTTGAGCTGGCCGAGCTCGAACTCCAGCTTGCCCTTGGCCAGGATGCCGGCCTTCTTGATCAAGCCCTCGCGCTGCAGCTTCAACCCCTCGATCAGCGCCCCGCCCTTGCCGATCGGCGCCGGGA
>CAZEDU010000166.1:0-1707 GCA_964511185.1 uncultured Myxococcaceae bacterium | reverse complement strand
CGAGTACTTGAAGTTGTCGCTGCGCTTGCCCAGGCCGTCGATCTCGTCTTCCAGCTCGAGGATCGAGTCGTTCGTCTTCTTGAGGTCCTTGTCGGTCAACGCCAGCTTGAGCACGCGCTCGAGGATCAAGTCGGTGTTGCTCCGCTGCAGATCGCCGCGGTTCTTCTTCTGAATGTCGCTGAGGATGTTGTAGTACTCGCTCGAGTCGGCCTGCCGCTGGAGGATCATCTCGAGCTGCTCCTGCACCGGGCCGTAGATGCGCTCGAAGTCCTCGAGGATGCTCAGCGCCTCGCGGTAGCGGCAGTTCTCGTAATAGATCACCGCTTTCAGGATGAGCGCCTCGGGGAAGTACTCCTCGCGGAAGAACGGCGAGGAGAGCGTGATCAGGTTCCCCAGCGCCTGCTCGTACTGACCGATCCGGTAGTTCGCCCACGAGGCCTCGAAGAGCGCCTCGAGCCACTGCGTGTTCCCGCGCTCGACCTTGCCGTAGTACGCGATGGCGTAGCGGTTCTGCCGCGCGCCGTAGTGCGTGCGCGCCAGCTGCATGAACGCCAGCTCGCGGAGCTCCTGCGCGGCCTTCGCGTTCGCCTGCACCGCCTTGGTGCCCGGCCGCGTCATGCGGACCACTTCCTTCATCGACTCGAGCGCCTGCTCCGGCTTGTTGTCGCGGAAGTACGCGAGCCCCTCCAAGTACTTCGCGCGCGGATAGAACGGGTCCGCCTTCGGCACGAGCAGCGCGAGCCGCCGCACCTCCGCGAAGCTCTTGTTCGCCTCGCCGGTCTGCTCGACCTCGTCGAGCGCCTTGCCGCGCACCAGGTGGTAGCGCGCGAGCAGGTAGTGGAACTCGGTCTTGAACCGGTCGGGGAACTCGAAGTTCGAGTACTTGGCGATCTCGTCGAGGATCACCGTCTCGTTCGTCGTCTTGTGGCTGATGAAGAAGAGCCACTCCAGGCTGGTCTTGAAGAACTTGGTGCTCGGCCCCTTGTCGAGGATCTTCGAGAACTCGCCGAGCGACGAGTGGTACATGCCCATGCGGTAGAGCGACTTGGCGAGCAGGTACTGCGCTTCCAGGTGGAGCGCGGCCAGCTTCGGGTCGCCCATCATCTCGTACGCCGACAGCGCCGCGCTCTCGTACCGCTCGTCCTTGAACTCGCGCAGCGCCACGTCCAGCCGCTGCCGCTCACCCGACTTGCCGCTCACGTCGACCGCCTCGAAGGTCATGGTCGGCGCGGCCTTCTTCGGCTTGCCGTCGCTGGCGGCGGGCGCGGTCTCGGCCGCGGCGGGCTTCTCGGCGGCCGCCGGAGCGCTCAAATCCAGCCCGCCCGCGGGGAGCGGCGCCGGCATCTCTTCGGCCTGAGTGTCGTCGTCTTTCGCCTTCTCCTTCTTCGAAGGCTTGGGCGGCTGCTTCTTCTTGCTGCTCGAGCGCTTGCGGCGGCCGCCCAGGTCGAGCCCCTCGAACGACTGCGCGTACGCGGGCACGTACGGGAGCGCGACGGCGAGCGCGGTGGCCAGCGCCAACAGACGGATCAGACGAGGCATCGGTTAGCCCTCGCTAAAGGTGGTGGGGAAGAACATGGAGAAGCCGGCCTCGATGAACAGCTGGTTGCGCAGCGAGTCGGTGTTGGCGACCGTCCGCTCCGAATAGATGAGGTCGCGCAGCTCCAAGCGGACGCCGAGCCAGCGGTTCAGGAAGATGCGCGTGCCCAG
>CAZEDU010000165.1:0-8499 GCA_964511185.1 uncultured Myxococcaceae bacterium | reverse complement strand
GCGGCGAGGAGCACTACAACGTCATCTCGGCGTTCATCAAATCGATGCGCGGCTCCGACGCCGACGCCGCGCTCTATTGGATGACGCGCATGCTCGAGTCGGGCGAGGACCCGCGCTTCCTCCTCCGGCGCATGGTCATCTTCGCCTCCGAAGACATCGGCAACGCCGACCCGCAGGCGCTGCAGGTCGCGGTGGCGGCGCTGCAGGCCTTCGAGCTGGTGGGGCTGCCGGAAGGGGCGCTGCCGCTCACCCAGGCGGTCACCTACCTGGCGATGGCGCCCAAATCGAACACCGTGCTCACCTCTTACGCGGCGGCGCGCGCGGCGGTGACGGAAGAAGGCCCGCTGCCGGTGCCGATGCACCTGCGCAACGCGCCGACCAAGCTGATGAAGTCGCTCGGCTACGGCGGCGGCTACAAGTACCCGCACAACTTCGAGGGCAACTACGTGCCCGAGGCCTACCTGCCCGACGCGCTGAAGCGGCAGCGGTTCTACCAGCCGTCCCAGAACGGGTTCGAGCGGACGCTGTCCGAGCGGCTCGAGGAGATCCGCCGCCTGCTCGAGCTCAAGAAGTGACGGCGCCGAGCGCGATGCGGTTGCCGCTTTCGGCCCGCGCGCGCCCCAACGCCTCCTTGGCGAGCGCGAGCAGCTCCTCGGGCGACAGGCCCTTGCGCTGCGTGGTGCTCGCCACCCCGACCGACGTCGAGACCTGCACCAGGGCGCCGGACGGGACCTGAAGGCCGCGCAGCCCCTGGGCCAGGCGCTCGGCGACGGTCAGCGCGCCCGGCAAAGGCGTGTGCGGCAACAGCAGCCCCAAGGCGCCGGAGCCGACCGCGCAGACGAAGTCGGTGGTGCGAACGAAGTCTCGGGCGAAGCGGGCCACCTGCTTGATCAGCACCTCGGGGGTGGCGCCTGCCTGGGCCCGGGCGGGCTGCGCCTCGTCGAGCTCCACGAGCACGACCGAGACCGGGGCGTCGTAGCGCGCCGCGCGGCGGAGCTCGTCGCCGAGCCGGTGCGTGAAGGCCTCGAGGTTCGGCAGCCCGGTGGCGGCGTCCACCTCCGCGGCCTCGAGCTCGGCGGCCGTGGGCCGGGGCTCGATGCGCTGCTTGAGCGCGAGGCAGCGGTGCGCGCGCGCGAGCAGCTCCCCTGCCACGAACGGGGCCTGCAGCACGTCGTCGGCGCCCTGGGCGAAGGCCATCAGCCGGGGCTTGGGGTCGCTGCCAGGCACCAGCGTGATGACCGGCACGTAGCGCCTGCCGACCCGGGTCCGCAGCACCACCAGGTCGTCGAGCCCGTGGCCCTGGTCCGTCACCGGAAGGATGGCGAGCTCGGCCTTTTCGGGGACGAGCAGCCCAGGCCCGGGGGGGCTCTGCTCGACCTGCCAGCCTTCGGCCCGGAAGGTCTCTGCCGCCTCGCTCGCCGCGGGCGAGCCGTCGTTCACCACGAGAACACAAGAAGCCATGTCGAAGGACAACCAGCCAGGAGGGTACCACTCTCCCCGTGTCCAAGTCGGGGGCCTCCGTTGCGGCGAGGTCGGCGAGTCTGCTACCTGCCAGCGCACAGCGGAGGTCTTTGCGTGGCAAAGCCCAGCATCAGCTTGTTTTTTCCGGCGTGGAACGAAGAGGACTACGTCGAGCGCGCCGTGAGCCGCGCGCTGTCGGTGTTGCCCACGCTGTCCGACGACTTCGAGATCGTCATCGTCAACGACGCGTCGACCGACCGCACCGGGGAGCTGTGCGACGCGCTGGCGGCCAAGCACCGGCAGGTGCGGGTGGTGCACCACGAGAAGAACCTGAAGCTCGGCGGCGCGCTGAAGACGGGCCTGGCGGCGTCGACCAAGGACATCATCGTCTACTCCGACATCGATCTGCCCTTCGACCTGACCGAGCTCGAGCGCGCGCTCCGGCTGATGGACTACCTGGAGGCGGACATGATCTGCGCGTTCCGCTTCGACCGCACGAGCGAAGGCCCCAAGCGCATTCTTTATTCGTTCGTCTACAACCTGCTCATCCGCCAGCTGTTCGACGTGCAGATCAAGGACATCAACTTCAGCTGCAAGGTGATGCACCGGCGCGTGCTCGAGTCGGTGGAGCTCAAGAGCGAAGGCTCGTTCATCGACGCCGAGCTGGTGGTGAAGGCGATTCGCCGCGGCTTCCGCGTGTTCCAGATGGGCATCGACTACTTCCCGCGCACGCGTGGGATCTCGACGCTCGCCTCCCCCGCGGTCATCGGCAAGATGCTCAAGGAGCTGGTGCGCCTGTACCCGGAGACCCGGACGCCGGGCGAGCCAGCCAACCCCGTGCGGCGGGCGAGGCTGACGCCACTTTCGGGTGCGCGGCGCGTGGCCAACGGTTAGCTGGGGGCCCGTGACACGCCTCATCGCCAACGCGGACGACCTCGGGCTGCACCCTCGCATCGACGAGGGCATCTTCCGCGCCCACGAGAAGGGAATCGTGACCAGCGCGACGGTGCTGGTGACCGGGCGCACCGCGCCCCAAGCCATCGCCCGCGCGAAAGAGGTCGGGCTCGGGCTCGGCGTCCATCTGTGCCTGTCGACCGGGCTGTCGCCGGCCGCCTCGCCGCACCAGGTGCGCTGGGTCGCGCCCGGCGGGCGCTTTCGCCGCAACTGGGCGACCTTCGCGCGGGACTACGCGCTGGGCCAGGTGCCGATGGAGGAGATCGCCCGGGAGCTCCAGGCGCAGGTGGCGCTCGCGAAGACGCTGGGCATGCAGCCGGATCACCTGGACGGGCACCAGCACCTGCACGTGCTCCCCGGCGTCGCGCGCGTGGTCGAGCAGATCGCGCGCGAGGAGCGGCTGCCGCTGCGCTGGCCGCAGGAGAAGCCGAGCCTGGGGTGGATTCAACAGGCCGCCGGCGGCGGCAAGAGCGCGCTCCTCAAGATGCTGGCCGCGGTGCCCGGCGGGCTCGAAGTGGTGCGGGTGCCCGCGGTGGGGATGTTCGAGGCCGGGCGGCTGTTCGAGCGGACGCTCCTGCTCCTGCTCGATGGGCTGCCCGACGGCGTGGTGGAGCTGGGGTGCCACCCCGGGCTCGACCCGGGCGTGGTGCCGGAGGATCCGGAGTGGCGCTACGGCTGGGAGGGCGAGCTGGACGCGCTGACCAGCCCGGTGGTGCGCGAGCGGATCCGCGCGCGGCGCATCGAGCTCACGACGTACGGGAAGGTGTTCGGCGAGGCGGCCTAGAGGGTAATCAGCCGCGCTGCGAGCGCTCGGGCCACGATTTCCCGCTGCGCGTAGACGCACGCCAGCTCGTCGACGTAGCGCCGGGGGTTCGCTTCGATCTCGCGCCACGTGTAGCGCAACACCTGCCACCCCGCAGCGGACAGGGCGCGGTCGCGGGCTCGATCCCGCAGGAACGCGTCGCGCGATCCGTGGTGTCTCCAGCTGTCCAGCTCGACGCACAGGAGGACTTCGGGAAAGACGAAGTCCACCGACCGGCCTTCGACGATCCTGTGCAGCTGAGGCTTGCGCCCCGTCATGAGCCCAAGCTCCATCGCGAACGACTCCAAGGCGCTGTCGGGAAGCTCAGCGCCGTCCTCATATTCGACGAGCCGTCGGAGCAGCCGCGAAGCCCCTCGACTGCCCTGGCCATGCCGATGGACGAGCGCCCACAGCCAACCAAGGTGGTGGCGACGCTGCCGCAACGCCGAGTCGACGCACGCGCGAAGCCATTTGTCGTCGAGCACCGACGCGAGATCGAGCACGGTTCGCGCCATACTCGTCAGCCGAAACGGCCCCTGCTCGGCGACATCCGACTTTTTCAGAGTGCGTGACCGCCAGATCTGAACGCCCGGGAGAACCAGGCGGCGGTCTTCCGGCGTGATGACTTGGACGCGGCGCTCGCGGGGGACGTCCAGCCCCCAATGTCGCGCAGCCGTATGGTGCGAGAGCGCAATCCGCTCCCCACCCGCGAGCAGAACCGCAAGCTCGAGCTCCTCGCGTGTGACAGGGCCTGGCCCGCTCTTGAACACGCCACGAAGGACGCGCTGCCACACGCCCTTCTCCACGCGGCGTTGAATCCATCTCTTGTCGATCCCGATGGCGCAGCACTGAGCCGTCGACACCAAGCCCAGCTGCCTGCGCGCCAACGCTACGACACGAACGACCGCTGCCCCATCGCCCATCTCGCCCTCCCGCCCGACCCTCCGAAATCACTGTAGGCCCCGAGGCTGACAGCGGTGAAAGGGGGGTCTGCGCAGGAATGTGAGGCACGCAAGGGCCTGAAAGAAGGAGGAACGAAGGTATTCGCGCGTCCGAGCGAACGTCGACCAGCGGTGCAGGCTCGGCGCGGTGGTTTCGCCTCGTCCAGACAGCGTCGTCTTGGAACTGCGGAGCTCTAGGTACCGCCAATGGTACCCAGGACTCCGCAGTTCCGGTCGAAGCCACCCATCGACCACGAACGCGCCTGGGCGCGCCGTGCGGCGGCCGCGTCTTGGCAAGGGCTCGACCCATCGAAGCGACGGGCCCCGCCAACCAGTGCCCTCTTCCCATCAGAGCACGCGGCAGTGCCTTCGATGACCCAGCTAATTGATCTCCGGCCCGCAGGTGCAGCTCACGACGTCGCACACCAGCCCTTGCGCGCAGCCGCCGCAGTCCGACGGGCACACGCACTGGAGCGAATTCGGATCGCACACCTTCGGGGCCTGGCAGGCGTTGTTGCACGGGTCGCCGCCCGGATCCGGGCTGCCGTCGTTCCAGTACCGGTACGAGATGGCGATCTTCTTCCCCGCCCCGTTCGGGCGGCAGCTGCCGAAGAAGCTCACGCGCCGCGTGGCGGAGTCGAAGTCGAACCCGTTCGTCCGGTCGCGCGGCACGTTGTCGGTGTTGCAGGCGCCGACCGTGCCGCCGGTCTCGATCGCGACCTTGATGGTGGCCGAGATGGGCGGCCGCGACAGCAGCCGTCCGGTCCCCGCGATCGCCGCGCTCAAGATGGCGTCGAGGGTGTTCGCCAGCTGCGGGTTGTTGGCCTGCGCGACGTTGATGTCGCCCAGCACGCCTCCGGAGTTGGCGATGGCGGTCAGGTTCCGCCGCGGGTCGCGCTGGCTCTCGCCACAGCCCTGGCCCTGCGGGCAGACGATGCCGTGCACGACGGACTTGCCGCCTTGGGTGTCGTAGTTGGCGTAGAAGGCGTCGAACGCCGACAGCGCGATGGGCCCGCCCTGGCTCGAGTTGTCCGACTGGTCATCGGCGTCGCCGAGCAGAATCACGTGCAGGTCCGCCCCGCTGCGGACCTTGTTGTCCGCCGGGTTGGAGCTCTTGGGCAAGAGCACGTTCTGCACGTAGTTGCGCGACGACTGCAGCGCGCGCTCGTCACCGCGGCCGCACACGCCGAACCAGCCGCCGACCACGCCGACGCACTCCTCGCCGCTGTCGCACTGGTTGTTGGTGTTGGTGCAGGCGGGGTTCCGCGTGAACCAGCCCTGCATGGTGCTGACGTTGGTGGTGAACGGGCGCTGCTCTACCGCGCCGGTGTCGCGGTAGAACGACGTGGTGACGGCGCCCACGCGCCAGCTGACGCCGGCGGTGCCGAGCTTCTGCGCGAAGAGGTTGCCGACGTTGCCGACCGCGTCCTGGTAGCCCGCCATCGAGCACGAGTTGTCGACCACCCACAGGAAGTCGATGCTCGAGTTGCCGCCCGACTCGAACACCTCGCACTGGGTGTTGGTGAAGTCGCCGAACTGCGCGAGCGCGCTGCCGCCGCCCACGTCGTCGAGGCGGAAGAGCTGGTTGCCGGTGTAGAGCGACGCGGGCGTGATGGCGACGACGATGGCCACGCGCTGCGCGGTCCTCCACACGTACTCCGCTTGAATCTTGAAGGGGCCGCCCGCGCCCGCGGTGCCCGGCAGCGTGCCGGTGGTGCCGCCGCCGACCAGCGCGGTGGCGATGGCGTTCGCCCGGGCCTTGAGGTCGGCCGTGCCGGCCTGGTCGTAGGTCGCGCGCACCGACTGAGCGAAGTCGTCCCAGGTGGTGAAGGTCTGGGTGATGGCGCCGCTGATCGCGCCGGTGCCGTTCAAGGTGGAGCGCGCCGCGGTCTCCTCCGCGGTGGCGTTCGCGCCGGTCGACGGGCGGGTGATGACGAGCCCGGCGATCTGGTGCGTGGCGTCGTACACCATCACGCCGCGCTCCTTGCCGCCGCTGTCGATCAGCTTGGTCACCTGGGCGAACGACGGCTCGACCGCGACCTGCACGTCGCCGCTCTGGCTGTTCTGGAAGGTGATGGGCTTCAGGTTGGCGACGGTGCACGCCTGCTGCGCGGGCCCCTGGGCGTCGGAGGCGTCGCCCGGGTTGAGCTCGCCCGGATCGACCGCGCCGTTGCCGTTGTTGTCCTCGGCGCCATCGGTGATGCCGTCGCCGTCGGTGTCCGCCAAGCAGGGGTTGGTCTTGGTGGACGGGTCGGTGTCGAACAGGCTCGCTGGGTAGTTGCAGCTGCCCGGGTCGGCGCCGCTGGTGTAGCCCGCCTCCAGGCCGTCGGGCAGGCCGTCGCCATCGGTGTCGACCTTGAGCGGGTCGGTCACGCAGCCCGGGGCGCCGGCGAGCTCGTCGGCGTCCTTGATGCCGTCGCAGTCGCTGTCGATCTGCGTCGGGCTCGAGTCGCCCGGATCCACCTTGCCGTTCTGGTTCTTGTCCTCGACGCCATCCGGCACGCCGTCTCCATCGGAGTCGCTGTTGGTCGGATCGGTGGTGCTGCTCGGGTCGGCGTCGCCGATGAAGCCGCAGGTGGTGTTCACCGAGCTGGTCTTGCCCGCCTCGACGCCGTCTTTGATGCCGTCGCCGTCGGTGTCGGGGTTGCACGGGTCGGTCTTGGCGCCGTTGGCGTAGGTGAGCGTGTACTCTTCGTGGTCGGACAAGCCATCGCAGTCGGTGTCGCGCGTGGCGTTGTCGCTCGCGGTCGGATCACAGCTGAGCGTCACCGGCTCGCCGCCGTCGGTCCCTTCGGCGCAGACGCCGGCGGAGCAGGTCTGCCCCTCGGGACACTCCGACGTCTCGATGCAGGGCGTCGGCCCCGTGGGACAGCCGCACGTGCTGAAGAAGAGCGTCGAGATGAGCAGGTAGAGCTTCTGCCTACGCATGGGTTCCATCCTCGGGTCAATCAACACGTGTACGATGCCGTAAACGCTGCAAGCTTACGGCCCTAAGGGCGGGTAGCCACAAACAAGACATGTGGGGTGCTGTAGCCCGCCGCGAGGTCAACGACTTCGATCGACGAGAAGCCGACGGCGCGCAGCAGCTGCAGCGTGACGGCGCGCGGCTGCAGGTGAAGCCCCCCACTGTCGTGGGTCTTCCTCAACAGCCGCACCATGACCAGCTCCTGCAGCAGGCACTTGACCTCTTTCCATGAGCCGTCGGCCTCGGTCTCCTTGAGCAAGAGCACACCGCCGGGCGCGAGCAGGGCGAAGAGGGCCTCGAGGAAGTGCCGCCACTGCGCCAGCGGCAGCAAATAGAGGACGTCGGCGATGACGACCGCGTCGAAGGCGCCGCGGTGCTCGGGCAGCAGCGCCTGCACGAGCCCCTGCCGCAGCTGCGCGTTGGGGAGGCCGGCGAGCGCGGCCTTCGCCCAGCGGATCTTTCGTTCGTCCGGATCGATGCCGAGCACCTGCCGGTCGGGCCGACCCAACGCGAGCATCGCGCTCACCAGGCCATGCCCGCAGCCGACGTCGAGAATCCGTCCGCCGGGCGCGCGCGCCTCCACCGCGGCGAGCGGCGCGGTGAACAGACGCCCGCGCACCATGAGCTGCTCGAGGCGAGGCAGGCGTTCGTAGAGCGAGAGCGCCGGGTGACCCTGGAGCATGCGAAAGGCTTCTCTCAGTAGAAGCGCTTGCCGGCCTTGGCCATCTCGAGCAAGAGCGGCGCGGGCTCGAAGCGCTTGCCGTGCTTGCTCTGGTAGTGCTCCATGCGGTCGAGCAGCCTGGAGAGGCCCTGCGCGTCGGCGTACCGGAACGGGCCGCCGATGAACGGAGGGAACCCCAAGCCGAAGATCGCCCCGATGTCGCCGTCGCGCGCCGAGCGGAGGATGTCCTCGCCCAGGCAGCGGATGGCCTCGTTGACCATCTGCAGCACGCAGCGCTCCGCCATCTCGGACCGGTCGAGCTTCTTGCGGTCTTTGCCGTGCGGGAGCATCAGGTACACGCTCTCGTCGACTTCCTTCTTCTTGCCGCCGTACGTGTAGAAGCCCTTCTTCGCCTTGCGCCCGAGCCGGCCGTCCTTCACCAGCTTCTCGGTCACGTCCGGCGCCACCATCCGCTCGCCGAACGCCTCGTGCATGATGTGGCCGACCTTCGCCGCCACGTCGATGCCGACCTCGTCGAGCAGCGTCACCGGGCCGACCGGGAAGCCGAAGTCGACCACCGCCTTGTCGAGGTCGGTGATGTCGGCGCCCTCCGAGAGCAGGAACGCCGCCTCGTTCATGTACGGCCCCAGGATGCGCGTGGTGTAGAAGCCGACGCCGTCGTTCACCACGATGACGGTCTTGCCCTGCTTCTTGC
>CAZEDU010000164.1:0-8832 GCA_964511185.1 uncultured Myxococcaceae bacterium | reverse complement strand
GTGGGCGCGGAGGCCGAGCTGCGGTCGGTCTTCACCAAGGCGGTCATCGAGCACCTGACCGTCGGCGACCTCTACTCGCCCGGCGTGGCCACCATCGCAGCGGAGGCCTCGGTGGGCGAAGCGGCGGAGCAGATGCGCGCCGAGCGCCGGCTCTCGCTCGCGGTCGTCGACGGCGCCGCGCCGCCCATGCTCGTCACCTTGGACGCCATTCGCCGGGTGGCGCCCGAGGCGCGGCACCGGACGAGGGTGCGCGACGTGGCCATCCACACCGCGGTGCTCCACCCGTCGGACAGCGCCGCCGGGCTCTTCGCCCAGCTCAACGACACCCGGGCGCCCGACCTGTTGGTGTCGGACGGCGAGCGGCTCATCGGCACCGTGTCGGGCCTCGACCTGGTGCGCGCGGTCAAGCTGGGCGAGCTGGAGCACGAGCCGCGGCGCGCCCGCTGGCAAGGCCCGCGGCGACACCGACCGGCGTGAAGGCCTCAGCGGCCCTTGAAGGCGGGCGCGCGCTTCTCGAGGAACGCGGCGCGGCCCTCCTTCGCGTCGTCGCTGCCGAACGCCTCCCGGCGGAGCCGCTCGAGCTCCTCCCGCGCCCCGCGCTCGAGCTGCGCCGCGGCGAGCAGCTCGAAGCCGCGCTTCATGCCGCGCACCGCCAGCGGCGCGTTGCCGGCGAGCTCCTCGCACAGAGACAGCGCGCGCTGCTCGGCGTCCGCGTGGGGGTGCAGCTCGTCGAGGAGGCCCCAGCCGCTCGCCAGCTTCGCGTCGACGCGGCGGCCGGTGAGGAACATCAGCTTGGCCTTCGCCAGGCCCACCAGCCGCGCCAGCCGCCACAAGCCGTCCGGGGCGTACACGATGCCCAGGCGCGCGGGCGGCATGCAGAAGAGCGCCGCGTCCGAGCCCACCCGAAAATCGCAGGTCGCGGCCAGCTCGCAGCCGGCGCCGAAGGCCGGGCCGGTCACCAGCGCCACGCTGGGCGCCGGGTGGCGCTCGAGCAGCGAGAGCACCTCGCCCAAGAGCGCGTCCGGCAGCGGCTGGTGCGCCTGGGGCACCGGGAGCTGCTCCAGGTCGTAGCCCGAGCAGAAGGTCTTGCCTTCTCCGGTGACGAGCAGCGCGCGCAGGTGCTTGGGCGCGAGCGCCTCGCGCAGCGCCTCGAGCAAGGACGCGTCGAGCGCGTTCTTCTTGCCCGGGTTGCTCAAGGTGAGCACCCGAATGCCGCCCGGGCGGTCGTCGACTTTCAGCGGCACGGCGGGGCCGCTACCCGAGCACCACGAGCACGTCGCCTTCGTTGACCGGCTGCGCTTCCTTGCAGCGAATCTCGACGACCGTGCCGCCCTCGGTGGCCTCGACCGGCATCTCCATCTTCATCGACTCGAGGATGACGAGCGTGTCGCCCGCCGACACGGCCTGCCCCACCTTGCACTCGATCTTCCAAACCGTTCCCGTGATGTGCGCCGCGACGTCCGCCATGTCGTTTTCGTCTCCCCTTGAGAGTTCGGTTAGGGCTTCGCGTGGTGCTCGAGGAAATGCGTGTCGAGCGCGCCCGAGCGAAACGCCGGGGCCTTCACGATGCGCTGGTGCAGCGCGATGTTGGTCTTGATGCCTTCGACGCGGAACTGCTCCAGCGCCCGCACCGAGCGCTCGATCGCCTCGGGCCGATCCTTCCCGGAGATGATCAGCTTGGCGATCATCGGGTCGTAGTTCGGCGTCACCACGTTGCCGGCCTGGTAGCCGGCGTCGAGCCGCACCCCTTCCCCGCTGGGCGCCTCGAAGACCTGGAGCGGCCCCGGCGAGGGGAAGAACTTCACTGGATCCTCGGCGTAGATGCGGAACTCGATCGCCGCGCCTTGCCGCTGCACGTCGCTCTGCTTCACCGTCAGCTTCTCGCCGGCGGCGATCCGCAGCTGCCAGCCGATGAGGTCCAGGCCGGTGGTGAGCTCGGTCACCGGGTGCTCGACCTGCAGCCGCGCGTTCATCTCGATGAAGTAGAAGGCGCCGTCCGAGTAGAGGAACTCCACCGTGCCGGCGTTGGCGTAGCCGAACGCCTGGGCGGCCTTCACCGCGGCGTCGAACATCTGCTGTTGGAGCGCCTGGTGCGCGCCGTTCAAGAACAGCGGCGCGCCCGCCTCCTCCACCACCTTCTGGTGGCGGCGCTGAATCGAGCACTCGCGCTCCAGGCAGTGGATGAGCTGCCCGTGGTGGTCTCCCAGAATCTGCACCTCGAGGTGGCGCGGCGCGGGGAAGTAGCGCTCCAGGTAGACGCCCTCGCGGCCGAAGGCGGCCTTGGCGCGGTCCGAGCACTGGCGAAACACCTTCTCCATCTCTGTCGGCGCGTGGGCGACCGCCATGCCGATGCCGCCGCCCCCGCCGGCCGCCTTCACCAGCACCGGGTAGCCGATCCGCTCCGCCTCGGCCATCGCCGCCGCCGCGTCGGGCACCACGCCGCCCGAGCCGGGCACGATGGGCACCCCCGCCTGCTGCACCAGCGCGCGCGCCTGGCTCTTGTCCTTCATGCGCGCCATCGACTCCGGCGGCGGCCCGACGAACGCCACGCCGGCCTCCTGGCAGGCGCGCGCGAACTCCGCCGACTCGGAGAGGAAGCCGTAGCCGGGGTGAATCGCCTCGGCGCGGGTCTTCTTCGCCGCGTCGAGAATCGCCGCGACGTTCAGGTAGCTGTCCTTGGCGGGAGCGGGCCCGATGCGCACCGCCTCGTCCGCCTCGCGCACGAAGGGCAGCGCCTCGTCCGCGTCGGAGTAGACGGCGACGGTCGACAGCCCCATCCGTCGTGCAACAGAGCTGATCCGCCGCGCGATCTCGCCTCGATTGGCGATGAGCAGCTTCTTGAACATGGGTGGGGGAAACTAGCCGCCGCCTCCTCGGGCAACAAGATCAGATGGCGTCGCAAACCGTTGCGATCCGCCGGCGCGCTGGCGTACCTTCCGCGCGTGTCGAAGCAGACCCCACCCCAGGCAGCCGTCATTCAGTTGAGCGACGTGCGCGCCCGGCGCCGGCTCTCGATCTACCAGGAGAAAATCCACGCGGTGCTCGCGTCGAACCGCCAGGCGATCGGCCGGCTGTACACCAGCGGCGCGCTCTTCACCCGCCGGGGCGCGAAGGCGGGCCGCGACCTGCTGCTCGCGCACCAACACCTGCTGCGCGTGGTGGCGTTGATCAACCAGCTCGGCGATCGCGGCGACGTCCCCGCCCCCAAGACCCCGGTGAAGATCGACGCGGTCTACCGCGAGCTCGACGCGCTGCTCGACCGGACCAATGAGCTCACGCACCGCACCGGCCACTACCTCGCGCGCCTGCGAGGCGAATAGCACCGCCGCATGAAAGTGGTCGTCGTCTACGCCCGGCTCTACTTCTCCTGCCTGGTCCGGGCGTTCCAAGCCATCGCCAAGAACGCCTGGACGCTGCTGCTCCCGGCCCCCTTGCTGGTCGCGTTCGCGCTGGCGGTCCAGCTCGCCGTGCAGTCGATGAGCATCCAGGTGGGCGGCATCGTCGCGGGGCTGATCCGCACGGCGCTCCTGAGCTGCTACCTCTACTTCGTAGGCGAGGTGGTGGCGCGCTCGAAGGTCTCGCTGCAGGAGCTCAAGAAGAGCCTGGGCGCCTACTTCTGGTCCGTGATGGGCGTGTACTTCATCCTGTGGATATTGAGCCTGGTCCTCAGGGCCTCGCCGCAGGCCCTGTTCTTCCTCAACATCGCGACCCTGGTGCTGCTCAACCCGGCGCCGGAGGTGATCTATCTGCGGGGGACGCGGCAGGGCTTGCAGACCATCGGCGAGAGCATTCGGTTCCTCCAGGAGCACTGGATCGAATGGTTCATTCCCAACGTGCCGATCACCGCGGCGATCTATTTGCTCTTCCTTCCGCTCGCGCAGGGAGCCCTCTCGCTCAACCCGGTCGCGATCGCGCTGGCGCTCGCCGCGGGCGCGCTCTTGCATCTGTTCATGATCTTCCGCGGCTACCTGTTTCAGGAGCTGAGCGGCTCCTCACACCGCCAGCGCATGTTCAAGTACCGCAACGCGGCTTAGCGGGGACGGTCCCCTTTAGGGCAGGTCGGTTTGTCCCTGGCGGCGCAGGAACGTCGGGATGTCGAACTGGTCTTCGTCCAGCGGCAGCGTGTCCTTGAGCACGCCGGCGCGCGGGCTGGAGACGGGCCGCGGCTCGGCGGCGTAGGGGCGGACGCCCTGGGGCTTCTGCGGCACCAGCGACGCGATCTCCTGCGCGGTGGGCGGCGGCACGCTCGGCGCGGCGCGGACCGGCGCGTACTCGGCCGGTGCGGGCGCGGCGACCACCGACGGCATCGACGCGCGGGGCAGCGGCATCTGCACCGGCTGCATCGGCGCGCGCTTGGTCTCGCGGTGCACGAAGCCGGTCGCGATGATGGTGATCTTCACCTCGTCCTTGATGTTCTCGTCGATGAGCGAGCCGAAGATGATCTCGGCCTCGGCGTCGGCGGCGTCGTGCACCAAGGAGAGCGCCTCGTTCACCTCTTGCAGCGTCATGTCGCGGCCGCCGGTGATGTTGATGAGCAGCCCGGTGGCGCCGTCGATCTGCACGTCCTCGAGCAGCGGGCTGGAAATCGCCTGCTGCATCGCCATCACCGCGCGCTTCTCACCGGTCGAGCGGCCGGTGCCCATCAGCGCGATGCCCTTGTCGCTCATGATGGTCTTCACGTCGGCGAAGTCGACGTTGATGTAGCCGTGGAACTGAATCAGGTCGCTGATGCCCTGCACCGCGTTGAGCAGCACCTCGTCGGCGCGCTTGAAGCTCTCGAGCAGCGGCATCGGCTCGTGCGAGAGCGTGAGCAGCCGCTGGTTCGGAATGGTGATCAACGTGTCGACCGCCGCCTTCAGCTCCACCAGCCCCTGCTCCGCCTGCTTGCGGCGCTTGTTGCCCTCGAAGAGGAACGGCTTGGTGACCACGCCGATGGTGAGCGCGCCCAGGCTCTTGGCGATGTCGGCGATGATCGGCGCCGCGCCGGTGCCGGTGCCGCCGCCCATCCCGGCGGTGACGAACACCATGTCGGCCCCGTCGATGTGCGCGGCGATCTGCTCCTTCGACTCGAGCGCCGCCTCACGGCCGATCTCGGGGTTCGCGCCGGCGCCCAGGCCCTTGGTCAGCGTGGTGCCGATTTGAATCTTGGTCGGCGCCTTGTTGTGCGCGAGCGCCTGGATGTCCGTGTTCGCGGCGATGAAGTCCACGCGGTCCAAGTTCGCCGCGATCATCGTGTTGACGGCGTTGCAGCCGCCGCCGCCCACGCCCACGACCCGGATCTTCGCCGCCTGCTTCGACTGCTCGTAGATATCCATCAGGGCTCCCTCAGATTGGGCCAGCGGCCGAAGCGGAACGCGGCGAAGGCCATCATCGGCCCGCTCCCGATCGGCGCAAGTTTTTGGCTACACGGCTGTAGCGCAAGGCGGCTCCTAGAATATCTCTTCCAGCCACTCCCGCATACGGCCTTTGACCTTCTTGTAGACGTTCTCTTCGCGGATGCGGAACATCCGCCGGTCCTGGTGCTTGGCCCCGTAGACGACCAGGCCCACGCCGGTCGCGTACATCGGGCTCTTCACCACGTCGACCAGGCCGCCGATGCCGCGCGGCATGCCCCGCCGCACCGGGAAGCCCAGCACCTCTTCGGCCAGCTCGGCCATGCCGGCGAGCAGCGTCGAGCCGCCGGTGATGACCACCCCCGAGGCGAGCAGGTCCTCGAAGCCGCACTTCTGAATCTCCCGCTGCACGAGCTGGAAGATCTCCTCCACCCGCGGCTCGAGGATCTCGCAGAGGATCTGCCGGCCCAGGACGCGCGGCTGGCGGCCGCCCACCGACGGCACCTCGATGGTCTCGTCCTTGCTCACCATCGACGCCAGCGCGCAGCCGTACTTCTGCTTGATGCGCTCGGCCTCGTGCGCCGGGGTGCGCAGGCCAATGGCGATGTCCGAGGTCAGGTTGTTGCCGCCCAGCGCGATGACCGCGGTGTGGACGATCGACCCGCCCGCGAAGATGGCGATGTCGGTGGTGCCGCCGCCGATGTCGACCAGGCACACGCCGAGCTCCTTCTCGTCGTCCGAGAGGACGGCCTCGCTCGAGGCGAGCGGCTGCAGCACGATGTCGGCGACGTTGAGGCCGGTGCGGTTGGCGCACTTGACGATGTTCTGCGCCGACGACACCGCGCCGGTCACGATGTGCACCTTCGCCTCGAGGCGGACCCCGGCCATGCCGAGCGGCTCCTTGATGCCGCCCTGGTCGTCGACGATGAACTCCTGCGGGAGCACGTGGATGACCTCGCGGTCGAGCGGGATCGCCACCGCCTTCGCGGCGTCGATGACGCGCGCGATGTCGGCGTCGCGCACTTCCTTGTCCTTCACCGCCACGATGCCCTGGCTGTTGAAGCCCTTGATGTGCCCGCCGGCGATGCCCGTGTACACGTGGCTGATCTCGGCGCCCGCCATCAGCTCGGCCTCTTCGATGGCGCGGCGAATCGAGGCCACCGTCGCCTCGATGTTCACCACCACGCCCTTGCGCAGCCCCTTCGAAGGGTGGGTGCCAATGCCAATGATGTCGATGCCCGTCTCGGTGAGCTCACCGACGATCGCGCAGATCTTCGTCGTGCCGATGTCCAAGCCGACGATGATCTCTCCGCCCCTCTTGCTTGCCATGACTTTGTCGCCTCCAGCCTCGCACTCTCGTGCCAGGCGCCTACTTCGCCGTCGCCGCGGTCCTCTCGGACGTTGGCGCGGAAACCTTGACCGCCACCCAGCCTGGCCGGGCGCGGTTGTCGAGATGAATGACCTGCGCCTGAAGCCCCCGGCGCGACAGCTCGGCGCGCACGCGCTCGAGCCGCTCCACCGCGCCGGGCACGTCCTCCGCTCCCAGGCGGACCTCCTCGTCCCCCGTCACCCAGACGAAGCCCTGCGGCTCGATGCGCACCTCGGACAGCGGCGCGGCCTTCGAGAGCGCCGACCCTTCGTACGCCCGCACCAGCGCGACCGCGCGGGCCAGCTTCTCCGCCGAGGCCTCGGGCTGCGACACGTACTGCTCGCGGTCGAGGCCGGTGATGAGCGGCAGGTCGAGCGAGTCGTCGGCGTGCACCTTCTTGAACGGGCGCCCGTCTTCGTCGAGCAGGTAGAGATCGCCCAGCGAGGCGACCGCGGCCGGCGCGTGCTCTTCGACCGTCACCTGCAGCGCGGGCGGGAAGCGGCGCCGGAGCGACACCGACTTCACCCACGGGTGCGCGCCCATCGCCTTGGCGACCGCGGCGGTGTCCAGCCGGAGCACGTTCTGCCCGACCGACACGCCCGCCAGCTTCGCCAGCTCGCCTTCGTCAATGTGGCTGAGCCCCGAGAACGAGATCGCCTGAAGGCCGAACGACGCCGAGGTGAGCGCCCACTGCCAGCCGAAGGAACCGGCGGCCGCGAGCGCGGCGCACGCGCCCAAGACGAGCACGCAGCGCCGGACCCAGCGGCCCAGGCCGGCCGCCGTCTGCCTCAACGCTCTTGCCCGGGCCGTCACGTCGACACGACGCCGGTTCCTGGCTCGGCCAAAACCCATTCGCTTCCCTCTCCCTCGCTCCGGCGATCGTCTCCCCGGTTCGATCCTTCAGCAATTTTTTCGCTACAGCTCTGTGGCTGTTGCGAGCGCCCCCCGTTCATTGGCGATCGTTCTCATGCCTTCAACGACGCCCCCAGCAAGAGCCGCTCGCAGAGCGACTCGAACGAAATGCCCTGCCCCGCGGCGATCTTCGGGAGCAGGCTCGTCGCGGTCATGCCGGGCAGCGTGTTCACCTCGAGCAGGAACACCTCGCCCGCGTCGGTGACGATAACGTCCGAGCGGGTCGCCCCGCTGCAGCCCAGCGCCTTGTGCGCCGCGAGGCAGACCTCGTTGACCCGCTGGTACTGGTCGGGCGGCAGCGGCGCCGGGAAGAGGTACTGCGTGCCGCTGCCCGCCTTGTACTTGGCGTCGTAGTCGTAGAACTCCGCGGCCGGCTTGATCTCGATGGCGCCCAACGGCTGGTCGTCGAGCACCGCCCCCTGCACCTCGCGGCCCTTGACGTACTGCTCGACCATGATGGCGCCCGCGTACTTCCCGGCGTCCTTCACCGCGGCCTGGTACTGCTCCCGCGTCTTGCACAGGTGCACGCCGACCGACGAGCCTTCGCGCGACGGCTTGACCACCACCGGGAACGGGAAGCCCAGGCTGTCGGCCGCCTCGAGCGCCGCGCCCGGGCGCTCGAACGCGCGGTACGCCGGGGTGGGAATACCGTGGCCCAGGAAGATCTGCTTCGAGAAGACCTTCTCCATGCCCACCGACGACGCCAGCACGCCCGAGCCGGTGTACGGAATGAACATCGCCTCGAGCAGCCCCTGCACGCAGCCGTCCTCGCCGAAGCGGCCGTGCAGCGCGAGGAACGCGACGTCGACGCGCTCGGCCACCAGCCGCGCCGGCAGATCCTTCTGCGCGTCGATCTCGACCGCGCCGTAGCCCAGCGCGCGGAGCGCCTGGAGCACCGCCGCGCCCGTGCGCAGGGAGATCTCGCGCTCGACGGACAGGCCCCCCATCAGCACGCCGATTCGCTTCTTCTTCAGCTCCGCCGCCGTGAAACCCATGTCGTCTCCGTCAGAACCTGCCGATCCGCTTCACTTCCATCTCCAGCGCGACCCCGGTCGCCTCGAGCACGCGCTGCTTCGCCAGCGCGATGAGCGCGGTGACGTCCGCCGCCCGCGCGCCGCCCAAGTTCACGATCCAGTTCGCGTGCACGGTGGAGATCTGCGCCTGGCCGATCACGTGGCCCTTCAGGCCCACCGACTCGATGAGCTTGCCGGCGAACTG
>CAZEDU010000163.1:5752-9024 GCA_964511185.1 uncultured Myxococcaceae bacterium | reverse complement strand
ACCGCATCGACATCTGCGTGGCCAACGAGCGCGAGACGTTCAAGGTCACTCGGCCGCTCACGCTGGTGGTTGTGAAGTAGAGTCCGCGGCCTTCCTCGTCAGGAGCCGCGTCGTGTCCACTCCCCTCTTCGACCAGCTGCCGCTCACGCTCGGCAGCACCCACTTCTCGGCGCTGGGCGAGCGCTACCAGGGGAAAGTGCGCGACACCTACCGCCGCGGGGAGCAGCTGATCCTCGTCACCACCGACCGGCTCTCGGCCTTCGACCACGTCCTCACCACCATCCCCTTCAAGGGCGAGGTGCTGAACCGGCTCGCGCAGTTCTGGTTCGAGAAGACCGCGGGCATCGTGAAGAACCACGTGCTCGACGTGCCGGACCCGAACGTCACCGTCGCGCGGCGCTGCGACCCGATCCCCGTCGAGGTGGTGGTGCGCGGCTACCTGACCGGCAGCCTCTGGCGCGACTACCAGAAGGGCGCGCACACCGCGTACGGCGTGCCGGTGCCCGAGGGCATGAAGAAGGACCAGCGCTTCGACAAGCCGATCCTCACGCCGTCGACCAAGGCGCAGTACGGCCAGCACGACGAGCCCATCTCGGAGCAGGAGCTGCTCGCGCGGCGGCTCGTCTCGCCCGGCGACTGGGCGCGCGCGACCGAGGCGGCGCTGGCCTTGTTCGCCGAAGGACAGCGGTGGGCCAAGACGCAGGGGCTCATCCTGGTCGACACCAAGTACGAGTTCGGGCTGTCCCAGGGCGAGCTGTACGTGATCGACGAGATGCACACGCCCGACTCGAGCCGCTACTGGGTCGCGGAGGAATACGAAGGCCGCTTCGCGCGCGGCGAGGATCAGCAGATGCTCGACAAGGAGAACATCCGGCAGTGGCTGATCCAGGAGCGCGGCTTTCAGGGACAAGGCACGCCGCCGCCGATCCCGGACGAGGTGCGCGTCGACCTGGCGCAGAAATATCTGGCCGCGTATCAGCGCATCACCGGCCAGGCGCTCCGGCTCGAGGTCGGCGACGCGGTGGCGCGCGTCGAGAAGAACCTGCGCGCGCACGGCTACCTTCCCTGACGGAAGCTCAGCCTACCGCCGCGCCCGACTCACCGAACACCCGCCGGAACACGTCGTCGACGTGGCGCGTGTGGCGCGCGAGCGAGAACGTCGCCTCGATCTCCTCTCGGCGCATCGCGGTCAGCAGCTCCTGGTCCGAAAGCAGCGCCGCCTTGAAGTCCACGCCCTGCTCGTAGACCTTCATCGCGTTGCGCTGGACGATCACATAGGCGGCCTGCCGGTCGTAGCCGCGGCGCGCCAGCTCGAGCAGCAGGCTCTGCGAGTGCACCAGCCCCCCGAGCAGGTCCAGGTTCTTCTGCATCTGCTCCGGGTAGACGCGCAGGTTCTCCATCAGCCCCGAGAAGCGGTGCAGCATGAAGTCGCAGATCACCGTCGCGTCCGGGCCGATCATCCGCTCCACCGACGAGTGCGAGATGTCGCGCTCGTGCCAGAGCGGCACGTTCTCCATCGCGCTCACCGCGTAGCCGCGCAACAGCCGCGCGAGCCCGGTCAGGTTCTCGGAGAGGATCGGGTTCCGCTTGTGCGGCATCGCCGACGATCCCTTCTGGCCCGCGGTGAACGGCTCCTCCGCCTCGCGCACCTCGGTGCGCTGCAGGTGCCGAACCTCCACCGCGAACTTCTCGATCGACGCGCCGAGCAGCGCGAGCGCCGAGAACAGCTCCGCGTGGCGGTCGCGCTGGATGATCTGGCTGGACGCCGGCGCGGGCTTGAGCCCGAGCAGCTGACACGCGTGCGCTTCGACCGACGGCGGCAGGTGCGCGAACGTGCCCACCGCGCCGGAGATCTTCCCGACCGCGATCACCTCGCGCGCGCTCAGCACGCGGTGGCGGGCGCGGCGGAGCTCGTCGTACCAGATGGCGAGCTTGTGCCCGAACGAGATGGGCTCGGCGTGGATGCCGTGGCTGCGGCCGACCATCACCGTGCGGCGGTGCTCGAAGGCGCGCTTGCGCACCGCCTCCATCGCCCGGTCGATGCCCTGGAGGATGAGGTCAGTCGCGTCGCGCAGCTGCAGCCCGAGCGTGGTGTCGAGCACGTCGGACGAAGTCATTCCGAAGTGCAGCCAGCGCGCCTGCGGTCCGATGCGCTCCTCCATGAAGGTGAGGAACGCGATGACGTCGTGCTTGGTCGTCTTCTCGATCTCCTCGATGCGGCGCGCGTCGGCGGCGGTGAAGTCCCCCGCCTTGGCGCGGCACGCGTCGAGCGCTTCCTTCGGGGCGATGCCCGCGCGCACCATGCCTTCGAGCGCGGCGAGCTCGACGTCGCGCCAGCGGCGCAGCTTCGCCTCGTCGGACCACAGCGAGGCCATCTCGGGTCGGCTGTAACGTGGAATCACAGCGACGGCTCTTACCAAATAACGGGGGACTGTCCCCGGCTTCTCCTAGGCTCACTCCACCGGCCGAACCACGTACCCCTGCTTCGCGGCGTGCTGCATGAGCCGCACCGGCCACTCGGCCGAGAGCGACAGCCGGCGCGCGGCCGAGGTGCTCACCGTCAGCTCGAGCCCCGCCGGCGGCGACACCGCGAGCGCCCCCGGGTCGACCTTCTCGAACAGCACCCGGTTGGCGAGCTGCCCGGCCTGCTGGCCGATGGCCACCGGGCTCGGCGAGAGCGCGAGCAAGGCGCCTTCCCGCACCTGGCTGGGCGAGAGCGCCACCACCGGCCACTTCTGCTGCGCCGCCGTCTCGAGCAGCGCGCGCACCACCGACGCGGTGCCCACCGTCTTGTCGGCCACCAGGAGCAGCCCCTCCACCTTGCCCTGCGCCGCCTTCACCGCGCGCTCCACCCGGCTGGCCGACTCGACCTCGATCGGCACCAGCGTCAGCCCCACGTCCGCCGCGGCGGCGCTCGCCTCCTCCACCGGCTTGCCTGAGAACCTGGGGTCGTGCACCACGCCGAGCGACTTGAGCTCCGGGGCCATGGCCTTGAGCGCGCGCAGCTCGTCGGCGACCGGGACGCTCAGCGCGATGCCGGTCGCCTTTGGCCCCTCGAGGCCGTAGCGCTCGTAGTGCGGCACCATGCAGAACAGCATCGGCACCGAAGCCAGCGCGCGCCGCGCCTGCGCCGCCGCCGCCGGGCCGATGGCCAGCACCAGCGAAGCGCCCTGGGAGCGCTTCTTCCAGTCGACGCCCTTGTCGCTCAGGCGAACGACCTCGACGGCGCCGCGCACCTCGGCCGCGAACCCCGCCACCACCGCGTCGTAGGC
>CAZEDU010000163.1:0-5742 GCA_964511185.1 uncultured Myxococcaceae bacterium | reverse complement strand
TCAAGTCCGCGGACTGGAGCACCAGGACCTTGGGCGGCGCGGCGAGCGCGAGCGGGGCGGCGAGCAGCCAGACGAGCGCGAGCGCTCTCACCGGAGCACGTCCGCGCAGCAGCGGAAGCCCACGTCGCTGGCGCGCGCCGACGGAGCGCCGTTCTTTCGCGCCGAGCAGCGGGCCGCGTAGTCGGGGCGGTTGAACGAGCCGCCCTTCTGCGTCTTGTCCTGGTTGCCGGCGTACGGGCTCGCCGTCCACTCCGCCACGTTGCCCGACAGGTCGAGCACGCCGAAGCCGGAGTTGCACCGCGAGAACTTCCCGGCGGGCGCGAGCGAGCGGTCGGTGCCGGTCTCGTCCTCGGTGTTGCACGCCTCGGCGTCGAAGGCGTTGCCGTACGGGTAGCGGGCGTTGCCGGGGCCCTTGCAGGCGCGCTCCCACTCCTCCTCCGTGCACAGCCGCTTGCCCCGGCCTTCGCACAGCCGCTTGGCGTCGTTCCAGCTCAGGTTGACCGCCGGCAGCGCCCCGCGCCGATTGGGGAACTCGTACTGGTCGATGCAGAAGGCGCCGACCTCGACGCTGGCGAGGAGCCGCTCGTCGAAGCCCATCATCGGGTCGTCCCGCGCGGTGCCCATGCGGAACGCGCCGGCGGGGACGTGCTTCATCCCGTCCAGGCACGGCCCGGTGGGCGCGGGGGCGCGCGCCGGCTTGGGCTCGTCTTTCCGCGTGGCGCGCGCGACCTCCACCGGATTCGGCGGATTCGGCGGATTCGGCGGGTTCGGCTTCGGCGCCTCGGGCGCGGGCGCGTCCTCTTCTTCCGGCACCTCGCCCGCATCGGCCACACTGCCCGAAGGCCCGGGCGGCAGCGGCTTGACCTCGGCCACCGCCGTCGGCTCGATGTCGTCGGGCGCGGCGGGCATGCCGATGCCGGCCGTGGGCAGCCGCAGATCTGGGCCTCGCCGCGCCCAGGCCTTGGCCCCCTCCCCGACCGCGGCGCCGAAGGCCAGGCCGCCCAGGACGAAGGCCAGGAAGGGCAACGCCTGCCGCCAGAGCGGCGGAGAGGTGCGCACCGCCGCCAGTCCCGCCATCGTCGGGCGGTACGCGCGCGGCGCGAGCGAGGCCGGCGCCGGCATGTCCACCAGCGTGTCGGAGACCGTCTGGGCGGGGATCGGCGGCGCGCTCAGCGGGAGCAGCTCCGGATCGACCGGCTGCGTCTCGTCGGGCGGCAGGGACTTCAGGTCGCTGCCCGAGACCTCGGCCTCCTCGGAGATCGTCTCGGGCACCGGCGGCGGCGGCTTCTCGATCACCCGGCGCGGGGAGATCTGCAGCGGGGCCTGCTCCAGCGCGCGCGGGCGATGCGGGCCGGGGCTCGCCGGCTCGGCGCGCTTGAGCGGCGGCGGCGCGCTGCTCTTGCGAATCGCCTCGGAGAACTCGGCGAGAAAATCGCCGGCGTCGCGCGGGCGCGCGAGCGGGTTCGAGTTGATCGCCTTGCGGTAGAGCCCTTCGACCGCCATCGGGACGTCGGGGTTGCGCTTGGCGAGCTCCGGCGTCGCTTCCTCGGGGGTGAGCCCGCTCAGCATCTCGCCCAGGATCACCCCGAGCGAGTAGAGGTCGGCGCGGCCGTCGGGCTCGATGCCCGCGATCAGCTCGGGCGCCAGGTAGCGGTCGGCCCGGCGCGCGCGCACCGCCTGCACGAAGGGCAAGCGCGGGATCGCGAGCGCCACGCCCACGTCGGTCACCTTGAGCAGGTCGGGCAGGATGATGACGTTCTCGGGCTTGAGGCCGCCGTGCGGCGTCACCTGGTGAATCGCCTCGAGCGCGGTGCAGATCTGCGTGAGGATCGGCTCGATCTCTTGCAGCGTGAAGAACTGCCCCTTGCTGATCCGCAGGTCGATGATCTTCCGCAGCGACAGCCCGTCGAGGAACTGGGTGGTGTAGTAGGGCCAGTCGCGGTCTTCACCCTCGTCGTAGAAGCGCGCCACGTTGGGGTGGGTGATGCGCCGCCACTGCCGCATCGTGCGCGAGAAGTGGCGGCGCTCGTCGACCGTCTGCACCAGGCGCGGGTTCACCGCCTTGAGCGCGACCTCGACGTCCACCTCGGTGTCCTGCGCGCGGAAGACGAAGCCCAGCGGCCCAGCCGCCAGGGTGTCCTTGACCACGTAGCGGTTGGCCACGCGCTGATCCGGCTGGAACGGCGCGCCTTCGATGGCCTGCTGCCCGGCCTTACGGCGCGAGAAGGTGCCCGTCGCCTGGCGCAGCCCGCCGGTGCTCAGCTTCTGACCGCACGTGGGGCAGGCGTCGCTGGAGTCCGCAACATGACTGCCGCAGCGATAACAAAGCAATCGACGCCAACTCCCGAAAAGGGAGGTTTTTTACCGTGTGAGCGCCCCTCCCAGCAAGGAAGGCCCCGGAGTGATTTCAAGCCCTTCCAGTGGAGCCAAAACCGCCGGCCCCGCGCTGGGTGCTCGACAGCTCGCTCACCTCGACGAGCTGGGCCTGGGCGACGGGCGCGATGACCAGCTGCGCGATGCGGTCGCCCGGGTTCAAGGTGAACGGCTCGTTCGAGACGTTGGCCAGGATGACCTTCACCTCGCCGCGGTAGTCCGCGTCGATGGTGCCGGGCGCGTTGAGGCAGGTGATGCCGTGCTGGAGCGCCAGCCCCGAGCGCGGGCGCACCTGGCCCTCGAAGCCGACGGGGATCTCGACGGCGAAGCCGGTGGGGATCGCCGCCCGCCCCAACGCCGGCAAGGTCAAAGGCGCGTCGAGGTCGGCGCGTAAATCCAAGCCCGCGGCCGCGTCGGTCTCGTACTTGGGGAGTGGGAGGTCCGTGGCGCGCACGCGCTGCATCCGCATCGTCGGTCGGTTCATGGCCAGCGCTGTGTAGATGGCAACGCCGCGCCCGCGCAAGAAGGGCGGGCCGTCTTCTTTTTCGTTAGGGTGCCGGCCGCCCATGCGCGTCCTGGCGGGAGACATCGGCGGCACGAAGACGAGCCTCGGGTGGGTGGACGCCACCCCGGAAGGGCCGCGCCTGGACACAGTCGAGAGCTTCCCCAGCCGGGGCACGGCGTCGCTCGAGTCGTTGGTCGACGCGTTCCTGGCCAAGCACCCCTCGCCGCTGTCGGCGGCGTGCTTCGGCGTGGCCGGCCCCATCGCCGACGGCCGCTGCGTGGCGACCAACCTGCCCTGGGTGGTCGACGCGCAGGTGCTCGCCCGGCAGCTTCGGCTGCCCCAGCCCCAGGTCGGGCTGATCAACGACCTGGAGTCGGCGGCCTGGGGCATCCCCACCCTGCCTGCGGCCGAGCTGGTCACGCTCAACGCCGGCGCCCCCGCCACAGGCCACGCCGCGGTGGTCGCGGCCGGCACCGGCCTGGGCATGGCCGGGCTCTACTGGACCGGCACCGAGCACGTCCCGATGGCGAGCGAAGGCGGCCACGTCGACTTCGCCGCGCGCAGCGCGCTCGAGTTCGCGCTGTTCGAGTACCTGCGCGACAAGCTCGGCAAGCGCGTCAGCTACGAGCGGCTGCTGTCCGGGCCAGGCCTGGTGAACCTCTACTCGTTTCTTCGCGACACCGGGCGCGCCGAGGAACCCCCGTGGCTCGCCGAGGCGCTCGCGGGTCAAGACCATCCCGCCGCCGTCATCTCCGCCCACGCGCTCGCCGGCAAGAGCGCGCTGTGTGAGCAGGCGCTGACGATGTTCGTGCAGATCTTCGGCGCGGTCGCCGGCAACGTGGCGCTCCAGTACGTCGCGCGGGCCGGCGTCTACCTGGCCGGCGGCATCGCCCCGAAGATCCTCCCCAAGCTACAAGGGCGGGACTTCCTCGACGCCTACCTCGACAAGGGGCGCTTGAGCCCGCTCGTCGCGGCGACGCCGGTCCGGGTGGTGACGCACCCCCACGTCGCGCTGCTCGGCGCCGCGCGCTACGCGCTGACGCGCCGGCTCAAGTAGCCCGCGAGCAGCGACTGCGCGTCGTCCACTGGCTGCCCCAGCTCCTGCTCATGGAGCACCAAGCCGTACCGGTCGGGCGGCGGGACGTGCTCGCCCACGAGCGGCTCGGCGTCGATGCGCAGCTCCTCGAGCGGCAACCCGGCGCCCTTGAGCTCGGGGGGCAGCGGCGAAGGCAGCACCAGCAGGACCTGACGGTCATCCAGCCGCTGCACCGCCTCGACCACGCGCCAGGGGATCTGCGCCTGGCCCTGCGGCGTCTTCACCTGGATTCCGGCGTCGTCCACCGACAGCACCCGGAAGCGCCAGCCGGCCTGCCGGTTGCGCAGCCGCGCGACCTGGAGCGCCAGGTTGGAGATGGCGGCGTAGAGCCCCAGCGCCCCGGCGATGCCGATGAACACCCAGCCGACGACGCTCTGGCGGCCGCTGCGGCCCACCACCGCGACCCCCGCGCCGGCGAGGAAGAGCACGTCGCCGAGCGCCTGCGTGGCGATGGCGGTCTTCAGCCACCGGTACGGCATGCGCATCTCGATGAGCAGGCCGACCAACACCAGCACGATGGCCAGCTCGCCGAGCGCCAAGTGCACCGCGCCCGCCGAGACGAGCCAGGCGGCGTCGTAGAAGAGCATCGCCGCCGCCGTGGCCTGCAGGCCGTGCGCGGCGATGCTCCGGAACGAGTCGCGCCGGTCGTTCTGATCCAGCAAGAGCCCGATCAGCGCGAGCAGGAACCCTGTAGCGAGCACGCCCGAAGGACCGACGTCGCCCTGGCGCAGAAGCCAGAGCGCGGCGATCCCCAAGAACAGGACGGTGGCGTGCCGGTTGAGCACCTTGGGAGCCTGCCTCGCCGACTTACGCCTTGGCCTTCGGCTGCTCGCCTTCGGGCGCCGGCGCCGGAGGCGTCGCCCCCGCGGCCTGCGCCTGACGCTCGGCGAGCGCCTCCTTGCGCGAGAGGCGGATCTTGCCGCTCTTGTCGATGGAGATGACCTTCACCATCACCTCATCGCCTTCCTTCAGCACGTCGGAGACGCTCTTGACGCGCTTGTCGGACAGCTCGGAGATGTGGATGAGGCCGTCGGTGCCGGGGAAGAGCTCCACGAAGGCGCCGAACTCGGCGATCTTCCGCACCGTGCCCAGGTAGATCTTCCCCACCTCGGCTTCGCGCGTGAGCGCCTGGACCATGCTGATCGCCTGCTTCACCGCCTCGCCGTCGGCGCTGGCGATGTCCACGCGGCCGCTGTCCTCGATGTTAATCGAGCAGCCGGTGCGGGCGATGATGTCCTTGATCACCTTACCGCCCGGGCCGATGACGTTCTTGATGAACTCGGGGCGGATCATGATGGTGGTGATGCGCGGCGCGTACTGGCTGATCTCCTTGCGCGCCTCGGGCAGCGCCTCGAGCATCTTGCCCAGGATGTGCAGCCGGCCGACGCGCGCCTGCTCCAGCGCGCGCTGCATGATCTCGGTGGTCAGGCCGCTGATCTTGATGTCCATCTGAATCGACGTGATGCCGTTCTTGGTGCCGCAGACCTTGAAGTCCATGTCGCCCAAGTGATCCTCGTCGCCCAAAATGTCGGAGAGGATGGCGATGCGCTCGCCTTCCTTCACCAGGCCCATCGCGATGCCGGCCACCGGCTCCTTGACCGGAACGCCGGCGTCCATCAACGCCAGGGTGCCGCCGCACACCGACGCCATCGACGAGCTGCCGTTCGACTCGAGGATGTCGGAGACGATGCGAATCGTGTACGGGAAGGTCTCGCTCTTGGGGAGCATGTTGCGCAGCGCCCGCTCGGCCAGCGCGCCGTGGCCGATC
>CAZEDU010000162.1:8507-9298 GCA_964511185.1 uncultured Myxococcaceae bacterium | reverse complement strand
GCCTCCTGTGGTCGACGGAGGGGTTCTCGCGGGGGCCAGATGGGAAGTTGCGCGCCTTCAAGCGCCCGAGCGATTGCCTCAAAACGGGCGCGCAGGGCCCTGAGGGAGTGGGGGCTGGATTGTCAGACGCTCGGGCGAACGCCGCCGAGCGGTGCCGCGCTCGGGCCGGGGGTTTTGTCGCGGCTTGGCAGGCGGTGGGCGTGAAATCGGTTGCTCCAGCGACCTTTTTCACGCCCACTGCGCGCTCACGCGTCGAACGGGCACCCACCGCCGTTCAGCGGTCGCGTCTTGGCGGGGGCACGGGCCATCGAAGCGCAGGCGAACCAGTGACCCAGTTCACGCTCCCCATCATGGCGAGAAGCCGAACACCAATCGGCTGCCATGCTCGGCCACGCCCGCCAAGCCGACGGCGACCTCCTGCAGCTCGCTCCCCATCAGCGCGATGGTTCGCTCCTTGAGGAAGATGGGCCGCGAGTTGCCGTACCAGTCGATGCACGACGTCTCGCACTGCCCGCCCGCCGCGGTGGTCGACGAGACGGCGCCCAACGTCTGGAGCTGGCCCGACGCCGCGACGTCGAAGAACGCGATGTTGCCCGCGCCGCGCCCCCACCAGCCGCCACCGCTCGTGGTCGAGACGATGGGCAACCCGAACGTGCCCCCGCCGCTCGCCTTGGGCTTGAAGAAGAACGCGTGGCTTCGGCTCTCGGAGCTGGCGACGTACGGAAGCACCAGGTCGGGCAGCAGCTGCGCCTGCGCGCCCAGCTGCACCGTGGTGAGCTTGAGCTCCGAGC
>CAZEDU010000162.1:0-8497 GCA_964511185.1 uncultured Myxococcaceae bacterium | reverse complement strand
GATCTGCGGAAAGAACACCACCACCGCCCCGACGCCGCTCAACACCTCGATGCGGTTGACCCCGCTCCAACCCGTGCCGCTCCCGAGCGAGAGCTCCTGCGTGACCCCGGTGTCGAGCTTGTGCGCGAGCAACACCGTCTGCGACGAGCCCTGCTGAACGACGGAGTCGTAGCTGTACTGCGTCACCGCGCCGAGCACGTACCCTTCGGCGAAGCGGTTGCGCGACAGGTAGCTGTAGTCGTTCGAGGAGACCTTGAGCGTGCGGACTTCGGACGCGAGCGTCTGCTTGCCCTCGTGGTCGAACTGCGCGAGCGGCAAGCGGAGCAGCTCGATGTGCGCGGCGCCCCGCGCGCTCGGCTGATCTTTCGACGGCGCCTCGTAGCGTTGCACCAGCACGTTGAGCAGCGCGCCGTCCTCTTTGAACGAGAACTGATCCACCGGGTAGCCGCGCGCCACGTGCGCGAACGAGCTCAGCGTCTTGAGCGACACGCGGTACACGAAGCTCTCGACGAACACGTAAACGCTGCCCGACGTCACGTAGTGCTGACGTCCCCAGCTGGCCAGCACCGAGCGCGCCTGGCAGTTGAACCCGGTCATCTCAAAGCCGCACTGCACCACGGTGTGGAAGCTGGGGTACTTGGGCGCCGTGACCGGCCGCGCGATGTCGGTCACCCCGAAGATGGGCTGCTTGGCCTTGAACGTCTGGCCACCGACGTACTCGAGCCGCCGCGGGATGTTGACCTGCTTGCTGCCGCCGTAACCGACGAAGGCGTAGTACGGCATATAGAGGATCAGCTTCCCGCCGGTGAGCCGGCTCGCGTAGTTGCGGCTCGAGTAGTAGTCGTTCGACTCGAAGAAGGTGGTGGGGCCGCGGGTGAGCTTCCCGTTGCCGTCGAGCTGAAACAGGCTGACCTCGGTCGCGCCGTGAATCCACTGGAGCTGGCCGCCGGTCTCGTCCTCCACCCGGGTCAGGTAGCGATAGCCGATGGTGACGATGACATCGCCTTTGACGAGCATCTCGTCGTACCAGACGTTGCGGTTGAGCTCGTCGGTGGGCGCGACGCGCATCGAGTCGGTCTGCACCGGCGCGCCTGGGTTCTTCACCGAGGCGGCGTACAGCCGGCCTTTGCGCAGCACCACCAGGTGGTCGCCGATGTTCTTGACGATGCCGCCTTCGTCGACGCCCGCCTCCTGGTTGTTGGTGATGTTCTCGTTGGTGTTGGCCATCCCCGCGCTGGGCGCCGCGTCCGACATCCCTTCGCTTTGCGAGCCGCTGCTGTCGTCTGGCAGCGCGCGCAAGAACGCCTCGAGCTCGGCCTGGGACTGAAAGGAGGTCAACGGATGCACGCCTTCGGGGAGCTCGGGCGGCACCGAGTCGTCATCGGGGGGGCTGCGCGGGTCCGGCCCATTCGGCGAGACCGAGTGAGAGCACGCGGCGACCAGGAGGGCCACCAAGGCCGAGGAGAATCGCTTCATCGTTCGCTCCATCAGACAGCGGTGTGAGAACGCCGACGCACCGAAGCAAGGACAGGACCAGAAGCACTCCCAGAAATTTCAGCGGGCTGCATGCGTTTCCGAGTGCGCTCGGGGCGCGCCTGGTTCAGATTTCTGAGCCTGAACGACAGTTCTTCACGAGGAGGCAGAAGATGGACCGCCGCACCTTTCTCAAAAGCAGCGCCATCGCCGGCGTCGGCGCAGCGACGTTTGGCGCTTCAGCGCGCGCGGCCGAACCGGTCACCGCGAAGATCGCCACCGTCGCGCCCGACGGCACGCCGTGGGCCGAGCAGCTCAAGAACCTCAGGACGCGCGTGGAGGCCGGCACGCAAGGGCGCGTGAAGATCAAACCCTTCCTCGGCGGCGCGTTGGGCGACGAGAACGTCACCGCCAACGAGTGCAAGCGCGGCGCGATTCCGCTCTGGGGCGGCTCGACCGGCGCGCTCGCCTCCATCGTCCCCGAGCTCGCGCTGCTCGAGCTGCCCTACCTGTTCCGCAACGAGGCCGAAGCCGACCACGTGCTCGACGAGGTCCTCGTCGAGGACTTCAAGAAGGTCCTCTCCGCGCGCGGCTTCACATTCCTCTTCTGGGCGGAGAACGGCTACCGGTCGTTCGGCAGCACCTTCGGCCCCATCACCGAGCCCGGGCACCTGAAGGGCAAGAAGATGCGCAGCCAAGAGAACGACGCGCACATCGAGATGTACCGCGCGCTCGGCGCGCTGCCGGTGCCCATCGCGGTGACCGAGGTCCTCTCCGCGCTGCAGACCGGCGTGGTGGACGGCTTCGACAACACGCCGCTCTTCACCTTCGCCGCCTCGTGGCACAAGGGCATCAAGCACTACTCGTTGACCGAGGCCATCTACCAGCCGGGCATCGTGGTCGCGAACAAGGCGTGGTTCGACAAGCTGTCGCCAGAAGATCAGAAGACGCTGATCGGTGATCAGCACGGCGAAGCGGTCACCGGCCGCAAGGGCGTGCGCGAGCTGGCGCCGCTGCTCGTCGAGAACTTCCGCGCCGACAAGATTCAGGTGCACACGGTGTCGCCGGAGCAGAAGGCGGTGTTCGCCAAGCTGTGCGAGCCGGTGCACCAGAAATGGGTGAAGGGCAAAGGCAAGTCCGCCGCGCCGATGCTCAAGAAGGCGCAGGCCGCCCTCCAGAAGCTGCGCGGGGCGAAGGGCTGATCCCCGCTGACGCACTGCGCCAGGTAACTTTGGGCCTCGTTCTCACGACCATAGGCCTGCGGCGCAGTGCGAGCTCAGGGGACGGTCATGACGGACATTCAGCGCACCCAACGAAGAACCCACACCGCTCCGGCGGCTCGAACCCCGCAGCGCAGTCCGGCGCGCTCGCCGGTGGTGCAGCGGGCGCAGGCCGAGGCCAGCAAGGTGGTCAAGGAGTCGAAGGACCTCCCCACCTTCGCGCGCCGCATCCTCGAATCATTCGCCGCGGCGAAGGATGACGTCGAGTACCAGCGCACGTTCGCTTCGCTGCTGGTGCGGGAAGATCAACGCAAGCCCGGCGAGCTGGCGCAGCATCTGGTGCGCGCGGAAGACCCCGGCCAGCGCGCGGAGGGGATGCGCGCGTACAGCCAGCTGCTGACCTCGAGCGACCCCGACGCCCAGAACTTCTTGTTCCAGACCCTCGGCGGAGCGCTGGCGGAACAGCCGGCGGCGCGCATCGAGAGCACGTTGGCCGAGCTGAAGACGAGCGGCATGGACGCGCAGGTCCTCAAGGCGCTCGAGCAGGGGCTTCGGGTGCCGGAGCGCAAGAAGGCGGCTCAGCAGGTTGCGACCCAGCTGAGCCAGCTCGTGAGCGAAGCCGGCGTCGACCCGTCGAAGATCAAAGAGGCGAGCGGCGAGAACACCGCGAAGGCGATCCTCGCGCTCGCCGGGCTCGCCCGTGCCAGCCCCGGCATCTCGGTCGAGCTTCAGGCGCAGCCCCAAGCGCTCGAGCTGATTCAGCGCGCCATTTCGCTCTCGACGCACAAGGACGAGCACCAGCCCGCGCTGATCAACGGCTTGGTCACCCTCATCGAAGGCGGCGATCCGGCATGGAGCCAGCAGCTGTCGGGCCAGCTGGCCGCGCACCTGGTGGCGAAGAACAAGAAGCATCCGCTCAACGAGGGAGACTTCGGTGCGCGCCTCGAAGACGTGATTCGACGGTCGGGCGCCGGCGCCACGCTCGCGATGCAGCTGGAGAAGCAGCTGCGGGAAGGCGTGGGCGACGTCCAACCGAACGGCGATGCCGCGCGGCAGAGCGCCGAAGTCTTGCAGCGCGCTTTGACCGACCTGATGGCGCGGGCCGAAGGCGAGAAGCCGCCACTCGAGGGTGAAGGCGTGCTTCCACCGCTCGATGCGCTGCGACAAGCGCTGCCGGCGGTGGCGGAAGCCGCGAGCCTCTATGACTCGCAGCACGCCGACCTGTCGCGCACGGCCATCGGCGTGCTGACCGGCCTGCCCACCCTCGTCGAGGGCAAGCAGGGCCACGCGCTGCTGAGGCGCGAGCTGGCCGCGGGCGGCGACTCGACGCTGGTGCAGATGCTCACCAAGCCCGAGCAGTTCGCCCTTCCGGCGTGGGACGCGGGGCAGAAGAAGAAAATCCGCACGGAGGTGTCCGCCGCGCTCGCCGAGGCCGAACGCGCCGCGCAGGCGAAGAAGACCGACCCCAGCGAGCCGAAGCTGGCCGACGTGCGCAAGGGCGCTCAGCTGATTTTGGGCAAGTCCGCAGCGACCGCGGCCGACGGCTCGCCTCGTATCGACGACCGCACCGACCCTCCCTCGGACGTGAAGGCGCTGCTCGCCAAGCACACGCTGCTCAAGGTCGGCAGCCGCGGGCCCGAGGTGCGCGAGCTGCAGACGCTCCTCAAGAAGCTCGGCGCCAACCCTGGCGGCGTTGACGGGGTCTTCGGGCCCAAGACGCGCGCGGCCGTCGTCTCACTTCAGCGCAGCAAGAAGCTGAAGTCGGACGGCATGGTCGGCCAACAGACGTGGGCGACCCTGCTGGGCTTCGACGGTGTGGGACCCGGCACCGCGCTGCTGAAGAAGTAGCCTGGGGCTCGAGGAGGGCGGTCGGCGACGTGCAGCGCGCCGGTGGGCCGCTTAAACTTTGCCCACTCCACCACCTTTAGGTGACCGCTCATGTCGCAGACGCTGCGCCTCATCCTCTTCCTGGGCACAGGCCTGACGCTCTTCAGCGCCGTCCACTTCTACTTGTACCGCCGGCTCATCCACGACACGACGCGTGACGCCCGTTGGCGCGCGGTGGGCGCCGTGCTCGCCGTGGTGTTGATCGGCTTCATGCTCGTGGCGCGCATGCGCTTCGTGCGCAACGCGCTGCCCGACACGCTCTCAGCGCCGGTGTCTTTCCTCGCGTTCTCGTGGATGGGGCTGGTCATCTTCCTCTTCACCACCTTCGTCGTCATCGACCTGGTGCTCGTGAGCCGGTGGGCGCTGAGGAAGCTCAAGGCGCGCGCGGCGAGCCATCGGCAGCCCGAGCCCCAGAGCCCCGAGCGGCGCATGTTCTTGCAACGCGTGACCGCCGGCGGAGCGCTCGCCACCTCGGGCGCGCTGGTCGGCTACGGCGCCTTCCGCGCGTTTCACGAGCCCGAGGTGTCGGAGGTCACGGTGAAGCTCCCGCGGCTGCCCAAGTCGCTCGACGGGCTCACCATCGTGCAGCTCACCGACATTCACGTCGGCAGCATCATCGGGCGGAAGTTCACCGACGAGATGGTCGCGCGCTGCAACGCGCTGAAGCCGGACCTGGTGGCGGTGACGGGCGACCTGGTCGACGGCAGCGTGGAGGTGATCGGCCCTTCGGTCGCCGCGCTGATGAACTTGAAGACGCGCTTCGGCACGTACTTCGTGACCGGCAACCACGAGTACTACTCCGGCGACGTCGAGTGGACCGAGGCGCTGACGAAGATGGGCGTCGAGGTGCTGCGCAACCGGCGCGTCGAGATTGGAGATGCGGGCGGCAAGCTCGACCTGCTCGGCGTCGACGACTGGAGCGGGCGCGGCGCGCGCGGCGGCTACGACTTGAACCGGGCGATGGAAGGGCGCGACCCCGAGCGCGCCGCGGTGCTGCTCTCGCATCAGCCGCGCAACTTCGCGAACGTCGTCAAGCGCGGAATCGGGTTGCAGCTGTCCGGCCACACGCACGGCGGCCAGCTCTTCCCCGGCACCGTGCTCATCTCCTTGATTTGGGAGTACCCGCGCGGCCTCTACCGCGAGGGCGACGGACATCTATACGTCAGCCGCGGGACCGGCTTCTGGGGTCCGCCGATGCGCGTCGGCAGCCCGCCCGAAATCGTCAAACTCACCCTCACCGCCTAGCGGGGGGGACTGTCCCCGGTCTTCCCAAGCGCCGCTGATACCACCGCGCGACAGAGAAGCACCTCCCCATTTGTCACGCGCCTTGTGCCATGCCCTGCTGAGCCGGTGAAAGCCCCCGTCCTCATCGCCGCGCTCTTCGCCGCTTGCGGAGTCGAGCCCAACACCCCCCAAGCCCTCACCGAGGCACCGCAGGTCGAGCCCACCCCCACCTCTCCCTGGGGCGACACCACACAGGCCGCCTCCGTCTGTCCCGGTCTCCCGAGCGCCGATACCACCGACACCGACGGTGACGGCGTGCCCGACGCGTGCGACTGCAGCCCCGACGAGCCCGCCGTCGATCCGCGCACCTGCCTGACCTTCGAAGCAGAGCGCGCCGCGACGCTGCAGCCGCCCATGCAGGTCGTGCCGCAGCCAGGCAGCTCGGGCGGACACTTCGTCGCGGCCCAGCCCGACGGCGAGGCGCGCTACCCGTTCCACGTCTCCCAACCCGGCCAGTACTTCATCTGGGCGCGCGTCTCGGCCCCCACCGCGACGAGCGACTCGCTCTTCATCTCCATCGACGACCAGCCAGCCCTCACCTGGAACCTCACCCAAGGCCGCACCTGGCACTGGGACGCAGTGCCCGCGCCCTTCACGCTCGACGCAGGCCCGCACACCCTCACCGTGCGCGGGCGGGAAGCCGGCGTCGGCATCGACAAGCTCTTCATCACCGACGACCCCGACCGGCTGGTCGGCATCCGGCGCGCCATCGAGGTCGGCCGCGCCTGGTCGGGGACGCGCGTGAGCTTCGACCTGCTCACCGTCGAAGGGCGGCAGTTCGTGGCCTTCTACGACGAGGGGCGCCGCACCACCGTCGCGAGCCGCGCGCTCGACGCGAGCCGCTTCACCCTCACCCGCCTGCCCGACACCTTCGCCGGCTGGGACAGCCACAACTACCTGACGCTCGAGCACGACCGCGCCGGGCACGTCCACCTCTCCGGCAACATGCACGTCACGCCGCTGCGCTACTTCCGCAGCGCCCAGCCCTTCGACACCTCGAGCATGAGCCCGCTGCCGATGACCGGCAGCCTGGAAGACAAGACCACCTACCCGCGCTTCTTCCGCGGCCCCAGCGGACAGCTCCTCTTCTCATACCGTTACGGCTCGTCCGGCGATGGCGACTCGTACTTCAACGCATACGACGAAGGCGCGAAGAAGTGGTCGCGGCTCATCGCCACGCCCCTCTTCGCCGGCTCGAGCACGGGGGTGAGCGCGTACTTCGACGGCCCGGTCGCCGGACCGGACGGCCATTTCCACCTCGCGTGGGTGTGGAGAGACACGTCGGACGCCGCCACCAACCACCACGTGAGCTACGCGCGCAGCAAGGACTTGAAGCAGTGGGAGACCGCGGCGGGGAAGCCGCTCGCCCTGCCGCTCACGCTCGCGCGGTCGGACATCGTCGACCCGGTGCCCGCGGGCGGCGGCGTGTTGAACGGCAACGTCCGGGTCGGCTTCGACCGCGCGGGCGACGTCGTCGTCTCGTACCACAAGCACGACGCCAACCATCACACGCAGATCTTCAACGCGCGCTTCGAAGGCGGCCGCTGGGTGACACGCGCGGCGTCGAGCTGGACCACGCGGTGGGACTTCGGCGGCGGCGGCTCGCTGCCCGAGGTGAAGATTCGCGTCGGCCCCGTGAGCGTCGACGAGACCGGCGAGCTCATCCAGCCTTTCCAGCACTGGACCGAGGGCAGCGGCGTCTGGCTGCTCGACGACGCGCTCGTGCCGCGCGCGCGGGTCGTTCAGGGCACCAAAGTGCCTGCGGCGCTCAGGGCCGTGACCACCCCGCGCGGGAGCCTCTCCGAGAGCGTCCACGCGCAAATGAACGTGTACTTCCTGACCGGCCGCGGCGCCGACCCGCACGCGTCGCGCTTCTTCCTGCGCTGGGAGGCGCTCGCGCCGAATCGAGATCAGCCGCGCTACTGCGACGCCGCCGGCAAGGTGCTGTGCCAGCCGACGCCGAGCCGCCTCATGCTCTACGAGCTGAGCGAGTAGAGCAGAGAGCACTTAAAGCGGTCTCCGAAAAGGAGCGAATCGATTCAGGTCTGCTCCCAGCAACGCGAACCTGGGCTTGGGCCTGCCATTCGCAAGGCTGATCCAAGGAGCTCGCCCCTGGGCTCCCTCTCCAGGGCACGTCGTCATTCGTGGACAAAGGTGTCGGGAAGTCCTCGCTCAATCCACTATCAGTAAACCGCCCGAGCCCAGCATCAGAGTGAGGGCGGATCAGACGCAAAACAGTCACACACCAAGGGTGCGGGTTTCCGACCAAAAAGTCGGAAATGAAAAAAGCACCCGTGAGAACAACCCCAGGGGGAGCCGTCTTCGACGGGCCGTCAGCTCCACCGTGCGTCCACCCGATTCCCCGCTCTGGGCCCTCAGGCGCTTCGTTGAACACCATCGCAGGGTCGAGCCCGAGCCTGACTAGACCCAATGCCGTTCAGATAAGCGCCGGTCGCCGCTGCGGCCTTGAACGGAGCGGCATTGGCTTTAAGCGGGACACTCGAAGCGGCTCATAGGGGGACAGTGGGTTGGGTGGGTGCTTTGCCTGCGCTTCGATGGCCCGTGCCACCGCCAAGATGCGACCGCTTCACGGCACGTGGTTGCCCGCTTCGACGTCGTCGTCGGTCTGAACT
>CAZEDU010000161.1:0-9616 GCA_964511185.1 uncultured Myxococcaceae bacterium | reverse complement strand
GTCGGCGTGTACCTGGCGCTGGCCTGGGCAGGGAAGGTGCCGTTCCCCGGCGGGGCAGGCTGATGGAGCGCTTCGTGGAGCAGGCGGTGGTGCTGTCGTCGGTGGACTACGGCGAGGCGGACCGCCTGGTGACCCTGTTCACCCGCGAGCGAGGCAAGATCACCGCGTTCGCCGCCGGTGCGCGAAAGAGCAAGCGGCGCTTCGCCGGGGCGCTCGAGCCGTTCACGTTGATCCGGGCGCAGTTGTGCGAGCGGCGCGGCGACACCTTCCGGCTCGACGGCGCCGACATCCAGGCGTCGTTCCACCGGGTGCGCGACGAGCTGTCGCTCATCGCCCGCGCGATGTACTGCGTGGAGCTGTGCCGCGAGCTGACGCGCGATCGCGAACCGCATCCGCAGTTGTTCGAGCGGTTGGTGGAGTACCTCGAGCTCTTGCAGCAGCGGGCGGCCGGCCCTTCCTCGCTCATCGCCTTCGAGCTCGACGCCTTGGCGCAGGCCGGGTTGATGCCGCGCTTCGGCTCGTGCGCGATCTGTGGCGGCCAGACCGGCGCGCAGCCGCGGTTCGACCCCGAGCACGGCGGCACCACGTGCGACGGGTGCGGTCCCCGCGCGCCCTTCGGTGTGCCGGTGGCGGCCCGCGTGGTGGAGGGGCTGCGCACGTTGCAGTCGGGCGCGCGGACGCCGCTGGAGCCCGACGTGCGGCGGCGCGCGCGGCAGCTGCTCAACCTGTTCATCGCGCACCACTTGGGGCGGCAGCTCAAGAGCGTCGACTTCATGGAGCAGGTGGGGCTCGACTAGTGAACGCGCCGGAGGCCGCGCACGGCCCGACGGGGCGGGGTGGCCGCTTCATGCGGCTCCCGCCGGTTCGGTTGGTCCTCTCGCTGCTGGTGTTCGGCCTCGTGATGGCCGTCGTCGTCGCGCTGGAGTCGATGACCGGGCTGCGCTGGCTCATCCCCCTCGGCATCAACGTCGCCGCGCTGAGCGGGCTGCTGTCGGTGGGGATCTTCATCGAGCGAAGGCGACCCTCGGAGCTGGGGCTCTCGCCGCGCGGCGTCGGCCGGGGGCTGGGCGTCGGGTTGCTGATCGGGGCCGGCCTGCAAGTGACGGTGGTGGCGGTGATGGCCATCGCGGGCGCCTACCGCGCGGGTCCGCCGGCGCTCTCCCTCGGCGCGTTGGCCACGACCTTCTTGTGGCTGGGCGGCTGGGCGCTCTGGGAAGAGGTGATCTTTCGCGCGATCGTCTTTCGCCTCTTCGACGAGTGGCTGGGGTCGGCCGCGGCGCTCGCGGTGAGCGCGCTGCTCTTCGGCGGCATTCATATGAGCAACCCGAACGCGAGCGCGTCGGCCGCGCTGGCGATCGCCATCGAGGCGGGCGTGATGCTGGGCGCGGCGTTCCTGGTGACGCGCAGCTTGTGGCTGCCGTGGGGCATCCACCTCGCCTGGAACTTCTTTCTGGGGCCGGTGTTCGGGCTCGCGGTGTCGGGCTACGACGCGCTGGGCGAGCGGATCTTCCGGCCGACGGTCTTGGGGCCGAGCTGGCTGACGGGCGGGGCGTTCGGCCCGGAGGCGGGGCTCCCCGCCGTGGTGCTGGGCGCGGGCGCCGGCGCGGTGTTCGTCTGGAGGGCGTACGCGAAGGGACACTGGCGCGCGTTCCCGCGGTCCCAAGCGGTGAACGCGAAGTCACAGTAGGACCTGCGTTGTCCAGACCGGTCGGAGCGGCGACGCTCCACTCTTGAAGCGCCCCCCCGTCGCTTCAACGCCTTGTCGCGAGGGTTCGGCCCTTGCAACGTCGGTTCGACATCAGGGGAACCAGGAGCCGGCCATGTTCACCTTCATTTCGTTCGTCGCGATCTTCGCGGGGACGCTCTACCTGCTGATGAAAGACCACAAGAAGCAGTACCCGCCGCACTGAGGCGGCCAGACTGGTAGCGACTGAACGGCTCCCCCGCGGACGGATTGCCCGCGCCGCGCCCGCCGCGATAGGCCGGCCTCGGGAGGTGAGCCATGCTCAAGCTCACGTCGTCTGCTTTTCGCCACGAAGAAGAGATTCCCTCGGCATACACCTGCGAAGGGGAGGACAGGTCTCCGGCGCTCGCGTGGTCCGGCGTGCCGACGCAGGCCAAGTCGCTCGCGCTCATCGTCGATGATCCCGACGCGCCGGATCCGAACGCACCCCAAAGAACTTGGGTGCACTGGGTGCTCTACAACCTGCCGCCCGACACGACGTCGCTCGACGAAGCCGTCGCTCCCAGCGCCTTGCCCGCGGGCGCGTTGGAGGGCTCCAACGACTGGAGCCGAACGGGCTGGGGCGGGCCGTGCCCACCGGTTGGCCGACACCGCTATTTCTTCAAGCTGTTCGCGCTCGACGGCGTGTTGCCCGACCTGAAGCAGCCGACCAGCGCGCAGCTGATGGCCGCGATGAAGGGGCACGTGCTCGCCCAGGCCGAGCTCATGGGCACCTACCAAAAGCGCGGGCGGCGATAGCCCACTTCGCTCCTTGACGGTGCCGGGACCCATTCCTAAGGTCCGCGACCCCGCTAAGGAAAAAGCCATGTACTTCCAGGACTTGATCCTCTCGCTCCAGAACCACTGGGCGAAGCAGGGTTGCATCATCGCGCAGCCGTACGACCTGGAGGTCGGCGCCGGCACGATGGCGCCTTCGACCTTCCTTCGCGCGTTGGGCCCCGAGCCGTGGAACGTCGCCTACGTGCAGCCGTCGCGCCGGCCCGCCGATGGCCGCTTCGGCGAGAACCCCAACCGGCTGTTCCAGCACCACCAGTTCCAGGTGATCTTGAAGCCGGCGCCGAAGAACGTCCAGGCGCTGTACCTCGACTCGATTCGGGCGTTCGGCATCGACCCGCTCGAGCACGACATCCGCTTCGTCGAGGACGACTGGGAGTCGCCCACGCTCGGCGCCTGGGGCCTCGGCTGGGAGGTCTGGTGCGACGGCATGGAGATCACCCAGTTCACTTACTTCCAGCAGTGCGGCTCGTTCGAGTGCAAGCCCGTCTCCGCCGAGCTGACCTACGGCCTCGAGCGCATCGCGATGTACCTGCAGAACGTCGAGAACATCTTCGACATCGAGTGGGTGAAGGGCGTGAAGTACCGCGAGGTGTTCCACGCGAACGAAGTCGAGATGAGCAAGTACGCGTTGCACGAGTCGGACGCGGCGATGCTGTTCTCGCTGTTCGACGCGTACGAGAAGGAGTGCAAGCGGCTCATCGAGCGCGAGCTGCCGCTCCCCGCGTACGACTACGCGCTCAAGTGCTCGCACGCCTTCAACTTGCTCGACGCGCGTGGCGCCATCTCGGTGACCGAGCGCGCGAGCTTCATCAAGCGCGTGCGCGACAACGCGCGGCTGTGCGCCGAGGGCTACTTGCGCATGCGCGAGAAGCTCGGGTACCCGCTGCTCAGGACCCAGTGGACGGTCGGCGAGCAGCCGCCGGTGCTCGAAGGGAGCCCCGCCTCGGAATACTGGAAGACGGTGAGCTTCCAGCCCAAGCCGGAGGAGGCGAAGCGTGCCTAAGGATCTGCTCCTGGAGGTCGGGGCCGAAGAGATTCCGGCTTCGTTCATCGGCCCCGCGTTGGAGGATCTCCAGCGGGTCATCACCGAGCGCGCGAAGGACGCGCGGCTCACCTTGGGCGAGGTGCGCACGTTCGGGACCCCGCGGCGTCTGGCGGTGGTGGTCCGGCAGGTCGAGGAGCGCAGTCAGGACATCGTGCGCGAGGTGCTCGGCCCTTCGGTGAAGGCGGCGTTCGACGCGGCCGGCAAGCCGACCAAGGCGGCGGAGAAGTTCGCCGAGAGCCACAAGGTTCCGGTGGAGGCGCTGCTCAAGGTGAAGACGCCCAAGGGCGAGTACCTGGGCGCCAAGGTCGAGGAGAAGGGGCGCGCGGCGGGAGAGCTGCTCGCCGAGGTGCTGAGCGCCGCGGTGCACGGCATCCACTTCAAGAAGTCGATGCGGTGGGGCGACGTCGAGCTGGCCTTCGCGCGGCCCGTTCACTGGATCGTCGCGCTGCTCGGCGAAGAGGTGATCCCCGTCGTGCTGGGCGACGTGAAGAGCGGGCGGGTGACCTACGGCCACCGGTTCCTGAGCCCCGGGCCCATCGAGCTCAAGTCTCCGGCGGACTACGAGGCCGCGCTCGAGAAGGCGAACGTCGTCGCCGACATCGGCAAGCGCCGAAGGCTGTTGGTCGAGCGCGTGGAGGCGGCGGCGCGGCAGGCGGGTGGGCAGCTCTTGAAGGACGAAGCGCTGATCGATCAGGTCGTCAATCTGGTCGAGCTGCCGAACCCGGTGGTCGGCACCTTCGAGGAGCGACACCTGGATCTGCCGCCCGAGGTGCTCATTCAGGAGATGAAGAGCCACCAGCGGTACTTCTCGCTCACCGACGCGCACGGCAGGCTGTTGCCGAAGTTCATCGCGGTGTCGAACACCCCGGTGCGCGACGTGAAGCTCTCGGTGCGCGGCTACGAGCGCGTGCTGCGCTCGCGGCTGTCGGACGGCCGTTTCTTCTTCGACGAAGATCGACGCTCGCCGCTGTCGACCCGCGTCGAGAAGCTCGAGCGCGTCGTGTGGCAGGGCAAGCTGGGGACGTACGCCGAGAAGATTCAGCGCTTCAAGACGCTCGCGCTCTACCTGGCCAAGGCGACCGGCAAGGGAGATCCGGCGGTCGTGGAGCGGTCGGCCTTGCTCGCCAAGGCCGATCTGGTCACCGGGATGGTGGGCGAGTTTCCGGAGTTACAGGGCGTGATGGGCCGGGAGTACGCGAAGGCGAGCGGAGAGCCGCCCGAGGTGGCGCTGGCGATCTACGAGCACTACCTGCCGCGCGGGCAGGGCGACGCGCTGCCGTCGCAAGACGCGGGCGCGCTCGTCGGGATCGCCGACCGCCTCGATTCGCTGTGCGGGATCTTCGCGATCGGCAAGGTCCCCACCGGCGCGGCGGACCCCTTCGCGCTGCGGCGCGCGTGCTTGGCGATCATCCACGTCACGCTCGCGCGCGGGTACCGCTACTCGCTCTCCGCGGCGATCGACGAGGCGCTCGCGCTGCTCGCGCCGAAGGTGGCCGACATCAAGCGAAAGGCCGGCGAGCCAGCGGTGCGAGAGCAGGTGCTCGACTTCTTCCGCGGCCGGCTGCGCGCGCTCTGGAGCGAGGAGTACCGAGGCGACGTGGTCGACGCGGTGCTCGCGGCCGGCTTCGACTCGCTGGTGACCGCGCGGCAGCGGCTGGTGGCGCTGAACAACCTCGTCGGCCGTCCCGACTTCGAGCCGCTGGCCGTGGCGTTCAAGCGGGTGGCGAACATCGTCGAGAAGCAGGGGAAGGACGTCGCGGCCGGCGCGCCCAACCCGAGCAAGTTCATCGACGATCCCGAGAAGAAGCTCCACGCGGCCTTTCAACAGGCGCGCGAGAACGTGGTGCAGCTGGTGCGGCGAGACGACTACGACAGCGCGCTGCGAGAGATCACCTCGCTCAAGCCGGCGGTCGACACCTTCTTCGACAAGGTGATGGTCATGGCCGAGGACAAGGACCTGCGCGAGAACCGAATCCGGCTGCTCACCGAGATCGGCTCGCTGTTCAATCAAGTGGCGGACTTCTCGAAGATTCAGGCCGAGGCGTGATGCGAAAAATAGCCGGGCTCTTCTCGTTGATGATCTTGGTGGGCTGCGGGCCGCAGACGCAGGGGCGGCCGCCGCCGATCGAGCGGTTCTACTTCCCGACCGGCATCGAGCACCTGGACGCGGTCGCCGCGGGAGAGCCGGGCGGCAGCGCGGAAGGGTACCTGTACGTCGCGAGCTCCAACTTCGACAAGCGCTACGACTATGGGTACGTGAACGCGATCGACCTGAGCCAGGTGGGGCTGCCCGCCTTCCCCGCGGCCGTCACGCAAGGGCCCACGCAGCTCGAGGACCTGCAGCAGACCGAGTCGTCCGTCCGCTACGTCCAGAGCTTCGCGGGGCAGATGGCGTCGGCGCTGCTGCCGGTCGGGAGCGCCGACGCCGGCGTCGCCCCCACGGTGCGGCGGCTGTTCGTTCCCTCCCGCGCGGAGGGAGATCGGCTCCAGCCCATCGACGTGCAAGGGGCCGCCTTGAGCTGCGCGTTCGGAGCGGCGGACGACGCTCGCAACTGCATCGAGAGCTCCCCTTCGCTCAGCGCGCTCCAGAAGGAGAACGAGGACGGCAGCAAGAACCGGTCGGGCTTGCCGCGTGCGCCCCAGCCCATTGGGGTCGCGGTTTCGAGCCAAGGCGCGGTGTACGTGACGCACATGGTGTCGGCCGACTCGCCGCCGCGCAGCAGGAAAGACCCCCACACGTTCGTCGTGCGGGTGGACGCCGCGAGCCCCGAGGTCACGCCGGCGAGCTTCATCGAGCTGGGTGGCGGCGCCACCCACGGCGTGGTGATCGGCCGGCGGTACGCTTTCGTGTCCGGGCGCTTTCGAGATCCGTTCGGATCGCTGGTGCGTCTCATCGACGTGAACGACGGCCGCGTGCTGGATCCCACGTTGGAGGCGCTCTTCCACGTGCGCGAGGCGCGCGGCGTCGCGCTCTCTCCCGACGAGTCGCGGCTGTACGTCATCGGCCGGTTCCCCGACACCTTGCTGGTGATCTCCCTCGGCGGGAGCACGACCGAGGCGCCGCAGCTCTCGGTGGTCCGCAGCGTGCCGCTGCCGGAAGGGTCGAACGCGTTGAAGCTCATCGCGCGGCCTGGCCAGGGCAACCTGGTGGCGATCACCTCGTCGACCGCGGGCGTGGTGACGCTCTACGACGACGACACCGGAAACCTGGCCGCGCAGATCAACGGGGTGGGCGCTCAGCCGTTCGACCTCGCCGTGGATCTGCGCGACAACGCGGGCACCCCCGCCGCCCGCATGTACGTGAGCAACTTCGGCGATGGCCGCGTGGCGGTGGTGGACATCCCCGACCTGTCCCGCCCGCAGACCGCGCGCGTGGTGGCGCACCTCGGCCGCCCGCAGACCTGCCTGGTGAAGGCGGAGGATCCGTCGTGTGAAGGAGTCGAGCCATGACTCGGGTGCGAAACGCGGCCATCGCGATCGTCGCGCCGCTCTTGTTGGTGGCCTGCTCGCAACAGGAAGTGGAGCCGGCCGCGCGCATCAGCGGCACCCACGACTTGGTGCAGGTGGGAACGCTCATCTTCGTCACCTCGGCCGACAGGAACGAGCTGCGCGTGCTCGATACGACGCCCGAGGTGCCCGGCTTCGTTCGCGCGCCCAACCCGCTCGAGCCGCTGTCGATCCCGGTGCTCGACCGGCCGCTCGCGCTCGCGCGTGACGTGGAGTACCGCGATCGCGTCAACGAGGATGGCTCGGTCGTCCCGCTGGGCCTCGAGGTCAGCGGGCCGTACGTGTACGTGATGAGCAGCGGCGCGCCGCTCATCTCGATCGTCGGCGCCGAGCGTGGAGACGGCGAGCCCACGGGCGAGGCCCTCAAGGCGAGCGCGCTCGGTCCGGGCCAGCTGGTCGAGGTGATGCGGCTGCCCACGGCGCAGTCGGTGACGACGATCGCCGGCCGCGCGGCGAAGGCGCCGGGCGGTGACTCGACCTTGTACTACTCGACCTTCGACGGGCGCTCATCGACGCTCTGGTCGGTCGTTCTGCCGCCGCCTCAGGCGCTGCTCGCCCAGACCGTGGATCAGGTGCAGCAGCGGGCGGTGGTGATCGGCACGTTCACCGACGAGTCCGTGGCGGCCTTGCTCCCCATCCCGAATGGCCGGCTGGTGGTCGCCACGCGCGCGCAGGCCGGGCGGGCAGGGCGAACGCTGCTCGTGGACGAGGCGACGCGGGCGACGACGGCGCTGGCGTTTCCCGGCCCGGTGCGCGCGCTCGCCACCCACCCGACGGCGGTGGGCGTCACGGCGGGCGACCGCCTCTTCGCGGTGCTCGACGAAGAGGCCTGCGGGAGCGCGGCGTGCGCGGGCATCCTCGCGCTCGACGTTCCCACCAACTCCATCGCGGTCGACATCACCGGCCAGCCGATGCTCCCGATTCGCTTTGGCGGCGCGCTGCCGCGCGGCTTCACCGTCTCTCCGGGCGCGCTGCTCGACCTGCCCGCGGTGTCGCAGGCCATCGTCACCAGCGATCGCGGCACCGTCGCGCTGGGCGAGCCCGAGCCGATCCCGCTCGCCGTGCTCGGCATCGCGACGCTGTCGAATGGAGACATCGCGTTCTTCGACGCCGCCGCGATGCGCGACATCGACCTCGACCCTGCGGGTCCCAGCAGCAGCGAGGCGATCTATCGAGCGCCGCCGACCGAAGACGCGCCCGAAGGCGCGGAGCAAGAGGGCGTCGGCGGCGGACCGACGATCGCCGCGCTCACCGATGGCAAGGTGCGCGACGAGACGGTCACGGTGATCTACCAGGGCCTGCTGGGCCCGCGGCAGCAGCCGGCCTCGCCCCCGGCCGGGCCGAGCTTCCCGACGCCGCCCGACCTTCTGGGCCGTGTCCAAGTGGAGGACGCGGTGCAGCTGTTCAGAGACGGCGTGCCGTGTGGCGGCGAGATCGCCGTCGCCGCGGTGACGAGCTCCACGGTCGAAGCTTCCGCGCTGCCGGCCGACTGCGCCGGTTGGAATGGGTTCGAGCTCCGCGCGGCCGGCGCGCAGCCGTTCGTCGTGACGGGTGGGACAACAGGTTACATGGGGCGGATCGGCCCGAACCAGGACTTCGCGTTCCAGGGGGTCTCCTGGCGAAGGCCGGAGGCCCCTGGCGTGGGCAGCGCCGCGTCACCCCAGCTGGCGTTTCGGATGGGACCGCTCGACCCGGCCGTGGTGCGCGACGGTCGGTTCACCTTCGTGCTCGACGACCAGCTCGTGCTCTTCCAAGTCCCCTTCGAGGGAGGCTCGGTCGGCTGTTCGTTGTCTTTGCCCAGCTCGGTGGTGCACGATGGGGTCCTACAGTCTGCGTTTGTGGCTTACCCGTCGGCGAATGGTTTAGTGGAGTTCGAGCCGGCGATCGTGCGGCGCACCGAACGATCTCGCGAGATTCGGTGCTATCGCTAGCTTGGTGTTCGTTCCGCCTTACTGTTATTTTTTTTGTCCCGCCCCTTACGTTTTGCTCTCATAGAACATGATGGAACAGAGCTCCCGACCTGCGCGCAAAGTCGCGATTGCCGACCACATTTGGGATGCCTTCGAAGAGATGGCGACCTCGATGGGGACCGACCGCGACGGACTCATCAACCAAGCGATGTTCATGTTCGCGCGCCTCAACGGTTTCTTGGACGGCGGCCGCGGCCCGTCGAACGGCGTGCGCTCCGCGACCGGGTCGAGGCCTGCTGCTCCGCCCGTGTTGTCGCCGGTTTCCAGCAAGGGGGCGCGTGACGAGCCGCGCCCGAGGCTCTCGGAAGAGCGGCCCGCCGCGAAGCTCGAGGATGATCCGGTTCGTCGGGAGGTCGAGGAGCGCGTGCTCGAGACCGCCGCCGAGCTGGAGCGGCTCATCAAGGGCAAGAACAACCGCGCCGACGACATCAATGCCGACGAAGACATGGGCGGCATGGACGTCGACGAAGGGGCCGGCGCCGACGAGGCGGGCGGGGAGGGCGGCAGCCTCTACCTGATGGCCGAGGGCGGCGAGCTCGACAAGATCGCCAAGGACCGCTTCGTGATCGGCCG
>CAZEDU010000160.1:0-9653 GCA_964511185.1 uncultured Myxococcaceae bacterium | reverse complement strand
CCCCGAAGGCTCCCGCGAGGTCCCTCTCGGATGTGATCAGGTCGGACTAGAGCGCATCTCACAACCCCGCTCGGTCGCCGGAAGGCCGATCCGCGTCGCATCTCGTCGTCAGGCATCGCCGCCGTCCCTCGGGGGACTACCGGCTCCGCCTTCCTCGATCTGCTCGCGCCTCTGCCTTCGGGCTCTGTCGGGGGTTATGAGATGCACTCTAAAGGGCAGCAGGGCGCCGCCCCATGGTAGACGGCCACCGTGAGCGGCTCCCGGTCCTTTCCTTTCAAGCTCGTCGTCTTCGACTTGGACGGCACGCTCGTCGACTCGCTGGCCGACATCGCCGCGTCGGTGAACCACGCGTTGGCCGCGCACGGATTGCCGACGCACCCGCTCGGCGCGTTCAACGACCTCATCGGAGAGGGCCTGGAGGTGCTGATCGAGCGCGCGCTGCCGCCGGGCCGCGCGCAGGCGGGAGAGGGCCGCGCGCTCGTCGCCTCGCTGATCACCGCTTACCGGGCACACCACGCCATGCACCACCTCGACACGACCAGGCCCTATCCGCAGATCCCCGCGCTCCTGGGCGAGCTGGGTGAGCGGTCGGTGCCGCTCGCGGTGTTGAGCAACAAGCGAGAAGACTTCGTCCGCAAGGTGGTACGCGGTGCGTTGCCCGGCGTGCCGTTCGCGCGGGTGCGCGGCACGCGCGACGGGGTGCCCAGAAAGCCCGACCCGACCGCGGCGCTCGCCATCGCGCGGGAGTTGGGCGTGGCGCCTGGGCGCGCCGCGTTCGTGGGCGACACGAAGATCGACATGCAGACGGCCGCCGCCGCCGGGATGTTTCCGGTCGGGGTGAGCTGGGGCTTTCGCGAGGTGCGAGAGCTCGTCGAGCACGGGGCCCGGGCGGTGCTGCGAGAGCCGCTCGAGCTGCTGCGGGTGGGGGGAGAATAAAAAGGGGACAGTCCCCTTTGGGACCGTCCCCGGTTGGAGTCTGCGGTTGAGCCTGCGGCGTTAGCTCTTCTTGCCGTCGGACTTCACCAGCTCGGCGTCGATCTCGATCTTCACGTCGTCACCGACGAGCACGCCGCCGCCCTCGACCGGCATGTTCCACACCAGGCCGAAGTCCTTGCGGTTGATCTGCGTGGTGGCGATGACGCCGCGCACGGTGCGCTTCTGCATGTCCTTCACCTCGGGGGTGAGCTCGGTGTCGAGCGCGACCTCCTTGGTCACGTTTCGAATGGTCAGGTCGCCGGTCACCTTGAACTTGTTGTCGCCGACCTTCTCGATCTTCTTCGACTTGAAGGTGAGCGCCGGGTGCTTGGCGACGTCGAGGAAGTCAGGCGACTTGAGGTGGCCGTCGCGCTTCTCGTTCTGGGTGTTGATGCGGGTGGCGTCGACCTTCACGTCCACCTTCGACTTGGTGAGGTCCTTCTCGTCGAGGTTGACGGTGCCCGTGACCGGGCCCATCTGGCCGCGCACGTTCGCGACCATCATGTGCCGCACGGTGAAGTGCGCGGCGGTGTGCGCCGAGTCGATCTCATGAGGGGCGGCGAAGGCCGCGGCGGGGAGGGCGAGCGAGACGACCAGGGCTGCTTGAACGAGACGCTTCATGGGGTTCCTTACCTTTCGTTTTTCAGAACACGGTGGAAGCCTTCGATGCGAACGCAAAGGCTCGCGCTTAACTAACGACAACCTCCTGTACTGCAAGGCGAAGTTCATGCCCATGTCCAAAGCCGTTATCTTTTTGATAGTTCTTTCGTTTCAAAAGGAGAGTCGATGAGGCCGGCCGACCTCGATCTGCGTGAGCTGCTCGATTTCGACCCCAAGGGCGGGGTGATTCGCTTCGGCGGGCACCGGGTGCTGCTCCTCGACACCCTTGCGCTGGGGCTCTTGCGGCAGTCGCTCATCCAGACGCTGGGCGTCGCCGGGGCGCGCGGCGTGCTCACCCGCTTCGGGGTCGCCCACGGCCTGCGCACCGCCGAGTCGCTGCGCGAGGAGTTCCCTTGGGACAGCGAGCGCGAATGGAAGGTGGCGGGCGGGAGGCTCCACACGCTGCAAGGGGTGGTGGTGGTGGAGCCCGTGCCGCGCGAGCCGGGCGACCCGAAGGTGCCGTTCGCCGAGTCGATCTGGAGGGACTCGTACGAGGCCGAGCAGCATCTTCTGCACCTGGGCCGCTCCGACGAGCCGGTGTGCTGGACGTTGTGCGGGTTCGCGAGCGGCTACCTGTCGCGGGTGAACGGCAAGCCCATCTACTGCATCGAGGAGAAGTGCGTCGGCAAAGGGGACGCGGTCTGCCAGATGGTGGGCAAAGGGAAGGAAGACTGGGGCGAGGCGATCGCGCCGCACCTTCCCTTCTTCGAAGGGGACTGCCTGCAAGCGGCGTTGGAGCGCGTCGCGACCGAGCTCAAGCGCACCGAGAACCGCTTGCGGGTGAAGCGGCAGGCGTTGAAGCGCTCGGAGGCGGAGAGCGACGACCCATCGGGCGTGGTGGCGAAGAGCCCGGTGATGCGGCAGGTGCTCGAGCTGACCCGGCGGGCGGCGCGGGTCGACAGCACCGTGCTGGTGACCGGCCCCAGCGGAGCGGGCAAGGAGCGGATCGCGCGGCTGATTCACGACGAATCGGCGCGCGTCGCGGGGCCGTTCGTGGCGGTGAACTGCGCGGCGGTCGCGGAGGGCTTGCTCGAGAGCGAGCTGTTCGGCCACGCGCGCGGGGCGTTCACGGGAGCGTCGCAAGACCGCCCCGGGCTGTTCGAGGCGGCGCAGGGGGGCACGCTCTTCCTCGACGAAGTGGGCGAGGTGCCCGCGCCGATGCAGGCGAAGCTCCTGCGCGTGCTGCAGGAGCGGGAGGTGCGGCGGGTCGGCGAGAACCAGAGCCGCAAGGTCGACGTGCGCGTCATCGCCGCGACCAACCGCCAGCTGACCGACGAGGTGAACGAGGGTCGTTTTCGGCAGGACCTGTACTACCGGCTGCGCGTCATCGAGCTGAAGGTGCCGCCCTTGCGGGAGCGCAAGGAGGACGTGTTGCCGCTGGCGCGGCTGTTCTTGAGCCAGACGGCGCGCAGGCTCTCGCGCGACATGGTGGGCTTCACCTCGCGCGCGGCCGATCAGCTGCTGCGCTACCGGTGGCCCGGCAACGTCCGCGAGCTCGAGAACGCGGTGGAGCGCGCGGTGGCGCTCTCGGCGGGCGAGCGCATCGACGTGGAGGACCTGCCGGAGGAGATTCGCGACGCGCCCCCGCACGCGTTCGACCCCACCGCGCGCCGGTCGTTGGAGGACGTCGAGCGGGAGTACATCCTGGCGGTGTTGGCCCAGAACGACGGCAACCGCGCCAAGGCCGCCAACGAGCTCGGCATCGGCGTCGCCACCCTGTACCGAAAGCTCAAGCAGTACGAGAGCGAAAATGAGAGTCGACCCGTTTAGGCGGTAACATCGGCGCATGGCGAGCAACCGACGGCGGCACACCCGCATCAAGGCGAGCGGCGTCTCTGGCCACTTGAAGCGCGACCAGCTCATCGAGCTGGGGCTGGCCATCGAGAACATCTCGATGGGCGGCGTGTTCGTCCGCACCCACGAGCCGATGGCGGTGGGCAGCCTGGTGGCGCTCGAGATCACCCGCGCCGGCAGCAAGAAGTCGGCGCTCTTCTCGGGCAAGGTGGTGGCGGCGATCGGCGCGCGGGAAGCGAAGGGCAACTCGCCAGGCATGGGCATCGCGTTCGAGGCGTTGACGCCCGAGCAGCGCGCGTACCTCGACGCCTTGTTGGCGCAGCTCGAGGTGCCTGGCGTTGCCGCGACGTCGGCGCCCGGCGCCGGCCCCGAGTCGGTGGTGGTGCCGGAGGGGGCGCGCCTGATGGTGCAGGTGAAGGGGCTCTTGATGGAGCTCGGCGATCTGCAGACCCAGCTCCGCGCGAAGGAGGCCGAGGTTGAGCGGCTGAAGTCCGAGCTCGAAGCGAAGACGAAGTGGATTTCAGAGCTCGAGGCGATGGTGAAGGAGCTGCAAGGCGACTGACGGCCGCTCTGACGAGGGCCGGTCAATCGGACGGATTCGCGGTCCAATGGCGCACCGCGGGCGCGCCTTCCATCTTCGCGGCTCTTCCTCCAAGGAGTCGCGCAGATGCGTCGCATGCTGGCGTGTGCCCTCGTTGTGCTGCTGGCGGGTTGCACCAGCGGCGCGGATGACACCGACGGCACCGTGGCGACGCCCGAGCGCGGCAGCGACAGCGTCTCGTCCGGCGGCGCCGGGAGCACGAACGTGCCAGGTGGCAACACTCTGGCCGCGACGGGCGAGCAGCTCGTGATGATGAGCGACCCGCGCATCTTGAGGGTGCTGCGGTTGGTGAACGACGCCGAGATCGCCGCGGGGAACCTCGCCCTCTCGAAGGCGACGGACGTCACGGTGCGGCAGTACGCCGAGAAGATGGTGGACGAGCACATGGCCGCCAACGAGCGGCTGTCGGCGCTGCTCCGGAGCGAAGGGGTGCTGCCCGAGGAGAGCCCGCTCAGCATCAACGTCACCGAGGACGCGCTGCTGGGCTCCGCGGTGCTCTCCTCGTTGACTGGAGCGCCGTTCGACGTCGCGTACGTGGACTTGCAGGTGGCGATGCATGGCAAGACCCTCTTCTTGCTCGAGAGCCTGTTCGCGCGAACGGCGCAGAACGGCCAGCTCATCGCCGAGCTCGACCAGATGCGCGCCGCCGTGCAGGCACACTTGAATGACGCGATGCCGCTGCAGGCCGCCCTCCGTCAGCTGCGGTGACGCGTTTGGGGCGGGCGGCTGCAGTGGACAGTTCGGGCGCGGGCGGCTGGTCGCCGGCGAGACGCGCCTTAGCTTCTCTCCGTGGGCCTGAAGCACGTGCCAGTCGGGGTTCATCCGCTCGAGCGGTGGCGGGAGTTCGTCTCGCCCGAGCACATGGAGGAGGGGCTCCGCCTCGCGGCGGAGGTGCGAAGGCGCCTCGACGGGCGTGTCGTCTGGTCGGTGAACTCGACAGCGGCGGGGGGCGGGGTGGCCGAGCTGCTCCACTCGATGCTCAGCTACATGCGCGGGGCCGGCCTTGATGCGCAGTGGATGGTCATCGAAGGACCGCCCGAGTTCTTCGCGCTCACCAAGCGTATTCACAACGCGCTTCATGGCGTCGAGAGCGAGCCCATCTCTCCAGCCGACCGGGATTTGTACGAGACGGTGCTGTTCCAGAACGCATGCGAGCTCGCGTCGCTCGTTCGCGCCGGTGACGTGGTGCTGCTGCACGACCCTCAGACGGTTGGCTTGGTGCCGCACCTGGCGAAGCTCGGCGCGCACGTCATTTGGCGCTGCCACATTGGACACGACCACTGGACGCCGAGCGTGCGCGACGCGTGGCGCTTCCTGATTCCGTACCTCGAGCCCGCGTTGGCGCTGATCTTCACGCGGAGGGCGTTCGTGCCCGAGGCGCTCGGCGGGCGGCGGGTGCAGATCATTCCGCCGAGCCTCGACCCGTTCTCGCCGAAGAATCAGCCGCTCCCAGACGAGACGGTGCTCGCCATCCTCAGGCACGTCGGCATTCTCGAGGGCGCCGCGGACCCCGCCCGGCTCGTCTTCCGCCGCCAGGATGAGTCGCCCGGCCGGGTGGATCGCTCCGCGGACATCATCCGGCTCGGGCCGGCGTCCTCGCCGGAGGTGCCGTTGGTGGTGCAGGTGTCCCGGTGGGATCGTCTGAAGGATCCGCTCGGGGTGCTCCACGGCTTCGCGGTTGGCTCGACCCAGCTCGCGTTTCGCGAGGCGCACTTGGTTTTGGCGGGCCCCACCGTGCACGCGGTGGCCGATGACCCTGAAGGCGCCGAGGTGTTCAACGAGGTGCTCACTGCGTGGCGCGCGCTGCCACACCACGAGCGGCGGCGCGTCTCGTTGGTCAACCTGCCGATGACCGACCTCGAGGAGAACGGCGCCATCGTCAACGCCCTGCAGCGGCATGCGGCGATCATCGTGCAGAAGAGCCTGCACGAGGGGTTTGGCCTCACCGTCACCGAGGCGATGTGGAAGGGGCGGCCGGTCGTCGCGAGCGCGGTGGGCGGTATTCAGGACCAGATAGAGGACGGCAAGCAGGGGCTGCTTCTCGCCGACCCGCGCGACCCGGTGGCGTTCGCGAACGCCTTGCTCCGGCTGCTCTCCGATGCCGAGCTCGCCCGTCGGCTGGGGGTGGCGGGACAGCAACGGGTACGAGATGAGTTCTTGGGCTTCAACTCGCTCCTTCGGTTTGGAGCGTTGCTCCAGCTTTTGCTCGTCTCTAAATAGGCAACCCCTTAAAATAAAAAGGGAAAAAGAATCGTCTGACACCTCACGGGGGACACCTCACGGGGACACCTCACGGGCGGGCGCTCTCGAGTCGGGTGTGCTTTGCCGCCCACTGAATCCATCTCTTGTGGCAAGGGCTCATACCTCCTGTGAGGAGACGACCATGCCCCCCACTATCAAGACACTCTTCAGCTGGGCGCTTCCGGTGCTGCTGCTCGCGCTCGGTGCCGTGGCGATGATGAATCGAAGCGACGTGGACGGGGCGAAGGCCAACCAGCTGATACAAGAGAAGGGCGCCCTGCTGCTTGACGTGCGGACCGTTCAGGAGTTCGCCGACGGGCACATCTTCGGCGCGGTGAACATTCCGGTGCAGGAGCTCGACCGGCGGCTTGATGAGCTCGCCGCATCGAAGGACCGGGATGTGGTCGTCTATTGCCGAAGCGGCGCACGCAGCGCACGCGCCAAGTCGATGCTGAAGCAGGCAGGCTTCTCCAAGGTTCACGACTTAGGGGCGATGTCGCGCTGGAACGCCGGTGGTGCCCCATGAATGTAGAGCCCCTCTATGACGAGCGGACGTCGACGCTGACCTATGTTGTCTACGACCCGAGCACCCTCGACGCGGTGGCGATCGATCCGGTGCTGGACTTCGACCCTGCCGGCGGCGTGGTGTGGCGAGAGTCGGTCGAGCGGGTGGCAAGCTTGCTGGAGGCGAAGAAACTCCGGTTGCGTTGGGTGCTCGAGACCCATGCACACGCGGATCACCTCTCCGGCTCGCAGTGGCTGAAAGAAAAGTTCGGCGCCCTCATCGGAGTGCACGAGCGCATCCGTTTGGTGCAGTCGACCTTTCGTGAAGTGTTCGACCTGCAGGACACGCTCCCTGTCGACGGGAGCCAGTTCGATCGCTTGCTGCGTGACGACGAGATCTTCGAGGCGGGCAGCCTCCGTTTTCGGGTGATTCCCACGCCAGGCCACACGCCGGCCTGCTCCAGTTTTTTCATCGAGGACGCGGTCTTCACCGGCGACACGCTGTGCCTCGACGACAACGGGGTCGGGCGCTGTGATTTCCCCGGCGGCGACGCGGGTCAACTCTACGACTCGGTGACGCAGCGCCTTTGGACGCTGCCCCCGCACACCCGCGTCTTCCCGGGGCATGACTATCCACCGGAGACCCGCGGGTGGAAGGCGTCAACCACCATCGCGAGCAGCCGGCAAAAGAACGCGCAACTGCGCGAGGGCATGTCCCGCGAGGAGTTCGTGGAGATGCGCACCGCGCGTGACCGCACCCTCGCGCCGCCGAAGCTGCTCTATCCCTCGATTCAGGTGAACATCGACGCCGGGCGGTTGCCTCCGATGGTGCGCGGCAAACGTTTTCTCAAGATTCCATTGCAGGAGCGCTGACTGGGCCGTCTGGCACCAATTCTACCGGGGGCCGGCTTGGCGGGGGCCGTCGGGGTTGCGGCATATTTTCTATCGATGCAGACGCCCTTGATCAGCCCACTCATTGGGGCGGTCCTCTTGGGTGCGCTCATCGCGAACTTGGTGCGGTTGCCGAAGCGGCTTACACCCGGCATCGCGTTCTCGGGGAAGCACCTGTTGCGGCTTGCAGTCGGATTGCTCGGTCTTCGCCTCGCGTTCGCGCAGGTCTTGGACGTCGGTGCGACGGGCGTAGGCGTGCTCCTCATCGCGGTGATCGCCACCTTCGCGTTCACGGTTTGGCTGGGCAGCCAATGGGGACTGTCGCGCCCACTGGCGGTGCTGCTCGCGGCGGGCACTTCGATTTGCGGTGCGGCGGCCGTCGTCGCCGTGTCCGGCGTGGTGAACGCGCGCGAGGAGCACACCGCGGTTGGGGTCGGCGCCATCACGCTGTACGGCACGTTGTCGATGCTGTTGTACCCAGTGCTTGGCGTCGTGCTCGGTCTCACCGCGCCGCAGTTCAGCCTGTGGGCGGGCGCGTCGATTCACGAGGTGGCGCAGGTGGTGGGCGCGGCGTTCAGTTTCCAGAGCGCGACCGGTTTCACCGGCGCGGCCGAGCTCGCCACGGTGGTGAAGCTCGGCCGCGTGTTGACGCTCGCCCCGATGACCGTGCTGCTCGCGCTGCTGATGCGGGAAGAAGCCCGGCGCTCCAGGGACAAGGTGCCGCTCGTGCCGTGGTTCATTTGGGTGTTCATCACAACCGCGGCCCTTCGCTCGCTCGGCGTCTTGCCAATGTGGTTGCTCGACTGGCTGGTCAAGGCGGACACCGTCCTGCTCGCCGTCGCTATGGCCGGGTTGGGGTTGGATCTGACATGGGCCAAGGTGCGCGCGGCGGGAGTCAAGCCGCTGTACGTGACCGGAATCGCGACAGTGTTCATTGGCGCCGTGACGTTTGGCTTGATGAAGTGGGTGGCTTGAGGAAACAACTCTTCATGGCCATCGCAGAACGAGAGCTGCTCGAGCGCGCCAAGCATGGCGACCCGCATGCAGTGGATGCGCTTCTGGCGCGCTACGAGCGGCGCCTCTACCGATTCGGGCTTCGCATGTGTGGCTCGGAAGACGCCGCGAAGGAAGTGTTGCAGCAGACGCTGCTCACCGCCTTTCAACAGCTCGGTGACTTTCGAGGGGAAGCGAAGCTGTCGACATGGCTGTACCAGATCGCTCGTAGTTTCTGCAGCAAGGTGCGCCGTCGGAGGGTCGATGAGCCTGACTCGCTTGCTTCGGTGGAAGAGGATGAGGCGCTGTCGGTCGTCTCTGGTGCGCTGAGCCCTGAGGACTTGGCGCACGCGCGGCAATTGGGGGAGGTGCTTGAGGCTGCGATTCTCGCGCTACCGCCCGCGCACAGGGAGGCGTTGGTCCTTCGCGATGTCGAGGGGCTCACCGCGGAAGAGGCTTCCAAGGTGTTGGGCGTCGAGGTGGCGAACTTGAAGACGCGCCTGCACCGTGCGCGGCTCGAGCTGCGAAAGAACCTGACGGCGCTGTTGCAGCCCACAGGAACAACCGTGGAGTGTGGCGAGCTGGCACAAGAGCTGGCCAACTTCGCCGCTGACGATATCGATCAGGCTACCTGCCAGCGCATTGAAGACCACTTGGCGCGTTGCTCGAAGTGCACTGCCGCTTGTGAGTCGCTCAAGCGGACCGTTTCGCTGTGCCGCAGCATCCCGGGTGAGGAGGTACCCGCTCCGATTCGAGCCGCGGTAAGGCACGCGTTGCTGCGGCCGCGTCCACGATAGGAGGAAGTGGGGAGGGGGGGAGGGGGGGAGGAAGTGTCGGGAGGAAGTGTCACACGATTCCTAGGAGAACCAACTTTGGTGGAACCCCCGGCTTGAATGCATTGACCGGAAATCCTGCATCGGCGATCCCAGAACGCCATCGCACCGATGCTTGCCTGAACGCTTGAACGAAAGACCGGTACCTTTCTCGGAATTGC
>CAZEDU010000159.1:0-10067 GCA_964511185.1 uncultured Myxococcaceae bacterium | reverse complement strand
CGGCGCGAGCGGCTGGCCGACGCTCCCCGACGGCGGGACGGCGTGGAAGGCGAGCTGGGTGGTCGGCCCCGCATCGAAGCGCACCGTGACCGGCGCGAGCTCGACCGTCGCGCCCGCGGCCGACACCGCCGAGGCCTTGAGCGTCTTGGCCTGGGCCACCGTGCTCGACAAGCGGCCCACCGCGCGCCCCGCGCCGTCGGTCGGCTCCGGCTGCACCAGGGCGTTCTCCTCTCCCGTCGCCTGGAGCGTGACTTTGAGGTTGGGCAGGCCGTTGCCGTCGGCGTCCTTGAGCGTGACCGTGACCACCACCGCGTCGACACCGTCGGCGGTGACGCCGGTGGAGCGGTCGAGCTCGATGACGGAGGTGGCGGGGTCGAGCGGCCCGAGCCGCTTCTGGCCATCTGCCAGGCAGGTGCCGCGCTCGAAGCACGACTCGTACTGCTTCTGGAAGTCCTGGCAGGCGAGGAGCGACGCAAGGGCGGCGAGCGCCAGCAGGCGGGGCGCGCTCATCGGAACACCCCGGTCAGGGCGAAGGCCGCGCCGTTGGGGCCCGCGGAGAAGGCGAGGCGCACCTCGTCCGGCTCGGTGCGCCAGAAGTAGAAGGTCGCCGCGGTGGCGAGCGCGGCGGTGGCGGCGCCGGCCGCGACGCCCGAGAAGAACTGCAGCTGGGTGCCTTCGTCGCGCAGCCGGCGCGCGTCGGAGTCGTAGAGCGTGCCCTGGTCGGCGGCGAGCGACTGGTAGCGCTGCGTCGACAGGTAGTAGAGCACCCCCGCGCCCGCGAGGAGCGCCCCCGAGGTCGCGGCGGGAATCCACGCGCGGCGCCGCATCGGCCGCGTCGCCTCCTCCTCGCTCGCCATCACCTCGGCCGAGGGCGGCGGCAGGTAGCGCTTGAGCTTCTGCGAGAGCGCCTCGCTCAGCGACCGCGCCGCCCAGGTGAGCCGGTCGAGCGCGTCGGCCGAGCTCGAGGCGCGGAACGACGTGGAGGCGAGGAGCTGGCCGTCGCTCGACCGGACGACCTTGAGGTTGGCCTGGAGCTCACCGCCGTCGATGCGGCCAATCTCGCCGCTGAGCACGGCGTCGACGCCGAGCGCGTTGGCCAACTCGGTCAGGCACGAGGTGCCGTCTTCGGAGCATCCGAGCAGCTGCTTTTGCCGCTCGAGCCCGATGAGCGTGGCCATCTGCTTCGACGTCGTCACCTGCAGCCCCCGGCCTGCGAGCTGGTTGGCCAGGTGCTCGGCGAAGAACTCGCGCTCCGGGTCCGACAGGTTGGGGCCCGTCATCGCCGGCATGGCCAACCGAATGGGCTGATGGAAGTTGGACGCAGGCTTGGGAGGCTCCGGAGCCGGCGCGGGGGCGGCGACAGGCGCGACCGCAGGCTGGGGCGCTGAGCGAGGTGCGGGCGTAGGGCGCGTCCCAGGCCGAGGCGCTGCGCCCATCGCGAGCAGCGCCACGATCAGTAAGGGCATGCCGGCGAGCTTACTGGGAGTGCGTGGTGGGAAATAAAGACCTGCGCACAGGTGCGCCGCCGGCTCCGGATGTGCGGGCGTGCCGCAGCTCCAGCCGAAAGGCTTGCCCAGCAGGCCTCATCGATAGACCTCACGACGGTGCCCGATGCGGATGATGAGCACCAGGAGCTTGCCGTCGTCGACGCTGTAGATGATTCGGTACTCGCCCACGCGAATGCGCGTGTAACCTTTCTCGCCTCCTTGGAGCGCTTTCGCTCCAGAAGGCCGCGGCTCGTTCGCGAGCTTGTCGATTGCTTTCGCGATGCGGCGAGCGATGTCCTTCGAGAGCTTCGAAAGCGTGCGCTGCGCCTCCGGGAGGATTTCGATGGCGTAAGCCACTGGAGACTAGAGTCCTAGCGCCTTCTTCGCCTTCGCCCAGGCGACGGGCTTCTCGCCCTTCGCCTTGGCCCGCTTCTCTGCTTTCTCCGCGGCAGCGATATCGAGCTCGTCCTCGAGCGCTTCGAGCTTCTCCAGATCTTCGACCGGGATGACCGCCACGAGCTTCTTGCCTCGACGGGTCAGCACGACACGTTCCTTGCCATAGGCGGCGCGGTTGATGACCTCCGAGAAGTCCTCTCGCGCGGCGGTGGTGCTCAGTTCCACCATGGAAGCCTCCCGTACGTTTTGTACATTTCGAAAGCTACGTACGTTTCGGTGTAAATGCCAGTTGGGACCGAGAGACAACAAATTCCCTTGAGGTTTCAATCTTCGAGGCGCCCTCAAGGCGCAAGCGCGCGGTAGATGCCGCCGGCGCTGCCCACCGCCCAGACTGCTCCGGCGGGGCTCACCCAGACGCCATAGAGCGTCTCGCTGATCTGCGTCGGGTGCACGCGCCATTGCTGCCCGTCCCACTGCATCACCAGGCCGGCGTCGCCCACGACCCAGACATCGCTCGGGCCGGAGCCTGAGACGCCCCGAAGGTGCGCGGCGGTCCCGGTGTTGCTCAACGACCACTGCGTGCCGTTCCAATGCAAGACTTTGCCGTCCATGCCGACCGCCCAAACGTCGTCGGCCGCGGCCCCCCAAACGTCGATGAGCACCGTGCTGCCGGCCCCAGGCACGGGGGCCCAGACACCTGCGCTCCGCCGAAGGATGATGCCGTTCTCCCCCACGGCCCACGCTTGGTTGCCGTCATGCCACACGCCGAGCAGCTTGCCCGCGGTCGTGGTGTGGTCTTCCACCCAGCCGCCGCCGGCGCGGCGGAAGATGACCCCGGTCCCGAGCGCCGCGCTCCGCTCGCCGACAGCGTACAGCTCGCCGCCGGGCTGCGGCGCCCCGGTCACGGCGTAGAGCTCGTTGCCGCTGGGCCCTTCGCTCACCCAGCCCGTCCCATCGAAGCGGGCGAGGAAGCCTTGCGTCCCGGACACGTACAGCTCGCCGTTGGCGCGGCCGAACAAGCCGTACAGATGTTCCGAGCTCGGGAAGGGCACGACGCTCGAGAAGCCGCCGCCGCTGCCCCGCCGGAGGAACCTCGCCTTCCCCCCGACGACGTAGACCTCTTCCTCGGAAGGCCCCCAGATGGTGTTGAGGTCGACCTGCGTCTCTCGGTGCTGCTCCTCGAAGACGCGCGGGCCGCTCGAGCCCGCATCGACCAGCTCCGCTCCACACCGCCCCAACCGCTGGCAGCTCTGGAGATCCTCCGCGAAGTTCCAGCACCCGGAGAGGAGGAAGAGACCGATGAGCCCGACGGCGACGGGCGCGCCTCTCATGGAAACGCTCCCGCGATGCCGACCGCCATGCCGCCGGGTTGAGGCACGAACGCGACCTGCGCCTTCGAGCCGGACAGGAGCAGCGCCGCCGTGCCGCCCGCCACCGCGGCCACGCCCACCGCGACCCCGGCGATGCCGAAGGTCTGAAACGTCTGCCCCTCTGACGCCAGCCGGCTGGCCGTCGGCGCATCGGTGGGCGATTCGGTCGGAGAGGTCAGCGCGTCGTGTCGCGCCTTCGCGTTGAAGAGCAGGGCCGTCCCGGTGGCGGCCAGGACGGCCCCGAGCCCGACCGTTCCCCACGCCACTGGCTTGAGCAGCGAGCCCTCCTGGCCGCGGCCGCCAAGCTGCTGGGCGATCTCCTTCGCCGTCGCGTCGAGCTGCGGCAGCAGCATCTCTTCCGATCCGACCCGGGCCGAGCTCGACGCGAGCCGCCGGCCGTCGATGGCGGAGAGCACCTTCACGTTGAGCTGGTACGTCGTGCCGAGCTTCGCCAGGTCGGCCACCACCACGCCGTCGACGCCGAGCGCGTTGGCCAGCTCGGCGCTGCAGCTCGAGGAGTCCGCCGCGCACCCCAAGAGCTCTTTCTGCCGCTCGATGCCGAGCAACGTCTCGAGGTCCTTGGCGGTCACCACCGACAGGCCGCGTTGCGACAGCTGCTGGGCCAGGTGCTCCGCGTAGAAGCTCGCCGTCTTGTCGTCCAGGTTCAGGGCCGTCAGCCTGGGCATCGCGAGCTTCTGGACAGGCGCGCTCGCGGCCACGGTGAGGGCGCAGATGAGAACGGGCAGAGGTGTCATTCTTCTCGGGAATCGGTCGGGATGACCGGAGCACAGCACATCACCCTCAGCGCCGCCACAAAGCCTCCATCGCCGACCGGCGGCGTTGAAACGCCTCCGCGCGATGGGCCCTTGAGAGCGGCGACAACCGCGGCGCGACGTCAATCCGCGACGGCGATGACGACCTTGCCCCGCGTGTGGCGCGCTTCGACGTGGTGCAGCGCCGCGGGCAGCTCGGCGAGCGGGAAAGCGCGGTCGATGACGGGCCGCACGTTCTTCTCTTCGATGAGCGCGACGACGTCCGCGAGGAGCGCCGCGTCGGCCGTTTGAATGAAGGTCTGATACCGACGCCCGGTCGCGAGCCCGACGAGCGGACCCAAGAAGGCCACCTGCAGGAGAGGCGTCATCCCGCCCCCGACGAGGACGAGGCGGCCGCCGCGCCGCAGGACGCGCCGAAACGCAAACGCGCTCCTGTACGCGGCGCAGTCGAAGACGACGTCGAAGCGGGCGTCGAGCGCGCCGCGAGCGACGGTGTCGTCGAGAGAGCCGGTGTCGATGACGTCGACGACGCCGAGGGCCGAGACGACGTCGGCCTTGTCGTTGCGGCACGCGGCCGTGACCTCGGCGCCGAGCGCGCGGGCGATCTGCACGGCGAACGAACCGACGCCCCCCGCGGCGCCCACGACGAGAACCCGCTCCCCCGCGCGGATCGCCGCCACGTCGCGCAGTCCTTTGAGCGCCGTCATGCCGGCCATCGGCACGGCGGCGGCCTCGGCGAAAGACAAACACGCGGGCTTCTTGACCCACACACGGGCCGGCGCGCGGACCTGCTCTGCGAACGCGCCGAAGCCGTTGCTCGAGAGATCGGCGAAGACCTCGTCTCCGACCGAGAGCGCGGTGACGCGGGCGCCGACGGCGCGGACACGGCCGGCGACGTCCGCGCCGGGCGCGACGAGCTTCGGCTTGCGCAGGCCGACGGCGAAGCGGACCGGGAACGGCCTACCGCGGATGATGTGCCAGTCGGCGGCGTTGATCGACGCAGCGACGACGTCGACGAGGACGTCGTCGTCGCCAAGAACGGGCGCCTCGACGTCGCGCAGGGCGAGCGCCGCGGCGCCGTAGACGGGCAAGGTCATCGCTCTCATCCGTGGCACCATAGACCGACGATGCGCCACCCGAGCGCCTCTACTGCGCGATCGGCAGCTGGGCGATCAACACGCGGTTGTTCCCGTCGCTGCGCACCGCATCGGGGTTCTTCAAGAGGAGCCGCGCGTCGGTCTGTCTGTCCCAGAGGCCGACGAAGAGGTTGTAGCCGCGCCCCGCCGCGCCCGACGGAATGGCGATGGTGAACTCGTCCTTCACCGTCTCGCCCTTCTTCCACTGCGAGGTCGGGTAAGCGCCCCCGGCCGGCGGGTGGTCCGCGTTGAGCCGCTCGCCGCGCCCGTCGACGTCGTCCAGGTGCACGAACACCTGGTAGTCGGTCTCCAGCGCGTCGAGCACCTTGAAGAAGAGCGTCATCTTCACCCGCTCGCCCGGCACGCCGCGGCCCGGCACGATCTGCGCGCCCACGATCTGCACCTTGTCGCCCAGGTTCGCGCCGTTGTTCACGTTGAGCGGCGGGACGTCTTTCACCACCGCCTTGGCGCGACCGGCGGCCGCGGCGCGCTCGCCGCCGGGCGCCTCGACGATGCATCCGCCGAGCAAGACCAAAATCAGACAGCCCCATACGCGTCGCATGGGCGGCGGTTTACAGAACGCGCCGAACCGCAGCAATAGGCGGAACGTTCTCTCTTGAGGTATGCGGTGCCGCCATGTCGTCCTGGAACGCGCTCTTCTCGCTTTTGGTCCAAGCTCCGGTGCCGCCCGCACCCGAGCCCTCGCTCCCCTTCGGCCTGGGGCTGCCGGCGCTCCTCGCCATCGCGGCCGCGCTGCTCGTCGCGTTGGTGGTCGTGGTCTTGCTCCTCCGCCGCAAGCCCGCCCCGCCCGCGGAGAAGCCGACCCCCGAGCTCCCGGCCGAGCAGCCGGAGCTGAAGGTCGAGCTCGCGCCGTCCGAGCTGGAGGCGAAGAAGCGCGAGGAGGCGGCGAGCGCCCACGCCGAAGCCGAAGCGCTGCAAGCGGAGCGGCGCGCCCGCGCCGAAGAGGCCAAGCGCGCCGAGGACGCCGCCGAGCGCGCCCGGCTCGAGGCAGAGGCGAAGGCGCTCAAAGACAAGGCGGAGGAGGCGAAGAAGGCCGAGTACCGCGCGCGCAAGGAGGCCGAGGCCGAAGAGAAGGAGCGGCTCAAGCGCGAGGCCCTCGAGACGGCGCGGTTGAAGGCCGAGCAGGAGGCCCGCGCCCGCGCCGAGGCGGAGGAACGCCAGCGCCAAGCAGCGCTCGAGGAGGCCCGGCGCGCGCAGGCCGAGGCGGGCAAGACGCTCGCGCAAGGGCTCGCCAAGACCCGCACCCAGGGCTTCATGGCGCGCCTCAACCAGATGTTCGGCGGCGAAAAGCCGATCGACGAGTCGGTGCTCGCCGAGCTCGAGGAGGTGCTCTTCACCGCCGACATCGGCGTGCGGACCGCGCAGCACCTGGTCGACCTGGCCCGCGCGCGCGCCAAGGGCTCCGACCAGCTGCGAGCGGTGATCCGGCAGGAGGTCGAGCGCATCGTCGATCTGCCCGCGCCCCACGTGCTCCGGACGAACGGCGAGAAGCCGCACGTCATCATGGTGGTGGGCGTCAACGGCTCGGGGAAGACGACCACCATCGGCAAGCTCGCCGCGCAGGTGACGGCGAGCGGCCGCAAGGTGGTGCTGGCCGCCGGCGACACCTTCCGCGCCGCGGCCACCGAGCAGCTCGACGTGTGGGCCGAGCGCGCCGGCGCCGAGCTGGTCAAGGGCAAGGAAGACGCCGACCCGGCGGCGGTGGTGTTCGACGCCATCAAGCGCGCCCAAGCCTCGAACGCCGACGTGGTGATCGCCGACACCGCCGGCCGGCTGCACACCGCCGCGCCGCTGATGGAGGAGCTCAAGAAGGTGAAGCGCGTCATCGGCAAGGCGATGCCCGGCGCGCCGCACGAGGTGCTGCTCGTCGTCGACTCCACCAACGGTCAGAACGCCATCGCCCAGGCCAAGCAGTTCCACGACGCGGTCGGCGTGACCGCCATCGCGCTCACCAAGCTCGACGGCACCGCGAAGGGCGGCGTGATCATCGGCATCAGCGACGAGCTGAAGATCCCCGTGGCCTGGGTGGGCATCGGCGAGAAGGTGTCGGACCTGCGCCCGTTCGAGCCGAAGGAGTTCGTCTCGGCGCTGTTCGAGGCGTGAAGGTCAGCGGCCGGCGGCTGGGCAGTTCAGGCAGGCGTCGTACTTGGGGTCGCGGCCCCAGAACTTCGCCGGCTGCGAGGTGAGCACCACGGTCGTAATCGTGGCGCCGGCGATCACCGCGGCCGCGCCCGCCCAGACGTACCAGCGCGACAACAGCGGCGTGGACGCCTCGCGCGCGCTCACGCCGAACGGCCCGGGGTCTTCCAGCTCGAGCGCGGGGCTCAGCTCGGCGCGCTCCGGGCGGTCGGACGCCAGGTGCGCTCTGGGCAGCGTGCTGGGCAGCGCGTACTCCTTACCGGCCTTCACCGTGAGCGTCAGCACCTGCGTCTGGTGGCCGCTCTGCGACAGCGTGAGCTCGTGCGTCCCCGGCGGCAGGAGCAGGTCGTCCATCGGGGCGATGCCCACCACCCTCCCCTCCCAGCGCACCTCCACGCCGGGCTGCTCGTCGCCGACGCGCACCACCGCCGCCACCGGCTCGAGCGCGACCGGCAGCTCGACCGACCTGCCCTCCCGCACGGTGAGGGTGCGCGAGAAGTCGGCGAAGCCGAGCCGGCGCGCCGTCACCGTGTGCTCCCCTGGCTCGACCTCGATGCTGCCTTTGGACGAGAGCTCCTCGCCGTCCAAGTAGAACCGCGCGCCCTTCGTGCCGGCGCCCAGCTTCAGGACCAGCTCGGTCTTCGCGGGCTCGAGCGGCACCACCAGGTCGGGGCCCTTCTGAGGCTTCTTGGTCTGCTTCACCTTGGGCTTCGGCTTGGGCTTGGCCTTCGGTTTGGTCTTGGACGGCGGCACCAGCGGCGCCAGCAGGTCGTCGTCTTGCGCGTGCGCGACGCCCGAAACCAGCCCGCAGGCCAGGGCGATCCGCAGCGCACGCGACAGAGACATATCGAAAGGTTAGAGAGTTGAACTTGGTCGGTCAAACCAGCCGCGGTTTTGGGCTAGGGTTTTTCGCACTTTGCGCTCACGCCTCCTCCTCGCCGGTTGGCTCTTCGGCGCCGCCTGCGCCACCGCTCCTGCCACCGTCCCCAACGGCGAGCTCGCCCGGCCCGTCCGGCCCAGGGTCCCCGAGGGGTGCCTCGAGAACCAGGCCGGTGAGTACGTCCACGAGGCGAGCAGCGCCTTTCGTTACGCCGCGACCGACGACGGCGGCACGCTGAGCCTGACCGTGCTCCGACAGGTGGAGGCGCTCGAGCCGCCGACCGATGATCCGCTCGATGGCGGCGCCGCCGTGAGTGAGAACGGCGCCCCCGTGAGCGAGGGCGGTGCCGCTGTGAGCGAGGGCGGTGCCCTCCGGGGCGTCGCCACCGCCGATGGCGGCACCTTCATCGTGCTGCACCGCACCAGCGGCGGCTTCACCGGGGTGACGCAGACGTGGGGCTTCACCACCGCGGGGCAGACCTGCCCGGTCGAGTTCGCCACCGACGTGCTCTCGTGCGCCGACGGGGGCTTGACGCTGCGCGCCGAAGCCAGCGCGTCCATCGACGAGGCGTGCAACCCCGTTCACCGCGGTGCGCCATCACCGAAGGTGGATCACCGGCTGATCCGACAAACGGGGCCGTAACCTTTCGGGCTCTGCGAAAAAACGCGGACAGTCCCCTTTGGGGATGGTCCCCAGGTAGGATATCGAGCGCTTTCCTCTTCTCCTCGTTCGGGGTGGGCTTCATGTCAACGCGCAGCTTGGGCCTTGCCACTGCGGTTCTGCTGACGTCGGTCTTCGGCTGTAAGTGCAACGACAAGCTCGGCGCGGTCGACGGGGTCTGCAGCGGGGTCGCGCAGCTTCAACCCGACAACGCCAACGGCTGCCAGAACAGCGACGACTGCGGCGACCACTACGCCTGCGTGAACCAGAAGGACAAAGGCGTCTCGTGCTGCGTCTGGGCGCCGAGGACCTGCGAGGCGGAGAAGGACTGCTGCCCCGGCCAGACCTGCGTCGCGAACCTGAAGCGCTGCTCGGAGGACAAGTTCGACGCCTGCACCGACGGCTCGGAGTGCCGCCCCGGCCAGTTCTGCGAGACGTACGACGACAACGGCAAGCCCTCGTCGCGCTGCCGCTCGAAGGCCTGCGACGCCAACGGCGCCTGCCCCGACGACATGAGCTGCTTTCAGGGCATCTGCGTGGCCGAGCTGCCGTGCGACGGCGCGTGCGAGGCGGGCAAGGCCTGCGTGCCGGACGCGCGCAACAAGTGCTACGAAGGCCAGGGCTGCCCGGTGAGCTGCGCTCCCGGCCACATCGCCACCTTCAAGGACCTGCGCAACATCTGGGACGCGTGCCAGCGCGACCAGGTGCAGTGCGCCTGCGCCGAGCTGCCGCCGCTCAAGTCGACCGACCTGGGCCGCTTCTCGTCCATCGCGGCCAACCCCACCCAGTCGCAGGCGCTGGTCTCGATGTACGACGGCGAGTTCGGCGACCTGGTGGTCGACACGTTCGGCGCCAACGGCGCGCTGCTTCACCGCGAGTACGTCGACGGCGTGCCCGCCGGCGGCACGGTGAAGTACGGCCCTTCGGGCGCGCGCGGCGGCATCGCCGACCCGGGCCCCGACGTGGGCCGCTACAGCGACATCGCCTCGAGCGCCGAGGCCACCTACGTCAGCTACTACGACGTGACGAACGGCGACCTGAAGCTCGCGATTCGCAGCGAAGGCGGTGCCTGGCGCACGCTCTCGGTCGACGGCGCGAAGGGAGACGTCGGGCTGTACACCTCGGTGGCGGTGGACGCCGACGGCCTGCCGACCATCGCGTACTTCCAGCGCGGCGGGGCGCCCGACTTCGACGTGGCTCAGTGC
>CAZEDU010000158.1:8904-10181 GCA_964511185.1 uncultured Myxococcaceae bacterium | reverse complement strand
GCACCGCGGGGCGTGGAGGGACGATCCACTCCTTCTGCGCGATGTACTCCTTCAGCATGTCGTTCTGAATGGTGCCGCCGAGCTTCGCCATCGGGACGCCCTGCTTCTCGGCGACGGCGATGTACATGCACAGCGCCACGATCGCCGGCGCGTTGATGGTCATCGACGTGGTGACCTGATCGAGCCGAATGCCGTCGAACAGGATCTCGAAGTCTCTCAGCGTCGAGATGGCGACGCCTTCCTTGCCGACCTCGCCGCGGCTCATCGGGTGGTCCGCGTCGTAGCCCATCAACGCGGGCATATCGAAGGCGGTCGACAAGCCCGTCACGCCGTGCTGCAGGAGGTGCTTGAAGCGCTTGTTGGTGTCCGCCGGCGTGCCAAAGCCGGCGAACTGGCGCATGGTCCAGAGGCGGCCGCGGTACATCGACGGCTGCACCCCGCGCGTGAACGGGAACTGCCCGGGAAGCGCGGTGTCGGCCGGCCGCTCGTTCTTGCGCTCGGCGGGCGTCAGCACATCGGGGATCGGGATCCCCGAATCGGTCACCCACTCCTTCTTTCGCAGCGGCATCTTCGACGTGGTCTTGGCGAGGTCCGCCTTCGCCCACTTCTCGACTTCCTGCGCGGTCTTGCGGGCCGTCGCGGCGTCGTAGATCCGATCGGCCGGCTGCGACTTCGAGCTGAGCCCGACGCGCGCCTTCCCCGCGGCCTTCGTCTTCGGCTTGGCTTTCGAGGTGCGCGCGGCCACCTTGCGCGTCAAAGTCTTTCGGCGAGCAGGCTTCGAGCGGTGCATTCGGCGCATGTAACATCCCGCTGAAGAGCGCCGCAAGAAAGCCCGGAAGACCTACCGCGGGCCTTGCTTTTCAGCCCACGCGACCAGCCGCCGCACGCCCTCGTCGAGCGTCGCGTCCGTCTTGCAGAAGGCGAAGCGCGCGAGCACCGGGCCCTCCGCGACAGGCGCGCCCCCGCTGTGGAACGGAGACAGCGGGATGGCCGCGACGCCGACCTCGCGCGTCAGGAAGCGACACGTTTCGACGTCGGACCCGCGCGCCAGGGAGGAGACGTCGGCGTTCGCGAAGTAGGTGCCCTCGACGGGCAGCGGCGGCAACCCGGCGCGGGACAGCCCGGCGACCAGGCGGTCGCGCCGCGCGCGGTACTCCGCATGCAGCTGCTCGTAGAAGGCGTCCGGCAGCTGCAGCGCCGCCGCGATCGCCTCTTGAAAGGGCGAGGCCGTGGCGAAGGTGACGAACTGGTGCACCTTCTGGACGGCCTGTCGAAGC
>CAZEDU010000158.1:0-8894 GCA_964511185.1 uncultured Myxococcaceae bacterium | reverse complement strand
ATCGCCCAGCCGACCTTCCAGCCGGTGACCGAGAAGCTCTTTCCGCCGGAGCTGACGGTGATCGTCCGCTCGGCCATGCCGGGCAACGTCGCGAGCCGAAGGTGCGGCGCGAAGGAGATGTGCTCGTAGACCTCGTCGACGAGCACCGGCACGTCGTGCGTTTGCGCCAGGTGCGCGATGAGCCCGAGCTCCTCGCGGTCGTAGACCTTGCCGGTCGGGTTGTGCGGCGTGTTGAGCACGAGCAGCCGCGTCTTGGCGGTGAACGCGTCGGCCAGCGCCTGCCCGTCGAACCACCAGCGCGCGTGCGCCGCGTCGGGAGGCCGGAGGCGCACGAACCGGGGGACGCCGCCGGCGAGCGCGACCGAGGCGGCGTACGAGTCGTAGAACGGCTCGAAGAGGATGACCTCGGCGCCGGGGTCGACCAGCGCGAGGATGGTGTCGGCGATCGCCTCGGTCGCGCCGCTGGTCACCGTCACCATCTGCTCGGGATCGACGACCTGGTCGTAGAAGCGCTGGGCGTGCGCGGCGATCGCCTCGCGCAGCCGCTGGGCGCCGGAGCCGATCGCGTATTGGTTGACGCCGTCGCGGATCGCGCGAATCGCGGCTTCCTTCACCTCCTCGGGCCCGTCGAAGTCGGGGAAGCCCTGCCCCAGGTTCACGGCCTGGTGCTTGGCCGCCAGCGCGGAGAACTCGGAGAAGACCGTCGTCCCGAACGAGGCCGTTCGGAGAGCGGGAGAAAGAGCCATGGCTGCATCATCCGAGTTCTTCCCTGCCCGTCCACGCTTTATCTTGCGCCCCTTCATGTCCCTTTCGACCGAGCAGCTGGCGCGGCTCGAGCACCAGCAGGCGCTCTTTCGGAGCATCGGCGACGTCGCGAGGTCGCCCTACTTCGGGCACATGCGCTTGGACACGGGCCAGCGCGAAGCCGACATCCTGCTCGGCCAGACGGCGCTCACGCATGCGGGCGTGTCGATCATCGACTGGCGCTCGGCGCCGATTGCGGAGGTGTTCTTCGCCTACGAAGAAGGGGAAGCGTACGAGGTCGAGATCGAAGACCGCATCGTGACCGGCCGCGTGCTCGAGAAGAACTTGCTCGCCTTCGACGCGACCGGGCTGGTCGCCATCGAGAGCCGGCTCGGTGTCTTGCGGCGGTCCGCGGCCGGCGCCTGGTCCGCGAGCGAGGGACCGAGCGTGGCGCCGATCGCGCCTCGCCCGGCGGCCGCGCGGCGCCCGTTCCGATCGCCGTTGGAGGTGCGGCTCGACGCCGCGCAGCAGCGCATCGTCGACCTGCCGGTGTCGAAGAGCGTCCTGATTCTGGGGGAAGCGGGCTTCGGCAAGACGACGGTGGCGCTCCACCGGCTGGTCTCGCTGCAGGAGCGCGTCGGTCCGCGCTTTCGCGCCGCCGTGATGGTCCCGACCGAAGGGCTGCGGCGCCTGACCCGGCTGATGCTCGAGCGCCGCGGCGTTCGAAGCATCGACGTCTGGACCTACGAGGAGTGGGCCGCCAAGGTCGCGCGGCGGGCGTTCCGCGATCTGCCGAAGAAGGAGAGCGAGAACGCGACGGGCGGCACCGTGCGCTTCAAGCGGCACCCGGCGCTCGAGCCGGTGCTCGCCGACTTCGTCCAGGAGCGCCCGAAGCCCGCCCGCGAGGACGACCGGCCCCGCCAGGCGCAGAAGGCGCGGGCGCGTTGGGCCGATCTCGAGCACCTGTTCGGCGACGCGAGGCTCATGCGCCGGGTCGCCGAGCTGTCGGAAGGGGCCCTCTCTCCGACGGTGGTCGCCGAGGTGATCGAGCACACCCGCGTGCAGTTCAGCCGGACCGCCGACAGAGAGTACGCGCACGTGCGGCTGGAGAACCGGACCACCGTCGACGGCCGCGGCCTCGACGAAGGGACGCCGATGGAGGACGCCTCCTCGGTCGACAGCGAGGACTACGCGGTGCTCTTCGAGCTCGACCGGCTGCGCGCCCGCGCCCAGCGCGCCAAGCCCTACCCGCTCGCGACCTACGACTGCCTGCTCGTCGACGAGGCGCAGGAGTTCTCTCCGCTCGAGCTCAAGTTGATGGCGCGCAGCGTGAAGCCGCAAGGAACCGTCATCGTCGCGGGGGACGCCGCGCAGCAAGTGGATCCGACCGCCTCGTTCCCCGGCTGGCCCGGCGTGCTCAAGGCGCTCGGGGTGCCTTGGGCCGAGCGCGCGGTGCTCGAGGTCAACTACCGGTGCCCGGAGGACGTGACGGCGCTCGCGCGGTCGGTGCTCGATCCCAACAGCCCGCGCGCCGCCGCCGAGCCGTCCATCACCCGCGCGCCGCACGCGAGCGCGTTTCATCTCGCGGTCTGGCTCACCCGGTCGATGCTGTCGCTTTTGAAGGAAGACCCGCAGGCGTCGATCACCGTCATCGCGCGCACCAACGAAGCGGCCAAGGGCATCGAGCGGTGGCTCCAACACGGGGTGGTGGTGCGGATCGCGGCCGACGGCGACTTCTCCTTTCGGCCGGGCGCCACGGTCACCAGCGTCCCCGAGGTGAAGGGGCTCGAGTTCGATTACGTCGTCGTGCCAGACGCGTCGGCGAGCACCTACCCCGCCACGCAAGACGCGAGGCGCTCGCTGTACGTCGCGGTCACGCGCGCCACGTTCCGGCTCGCGCTCGCCTCAGCGGGCCCGTTCAGCCCGTTGCTCGACTGAGCGCGGGAAGCTCAGGCCCCGGCGGGCTCGCGGGTCGGCAGCGCCGGAGCCGGGATCACCACGCCGCGCGGGCGCACCTTCACCAACGCCGTGGCGACGCTCCTCGCGGCGAGCATGAGCGGCAAGGCGAACATCAAGTCGATGACGTAGTGGAACCGGCCGAAGACGGTGGCCGAGATGAGCCCGAGCGCGACGGGCAGCACGAGCCAAAACATCCTGCGGACGTGCACGAAGGCGTACGTCAACATCAGCAAGGTGACCGCCGTGTGCCCGGACGGGAAGCAGTCGCGCGTGAAGGTCGGCGTCCGCATGAGCGAGTCGAGGAAGGGCGTGAAGACCCAACCCGCCAGCGGCCCCTCGAACTCGTTCGCCAGGAAGAAGCGCGGGCCGATCGCCGGCACCAGCGCGTAGAACACGAAGTTCACCGACAAGAGCACCGTGAGCGCGAGCGCGTACTCGTCGTAGGTGCGGCGGTCCCGCTTCCAGTACAAGAGCGCGCCCAGCAGCGCGGGCCACAGGAAGTACGTGTAGTAGCAGACGAGCAGAAGGTCGTTCAGCCAGCCCGGCACGGCGTGCTCGAGCGCCACGGCGGGATGCGCGCCGAACAGCTTCAAGTCGGCGTTCGCCAGCGTGGCGTCGACGAGCGTCGGCTGAACCGCGTCGACGATGGGGCCAAAGTAAGCGTGGCCGAAGATCGCCGAGGGCAAGAGCCAAAACGAAGCGGCCCAGTCGAAGGGTCGCAGGTGCGGCCAGCGCCGCGCGAGCGCCCGGAAGACCGGCGCGCCCAAGGCGATCACCGAGAAGCAGATCAGCGAAGGCCAGAAGTCGCGGTGCCAGCGCGCGGCGGTCACCAGGTACGCGACCGCGAGCGTGCCCATGCTCGTGATCACCACGTCGCCCAGCCGCAACGGAAGCCCCTCCGTCACGTCCACCCGTGTCGCCGCTGGAGCGGTATGGACAACCGCTCGCCCCATGCGCTCACCTCGGCACTTTCGAGCGGGCCGATGCCCCCGCTTCCCGCTTCAAAAGTGCTAACGAAGTATCGCGACGCAAACTTGGGTAGGCGCTAGTCCCACCTGTCGGGCGCCAAATTCCACAAGGGTTTCAGGCTTCTCGACTAGCCAGTTTGGTGCTTGGGCTCGTCCTTGGGGGCCGTGGCGGCCGGCTCCAGAGATCGGACTGGGCTGCCGCCCTGGCTCTTCCCGCCCCGCGATCGCCAGCGCTCGATAAGGGCCAGCAGCGCGGGGAAGAAGACGGTCGTGCCCATGAACGTGCAGACCACGCCGAGGACCGCGAGCTGGCCGATGGAGCGCAGCCCCTGGTGGGTCGCGACGAGCAGCGCGCCGTAGCCAGCCGCGTTCGACAGGGTGGCCACCACCGCCGCGAACCCGGTGTGCCGCACCACGTGGCCCAACGAGCCCGGCCCTTCTTCTTCGTAGCGGTGGAACAGGTGCACTGAGTTGTCGACCGCGATCGCGAGCAGGTTGGGCAGCACCACCGCGTTGATGAAGTTCAGGTTCACGCCGAACAGGTGCATGCCGCCGGCGAGACACACCATGCCGGTGAACAACGGCCCGCCCACCAGCAGCGCGCGCTTGAAGCTCCGCAGGCTGATCCAGATCATCGCGAAGACCACCGCGGCCGCGGACCAGAGAATGTACGGGCCGTCTTCGCGCACCAGCGAGAACACCCGGGCGGCGATCAGGTTGCCGTCGAGGATCGGCACCTGGATGCCGGCCTGCGCGGCGCGATCGACCACCTGCGCGATCTGATCTGCCCACAGGCGGATCTCGTCGGTGTCGTACATCGAGTAGCGCGGGAACAGCAGCACGAACTGGCCGTCGCCATCGAGCGACTCGAAGCGGCGGCGCACCTCGAGCGGGACGTCGGCCACGCCGTACGGCTTCGACTGGGCCATGCGCACGAGCGGATCGAGCCGCTCGCCCTTCTTCCCGGTGCGCAGCGTCTCGGGAAGGTTCGCCAGCATGCGCCCGAGCGCGTCGATCTCGCGCTGCCGGTTCTCGACGTCGGTCGGCACCAGATCGCCCAGCGACGCGACGCGGTGGAAGGCGGTCTTATCGCCGTGGCTCGCCTGGACCTCTTGGACGATCTGGGTGACCTTCGCGGCCGCCTCCAGGTTGTCCACCAGGAGGATCGCGGGGGTGATCTTCACGCCGATCTGCTCGGCGATGTGATCGTCGAGCCGCGTGGCGGGCGAGTCCCCCTTGAGCTTGCGCAGATCGCTCTCGAACTCGAGCTGCTTCGCCGCGTAGACCGAATAGCCGGCGAACCCGAGCACCGAGAGCGCGAGCAGGACGAGCACCGCCGTCGGCCAGGGTCGGTAGCGGCGCGACTGGAACGCCTCGGCCTTCTCGGGCGCGAGCGGCTGGAGCGGCCGAACGCGCTCGGCGATGGCGAGGATCGCGGGACCACACGCATAGGCCGACAGCACGACGAGCAGGACGCCCAAGCCCGCGATGAACCCGAACTGCACGAAGGCGTGGAACTTGGCGAACACCAACACGAAGAACGCCGCCGCGTTGGTGAACGCCGAGGTGAGCGCGCCGCTCCAGGTGCCTTGCATCGCCGCGCGCATCGCCTCGCGCGCCGGGAGGAGCCGCCGCTCTTCCCAGTAGCGCATGGACAGGTGAATGCCGTACTCGATGCCGAGGCCGATGAGGATCGCCACCAGAAAGCCGGTGACGACGTTCAGGTAGCCGATGGACAGCTGCGCCACCGCGAAGGTGACCGACAGGCCGATGGCGACCGGCGCGCCCACCGCGAGCAGCGCGGAGCCTCGGCGGGTGGCGGACAGAATCAGGAAGATCGCGATGAGGCCCGAGAGCACGGAGGCGAACGACAGGTCGCGCTTCATGACCTCGTCCTCTTCGAGGCGAATGCGGTACGCGCCGGTGTAGTCGGTGCGGACGCCGGGGAACGCCTTGGCCGCGGCCTCACAGGTCTGCTGCACCTTCGCCAGGAGCCGCCGCGAATACTCGAGGTCGCCGGCCAACCCGGTCGGCTTCACGAACAGGTACAGCTCCTTGCCGTCGCGCGAGGTGATGAACTCGCTCTGCGGTGCCTCGGAGCCGTATTTCTTCTCGATCTCCTCGAACGTGGGCGGCGGCTGATCGAGCAGATCGACGAACAGCGGGTTCGCCGTCTGGACCTCGTAGTCGATGCGCGCCTTGAGATCCTCGCGCAGCCCCTGGAGCTTCTCCGCCGGCAGCAGCCACAGGCCGCGCTGCCGAAAGAACTCGATGTCGTAGCGGTATTCGACGTAGCGGATCTCGCTCTGGTGCGCCTCCAACTTGGGCGCCACGTCGTGCGCGAAGGCCTGGAGCGTCTCCAGCGGGGCGCCGGTGACTTGAACGACGAGGTAGCCATCGCCCCCCGCCTTCTTCGAGACCAGGTTCAGGTCCTGAACCTCGCGCGCCGATTGCGGCAAGAGCTCGACGAAAGAGCCGCGCAGGACCAGCCCCGTCGCCACGTAGGCGCAGCCGCCGCCGATCAGGACGAACAGCAGGATGACGCGCAGCGGGTGGGCGAAGGAAAGGTCGACGAAGCGCCGGATCAGAGAGGCAACACGGGTGCTTTTCTCCACGAACCCCTCGGAAACCGGCAGCGAAAACGGCGGCGCACAATAGGGAGAAGCCCCACGCGGCGCAAACGCGCGCCACAGGGACATGGGAGGAAGTGGGCAAAGTCTTACTCAGTCTGCCGTTGGGGGACAGTCCCCGATGGGGACAGTCCCCTCACTTCTCGTTCTTCGTCGGGAAATGTGAGCAAATAGTTGCCCATATGGTCAGATGCGCAAGTCTTTGTAATCAAAAGAGAAATGACGCCTAGCCCGCCTTGACACCCTCACAATCGCTCACATACAAGCCCGCGTTCAAAGAAGCGTCCGCAAGGCCGGGCCCAAGCCCCAGGAGGGGGCGACGATGAGCGACCTGTTCGACAAGTGCACCGCGTGGAAGGACTACAAGATCGCCAAGGCAACCGGGTTGTATCCGTACTTCCGAGCCATCGAGGCCTCGGAAGGCACCGAGGTCAACATCGAAGGCCGCCGGACCGTCATGGTCGGCTCGAACAACTACCTCGGGCTCGCCAGCGACCCGCGCGTGAAGGAAGCCGCGGCGATCGCGCTCAAGAAGTTCGGCACCACCTGCTCGGGCTCGCGGCTGCTCAACGGCACGCTGACCCTGCACGAGGAGCTCGAGCAGAAGCTCGCCAAGTTCCTGAAGCGTGAGGCGGCGGTCGTCGTCTCCACCGGCTTCCAGACCAACCTCGCTGGCATGTCCGCGCTCTTGGGCCGGCACGACATCGTCTTCTCCGACCGCGGCAACCACGCCTCGCTCGTCGACGGCATCCGCCTCTCGTTCGGCGACGAGAAGAAGTTCCGTCACAACGACATGGAGCACCTGGAGAAGCTCCTCCAGGCGGCCGACCCGAACGCCGGCAAGATGATCGTCGCCGACGGCGTCTTCTCGATGGAGGGCGACCTGTGCAACCTGCCCAAGATCGTCGAGCTGGCGCAGCGCTACAAGGCGCGCATCCTGATCGACGACGCGCACGGCATGGGCGTCCTGGGCGTGCACGGGCGCGGCACGCCCGAGCACTTCGGGCTCGAGGCGCAGACCGACCTGGTCATGGGGACCTTCTCGAAGAGCTTCGCGTCGCTCGGCGGCGTGCTCGCGGGCCCGTTCGATGTGATCAACTACGTCAAGCACCGCGCTCGGCCGATCATCTTCTCCGCGTCGATGACGCCGGCGTCCTGCGCCGCCGCGATCAAGGCGCTCGAGATCATCGAAGCCGAGCCGCAGCGGCGTGAGCGGCTGCTCGACATCGCCGAGAAGATGCACAACGGCCTGCGCGCGATGGGCTTCGACACCGGCATCTCGGTGACGCCGGTCGTGCCGGTGCTGATCGGCGATCAGGTCAAGTGCTTCCGGTTCTGGAAGGCGCTCTTCGAGGCCGGCGTGTTCGCGAACCCCGTCATCCCGCCCGCCGTCGAGCCGGGCCACGCGCTCATCCGCACCAGCTACCAGGCGACCCACACGGACGATCAGCTCGATCGCGTGCTCGATCTGTTCGAGAAGGTCGGCCGCAAGATGAACATCATCCCGTCGACGCGGCCGTCGACCTACACCAAGGTGGAGATCGCGCGGCCGGGGACGCACGTCATCGCCAACCAGGCCTCGCAGCGGTGGGCGGCGGCGTCGGCCGGGCTGCTCGCCGATCGCGGCCTGTCGCTCGAGCAGATCAGCCGCATGTCGTCGCGCGACGTCGCGAACAAGGTCTTCGACGCTGTCGAGACGCTCACCTGGCGCGCCGCCAACTTGCAGCCCGAGGACCTCAAGCGCATCTCGGCCGCGCCGCTGAAGCTGTGGGGCATGCGCACGGAGCTGCCGGGCCTCTTGGTCGAAAAGGGCGCGAACCTGTTCATGAAGAACGGGAAGACGCCCGAGGCGTAATTGGAGGACGACATGTCGAATGTGGCTCGCAAGCTGACGCCGCCGCCGCTGCCCGAGATCCCGACCGACGTGACGATCGCCGCGGTGCAGACCGCGGCCGATCGCGACGCCTTCATCCAGCTCCCCTACGCGCTCTACCGCGGAGATCCGAACTGGGTGCCGCCTCTCGTGATGGAGCGGCGCGACTTCTTGAACCCGCGCAAGAACCCGTGGTTCGAGTTCGGCAAGGTCGAGCTGTTCCTCGCGCGCCGGGCGGGCCAGGTGATCGGCCGCATCGCCGCGGTGCACGACCCCCGGTACAACGAGTTCCACGGCACCCGGTTGGGGTTCTTCGGCATGTTCGAGTGCGTCAACGACGCCGGCGTGGCGCGCGGCCTGTTCGACGCGGCCGCGGGCTGGTGCCGGGCGCAGGGCTTCGCGCAGATGCTGGGCCCGGTGAGCTTCTCGACCAACTACGAATGCGCGGTGCTGGTCGAGGGGTACGACGCGCCCCCGCTCGTGCTGATGGCTTACAACCCGCGCTACTACCCTTCGCTCTACGAGGCGTGCGGCTTCGAGAAGGCGAAGGACCTGTGGGCCTGGGAGCTGTCCTCGTCGGTGCTGCCGCCCGAGAAGGTCTCGCGCATCGCCGAGAAGGTCCGCCAGCGCGAGGGCGTCGTGGTGCGGCCGGTCAAGCTCGACGCGTTCGACGCGGAGGTCCGCCGCATCAAGGAGATCTACAACTCGGCTTGGGAGAAG
>CAZEDU010000157.1:0-10248 GCA_964511185.1 uncultured Myxococcaceae bacterium | reverse complement strand
GGCTCTTGGTGCGCCGCGCCTCCACGCCCTTGCGCAGCCAGGCCACCTCCTGCGCGATCCACCGCTGGCGCTTGTGCTCCTTGACCTGCTGATCCTCCAGGCGCGTCAGCTTCTGCTCCAGGTACGCCTCGTAGTTGCCCGGGTACGAGGTCAGCGCGCCGCCAGGCTCGATCTCGACGATGCGGTCCACCAGATCATCGAGGAAGTAGCGGTCGTGCGTGACCAGAAGGATCGCGCCGGGCGAGCCGTCGAGCTCCTCTTCGAGCCACTCCACCGTGTCGGCGTCGAGGTGGTTCGTCGGCTCGTCGAGCATCAGCAGGTCGGGGCGGGAGAGCAGCGCCCGCGCGATCGCCACGCGCTTCTTTAGGCCGCCCGACAGGTCCGCCACCGGACGCTCCCAGTCCTTCACCCCGAGCCGATCGAGCAGCTTGCGCGCCTCGTGCGTGGTGTCCCAGCCGCCCAGCCGCTCGATGCGGTCGGCCAGCTGCCCGACCTGCTCTAAGAGGCGCGGCTGCTCGGAGGCGCCCGCCGTCGCGAGCTTCTTGCTGAGCGCGTCGTGCTGGGCGAGCGCCTCGCGCAACGCGCTCTGGGCGACCGAGAGCTCGGAGGCGACCGTCGCTCCCGGCTCGAAGGCAGGCTCTTGGGGCAGGTACGTCACCCGCGCGCCTCGGCGGAGCTGCAGCTCCCCCGCGTCGGGCCGGGTGACGCCGGCCAGCACCTTCATCAAGGTCGACTTGCCCGAGCCGTTCACGCCGACCAGGCCGACGCGCTCGCCTTCCTCGATGACGAAGGTGAGCCCATCGAACAGCGTGCGGCTGCCCCAAGCGAGCTTGATGTCGGCGGCGCGGAGGAGGGTCACGCGCCGGAAGCTACCAGGCTTTGCTCAGCGGGGAGCCCGCTCGGCGGCGGGGCCCGTGTGCAGCGGCAGCAGGACCTCGAAGGTGGCGCCGCGGCCGGGCTCGCTTCGAACGCTGACGAGGCCGCCCATCTCGACCACCGTCTGGCGGACGATCCACAGGCCCAGCCCCAGGCCGCCGAAGTGCCGGCCGGAGACCGCGCGCTCGAAGCGCTCGAACACCCGGGCCTGATCTTCGGGCGCGATGCCGATGCCTTGATCGCTCACCTGCAAGCGCGCCCACTCGCCGTCGCGGCTCAGGGAGACGCGGATGGGCTTCCCCGCGCCGTACTTGAGCGCGTTCGAGAGCAGGTTGTCGATGATCTGCTCGAGGCGAATCCGATCCCACGTGCCGAGCACGTTCGGCTCGACCGCGCGCTCCACCGTCGAGCCCGCGCGCCGAACGGTCTCCTGCGACCGGGCGAGGGAGTCTTCGAGCAGGGCGCTCAGGTCGATCCTCTCGGGCTCCAGCGCCGGACGGCCGGCCGCGAGCCGGGTGACGTCCAACAAGCTCTGCACCAGCTTGCTCAGCCGATCGAGCTGCCGATTGACCCGCGCGAGCCGCTCGTCGAGCGGGGCGCGGCTCTCCGCCGGGAGCGTCTTGTCGAGCACGCGGGTGAGCAGGTCGTGCTCCAGGCGCAGGGCCGCGAGCGGCGTCTTCAGCTCGTGCGAGGCGACCGACAGGAAGTCGTCGCGCGCCCGAATCGCCTCTTCGGCCGCCGCGCGCGCGGCGGTCTCTTGCGCCAGGCGAACCCGGTCGTCGTGCGCCTGCTTGAGATCGTGAATGTCTTGCACCACGCCAGTGACGACCTTGCCGGCCCCCGACGAGATCGGCTCGGCGCGGCCCACCGCGCGGACCCACCGCTCGGTGGCGTTCGGGAGCACGACGCGCAGCTCCAAGTCGAACGACGTGCCGGCGGCCTCGTCGAGCGCCGCGAGGAGCAGCCGGCGGTCGTCGTCGTGAAGGTGCGCGGCGAGCGCCTCCGGGGGCAGCGTCTGCTCGCCCTCGCGCAAGCCGAACAGCAGCGAGGCCTCGCGCGAAGGGGTGAAGGCGCGCTGGACGGGGTCGAAGTGCCACTCGCCGATGCGCGCCAGCCGCTGCGCCTCGACCAGGTGGAGCGCGCTCTCACGCAGCTTGGTCTCCGTCTGCTTCTGCACCTCGCTCAGGTTCTCGAGCTGCCTCTTCTGGTAGCGCTGCCAGAGCGCCTCGCGCGAGATCAAGGCGCCGACGATCGCCGCGACGAGCAGGTACACGCAGTGGGTCACGATCACGATGCCGTCGGTCGCGAGCTGCCCGGCGTGGGTGGTGACGACCGCGTAGCCGACGGTCGCCAGCGCGCCGCCGACCAGCGTCTCACGCGCGGGGTAGCGGTAGGCGAACGAGAACGTGACGACGAACAGCGCGGGCATGACGGCGGAGTGGACGCCGCCCGTCACGCGGATCGACAGCAGCGTCAGCGCGAGGTCGAAGGTGAGGGTGAGGTAGCTCCAGAGGATCACCGGGTACTGCGGCCGGCGGGTGACGAGCAGCAGCAGGACGGAGTAGGCGAACGAGAACGCCAGCACGCCGATGCCCAGCGCCCGCGGGCTCGTCGTCTGGATCATCCATGGGTAGATCGCGACTCCGGAGCCGGTGACGAGCAGCCTAATCCAGGCCACGCCCCGTTCGGCCCAACGAATCCGATCTTCGACCGCGCGTCGCACGCTTGAGAGGCCCCTGGGAGATTGCGGGGGGACTCATATCCCAAGCGGGACGAGGGGATTAAGCGTTGACGTCTGCCTCGGCGAGCATGGAGAGCGTCGACTCGAGCTGCAGGATGCGCTCGGTCTGGGCGCGCAGGCGGCCTTCCAGCTCGGCGATCGCCGCTTCCCGTTCGGCCAGCGCCTTCTGCGCGCGGGTCAGGGCGTCTTCCTGCTCGTCCGATCTGGCCATGGTGCGCTCGGCCAGGTCGCGGATCGTGCTGACCTGCTCCATCGCGCGATCGTGGGCTTCGATCAGCTCCTCGAGGGCGCGGATGCGGCGGTCGAGGTCGTCCCGTTCACGCCGCAACGATTGGAGCATCTCGTAGTGCGGCTCGATCTGCTCCGCCATGTGCAGATGAAGGTGCTTGGCGACGGCTTGGCTCTTACCCACGACAGCCTCCTGATGACCGAAGGTGGCTTTGCAGCAACCCGCGGGCCAGCGCGGCCCTCGCGACGGAGCGCGGGGTTGGCCGGTTGGCACGGAGCATCGAAACGCCACACGCGCAGCGCCCGCACGCTCCAGTTTTGGGGGCCGGCGCCAAACGGCTTTACGGATATCCCGGAGGAGGCCGGGCAAGCTGCCCGAACGACGGGTGGTTTTTCCTGCTCTGTTTTCCAGCTCCCATTACACTGCGCGTTTCCAACGTTTTCCCCGAGGGACTCAATGGACCTGCAGACCGGAACGCCCATCGCGAGCGCCGCGCCCAGCTCGGACGAGCGCACCATGGCGGTGCTGACGCACTTGTCGCCGCTGACCGGCTTCATCTTTCCGTTCGGCCACATCATCGCCCCGCTCGTCATCTGGCTTCTCAAGAAGGACACGATGCCCTTCATCGCGACCCAGGGCCGAGAGGTCATCAACTTCCAGATCAGCCTGACGCTCTACGGCATCGTCTTCGGCTTGCTCGTGCTCATCGTCATCGGCATTCCGCTGCTGATCGCGCTGCTTGGCTTTCAGATCGTGATGATGATCGTCGCCGCGCTGAAGGCGAGCCGCGGGGAGCCGTACCGCTATCCGCTGACGATTCGCTTCTTGAAGTGAGCGCGCCCATGCGGTCCCTTGGGCTCTTGGCCACCGCGGCGACGATCGGGCTGTTGGCGTGCGCCTCGGCGCCTGCTCCCCAGCCGGATCGAGACGCCGCGAACCCCGACGCCCCCGCGTCGGCCCCGCTCGCCGTGCCGGGCGTGCTGACCGCGAGCGCGCCGGCGCCCGCGGCCCCATCCGTCGCAACGACGGGCGCGTACGTCTGCCCGATGCACCCGGAGGTTCGCAGCGACGCGCCCGACCGGTGCCCGAAGTGTGGCATGAAGCTCGTGAAAGAGGAGGCGCCCGACGCGGGCGCGGCGCGCTCGCACGGAGATCACCCCTGATGCGGGCCGTCGGCCTCGGGGCGGTGTTGCTGCTCGCGGGCTGCGCCACCGTGTCGAAGGAGCGCGGCCACGACGAGGTCGCGCGGATCGTCGAAGCCCGGACCGGCTCCCGCTCGCTGTGGGCGAAGGGGACGCCGGAGGACGATCAAATCGCCGAGTGGGTGCGGGAGCGGCTCGCGTCGGGCATGACCCGGCAGGGCGCGATCGAGATCGGCCTGGTCAACAGCCCGGAGCTGCAGGACGCCTACGCCGCGCTCGACGTGTCGCAGGCCGATCTGCTGCAAGCGGGGCTGCTCAAGAACCCGTCCTTCGGCATCTCCTGGGGCTACCCGGTCGGCAACAGCGGCGGGCACGTCGAGACGGAGCTCTCGCTCGTCTATGGGTTCCTCGACCTCCTCGTGCTGCCGCTGCGCAAGCGCATCGCCGAGCGGCAGTTCGCCGCCGACGTGCAGCGGCTCGCCCAGAAGGCGATCGAGGTCGCGCACCGGATCTCCAAGCTCGTCGTCGCGGTGCAGTGCCAGGCGCAGATCGTCGAGCTGCAGGTGGCGGCCAGCAAGGCCAGCGCGTCGGCGGCGCTGTTGGCGGATCGACAGCACCGCGCCGGAAACATCACCGAGCTCGCCCGCGCGTCGGAGCGGGCCGCGCACGAAGACAACGCGCTCCGGCTCGCGCGCGAGGAGCTCGAGCTCGCCCGGCTGCGGGAAGAGCTGAACCGCGCGTTAGGGCTGTGGGGGACGCAGGCCGACTGGCGGCTGGCCGAAGCGCTCCCGAAGCTCCCGGCCGAGGAGCCCGAGGCGGAGAAGATCGAAGCGACCGCGCTGCGGCAGCGCCTGGACGTGACGGCCGCCCGCCTGCAAGCCGAGCTGATGGACAAGGCCGTCACGCTCGCCAAGACCTCGCGGCTCACCGGGCTGGTGGAGATCGGCGCGCACGTTCACCAAGATCCCATCGGCCCGCGCCTGGTGGGGCCTTCGCTCACGCTCGAGCTGCCGATCTTCGACCAGCGGCAAGCGGAGATCGCCCGGCTGGAGGCGCAGCAACGGCAGGCGCGGATTCGCCTTCAGGGGTTGGCGGTCGACGTCCGCTCGCACGTCCGGCTGGCGCGCCTGCAGCTGTTGTCTGCCCGGAAGATCGTCGAGCGTTACGAGAGCGTGCTCGTGCCGCTCCGCGAGAAGGTGCTCGAGCAGTCGCAGCTTCAATACAACGCGATGCAGATCGGCCTGTACGAGCTGCTCTCGGCCAAGCAGGCGCAGCTCGAGGCGCGGCGCGGACACGTGGAGGCGCTGCGGGACTACTGGGTCGCGCGCGCCGAGCTGGAGCAGGTGATGGGTGGCCGGGTGGCGGCGCCGAGCGAGTCGCAGAAGGAAGGACAGGAGCCCCATGGCGCACATGGACGATGAACACGAGCGATCCCGATCCGACGACGGGATGTCTCGGCGCGAGGTCCTGGTGACCAGCTCGGGCTTGGCGGCTGGCGCGTTGCTCGTCGCGCCGCGCGTGGCGGAGGCGTTGCCCGCCGCGGCGCCGAACCGGGACTACCGGCCGGTGTTGGTGCCGAACGGCGCGAAGCTCCCTTGGCGCGTGGTGAACAGGGTGAAGGTCTTTCACCTGGTGGCCGAGGAGGTCGAGCACGAGTTCGCGCCAGGGCTCAAGGCGCTGTGCTGGGGCTACAACGGGCGCGTGCACGGGCCGCTCATCGAAGCGGTCGAAGGCGAGCGCGTGCGCTTCTACGTCACCAACCGGCTGCCGGCCCCGACCACGGTGCACTGGCACGGGCTCTTGCTGCCGAACGGAATGGACGGCGTCGGCGGCCTCAACCAGAAGGCCATTCAGCCCGGCGAGACGTTCCAGTACGAGTTCACGCTCCGCCAGCACGGCACGTTCATGTACCACTCGCACCACGACGAGATGACCCAGATGGCGCTGGGCATGGTGGGCATGTTCGTGGTGCACCCGCGCCGGCCGCGCGCGCCGGTGGATCGCGACTTCGCCATCATGCTGCACGAGTGGGCGATTCGTCCGGGCGCGCGCCGGCCCGACCCGAACGAGATGAAGGACTTCAACGTGCTGACGATGAACGCCAAGGCGTTCCCCGGCACCGAGCCGCTGGTGGTGAAGACCGGTCAGCGTGTGCGCATCCGCTTCGGGAACCTGAGCGCGATGGACCACCACCCCATTCACCTGCACGGCTACCAGTTCCGCGTCACGGAGACGGACGGCGGGGTGATCCCCGCGGCGGGGCAGTGGCCCGAGACGACGGTGCTGGTGCCGACGGGCAGCACGCGCACGGTCGAGTTCGTCGCCGACGTGCCGGGCGACTGGGCGATGCACTGCCACATGACCCATCACGTGATGAACCAGATGGGCCACGCGCTCCCGAACATGATCGGCGTCTCGACCCAGGGGCTCGACGAGCAGGTGCGCGAGGTGCTGCCCGACTACATGACGATGGGCCACCACGGCATGGGGGACATGGGCGACATGGGCATGAAGAACCCGGCGAACAGCATCCCCATGGTCGGCGCGCGCGGGCCGCACGACTACATCACGATGGGGGGAATGTTCACCGTGCTCAAGGTGCGCGACCGCTTGAAGGGGGACGGCGACCCCGGCTGGTACGAGAACCCGAAGGGCACCCTGGCCACGACCGCGCGGCCGGCGGACTTGAAGCGCGACGGCGTCGACCCCGCACAGCCGCTCCCGGTCGAGGACGGCATGGGACGGCGGAGCTAAGCGTCCCGCGCGAGCCCCGCGAGGGTCTGGGCTTCGAGCGGCGACAGATCGAAGCGCATCGAAGCTTCGTCGATCAGCTGCGCGAGCTTCTTGTCGGGGTTTTCCTTGCGCTGCTCGGCGAACCAGCGAATCGCGCTGCGGAGCTTCTCGCCAGGCGGGTGGGGCGTGGTGTGGGTGGCCATGCCCAACAGTGGGGCATCAGAGCGACTGGAGCAACTCGACCAGCGCCTGCTTCTGCTCCGCGGTCAGGTTCAGCTTTTGAATCGACTCGGCGCGCTTGCCGGCGAAGGTGCCGTCTTCGTCACCGCCGCGGTCGTAGAACGCGATGACTTCGTCCAACGTTTCAATCGCCCCGTTGTGCATGTAGGGCGCCGAGACGGTGATGTTCCGCAAGGTCGGCGTCTTGAACGCGCCCAGGATGTCCTCCGGGTTCTCCTCGCCCAGCTTCGCCAGCCGCGCGGCGCCCTCGGCGCGGTTGTCGCTGTAGATGCTCGCGCTGTTGAGCGGGTCGTTCTGCACCTCGACGATGCCCTCGGCGCGGCCGGGATCGGGCGCGCCCAGCTCGGCGACGCCGATGTTGTGAAAGCTGTCGTCGCTCAGCATCGGCCCCTTGTGGCACACGATGCAGCGCGCGGTGCGCACGTACGTCTTGAGCCCGAGGTGGGCGGGATCCTTCTCCGCGGTGTCGGTCTCGACCGCGGCGAGGAAGCGCGAAAGGTCGTCGTCGAACACGGCGTCCACCTGGATCAACGTGCGCTGGTACGCCTCGAGGGCCTTGCCCACGTTCGCGAGCACGCGCATCAGGTCCGTCTCGTCCTTCGGCGCGGTCGAGAAGAGCGCCTCGTACTCCGCCGCGTACTTCTCCTGCATGCGATCGCGAACCAGCTCGGGCGTCGCGTTCATCTCGAAGTCGCGCAAGAGCGGGAGCGTGGGGTGAGACCACAGCACGTCCTTGCGCCCGTCCCAGTAGAGCCAGCGGCGGAAGGCGACGTTCAGCAGGGTGGGCGGGTTTCGAAGCGTGCGGCGGGCGTGGCAGCCGAAGCCGTACTGCGCCTGGATGACGAAGCTGGGCGCGGGGTGACAGCTGGTGCAGGCCACTGTGCCGCAGGACGACAGCCCCGGGTCGGCGAAAATCTTGCTCCCGAGCGCGGCGGCTTGCGGGGAGTCGGCCCACGCGTTGGTCGGCGCGCGCGGGGGCGTCTTCAGCTTGAGGAGCCCCTTGAGCTGGGTGAGCTCTTCCTCGTTGGGAAAGGGCTGCTCGGCGCAGCTGGAAGAGGCGAAAACCGCTGTCAGGACGAGAAGAAGGAACTGTTCGCGGCGCAACACAGGCGGTAGGCTAACTCGAAAAGCGCACCTGGGAGGGGTGAATGCGCAGGCCACTCGCCGTTGGGGCAGGCTGGCTTTTCGTCGGTTTGCTCGTGGTCGGGCCGTCGACGACGCGCGCACAGTCTGCGGCTGACGCAGAAAGCGCAGAGCGCGGCGCAGAGGCTGCAGCCCCCGCAGACGTGACCGAGCTCGACCTCGAGGCGCTGCTCAACACGACGGTGAGCACGGCGTCGAAGCGGGAGCAGTCGATCGCGGCGGTGCCGGTCGCGGTGACCGTCTTTTCGGCCGACGACATCGAAGGCACGGGGCAGCTCACCCTGTGCGACGCGCTCCAGTACAGCCAGCTCAGCTGCCGGCGCGGGGCGATGCGCAAGTCGGTCATCGGCGTGCGCGGACTCTCGTCCAACTTCCTGTCGAACCGCATGCTGCTGCTCAAGGACGGCCGGCCCGAGACCGATCCGTGGACCGGCATCTTCTATCCCGACGAGACGACGCCGCTGGTCAACGTGAAGAAGGTCGAGGTGCTGCGCGGGCCCGGCTCGTCGATGTACGGCTCGAACGCGTTTGGCGGGGTCATCAACCTGGTGACGCGGCGCCCGGACGATCTGATCCGGGAAGGCCACCACGTCGGAGCGGACGTCCGCGCGATGGCCGGACAGTGGGGTACTTACCGCGCGCAGGCGACCGCCGCGGGGAAGGCCGGCGGCTTCGGGGGGCTGGTGAACTACTACGGGCTGCGCAGCGACGGACCGCAGTTGCTCAATGATCCCTCGCGCGGGATCGTCGACCGCAACGAGTGGACGCGCGTGCAGCACGTCTCGGGCCGGGCGACCTACGCGAGCGCCACGGTCGACGTCGGCTACACCAACGCGAACATCGGCCGGCCAGGCGGGAAGGTCTTCACCACCGTCGGCAACTGCGGCCGCTGCCACTACACGCCCAACGACAGCGAGGCGGTCGAGAGCTTCAACGCGAGCGCCACCGTCGATCAGAAGATCAGCGACGCGCTCTCGCTCGTGGCGGAAGGCTACGTCAACTTCAAGCGGCGCGAGGTGTTCCTGCAGAACCAGATCACCCGGGAGCTTCAGCCCTCGCTCGGGAAGCGCCGGCGCGTCGGGGTGGAGGCGCGCGGCGTCTACACCACCCGGCCGGTCACGCTCACCGCGGGCGCCGACCTGAAGCTCGACGCGGTGAACAACCGCAACGTCCTCGAAGGGCTCACCCCGGACGACCTGGGCGCGACCATCGCCGGCGTGTTCGTCGACGCCGAGGCGCGGCCGATCAACCGCTGGCTGGTGTTCGCGGGGCTGCGCTACGACCAGATCGTCATGTCGTCGCGCGTGTGGCAGCGGCCCAGCTCACACCTGAGCCCGCGCGCGGCGATCATCTTCCAGCCGGTCGACCCGCTCTCGCTCACCGCGCGCTATGGCCACTCCTTCCGCGCGCCGTCGCTCGCCGAGCTCGCCATCAACCAGCAGATGTACGGCGCGACGCTCATCGGCAACCCCCAGCTCACCGCCGAGACGATGGACTCCTTCGAGCTCGCCGCCGACTACTGGGTGGTGAAGAACCAGGTGAAGCTGTCGGCCACCGGGTTCTACGAGTACGCCCGCAACCTCATCGACCAAGAGTTCCTCTTCGGCTCGCTCTCGCAGTTCCAGAACGGAGGGAGCGCGCGCATCCTCGGCGCCGAGGCCGAGACGTCGCTGTTCGCGCCGTCGGTCCAGTCGCGCGTCGACCTGGGCTATCAGTATCTGCGGGCGCGCTCGGTGGGCGGGCCGGGCGGAGCGCAGCCGCTCGACTACGCGCCGGAGCACCGCTTCTTCCTGCGCGGCCACACCGCGCGCGGGGAGCGGCTCTTCTTCGACCTCTACGCGCTCTTCGTGGCCTCGCGGCAGGACCCGGGCTTCCTGATCGACCCGGCCACCGGGGCGGCGGCGGGGCACGTCCGCCTGCCGCCGTACCTGACGGTCAGCGCGCGCGCCGGCGTGAACCTGGCCGAAGGGCTGTCGGCGTCGCTCTTGGCGACCAACCTGTTCGACGCGCAGTACGAGGAGTCGTTGGGCTTTCCGGCGCCCGGCCTCGGGCTGTTTGGCGAGATCAAGTTCACCTACTAGCAGGACGTGAGGACCTCCATGTTCGGTGCACGGGCATTTCAGGCACGTCGTGCTCTGGCGGTC
>CAZEDU010000156.1:0-10284 GCA_964511185.1 uncultured Myxococcaceae bacterium | reverse complement strand
CGGTCCTCAGGCCTTGAGCGACAGCGGCGCTTCGCGGCGCACGGTGTCCCACAGCTCGCAGAACGGACAGCGGAAGACGTGCTCCGGCAGCTTCTGCCGGCAGCTCTTGCACATGAACCCCAAGGCGGGACGCCCGAGGGTCTGGAGGACCTCTTGGTACTCCTCGCGCAGCGCGTCCGAGCGGTTCTGCTCGAGCAGCAGCGCGCCCAGCTCCTTGCGCGCCTCCCAGAAGTGCGGGCGGCGATCGACGAGCGCATCCAGCAGGCTGACGGCGCGGTTGGCGTCGCCGCGCGCCTTGAGCACGAGCGCCAGGGCCAGCTCGTACGGAGCGCGATCGTCCGGCCGCGCGGCGATCTCCTTGCCGAGGAACGCTTCGATCTCGTCGGTCGACGCGAAGATCGCGGTGAGCAACCCGACCGCCTTGGGGGCCAGCTCGGGCTCGAGCGAGAGCGCGCGGTGGAGCGGGTCGGCGGCGTCGACGCCGCGGCCGAGCCGTGCGCGCGCTTCGGCGAGGGCGAGCTGGGCGTTGGCGCTCTGCGGCCAAAGCTCGACGCCGCGGCGCGCGAGCTCTTCGGCGTCCTGCGGCTTCTCCTTGAACAGCGAGCGCGAGGCCTCGGCGAGCAGGTGCGCCAGCACGTCGTTGCCTTCTTTGTCGAGCTTGACCAGCCGGCTCTGCGTCTCGATCGCCTGATCCCAGGCGCCCGACTGCTCGAGCACCTGTCGGAAGTGCAGCAGCGCCTCCCGGTGGTCGGCGTCGTCGGCCAGCAGCTTCTCGAGCGTCTCGCGGGCCTGATCGGTGAGCCCCGAGCGCCGGTAGTCCACCGCGAGCGCGAGCTGGGCGCGGCGCCGGACGTCGAGCGTCAGGCCGGGGCGCAGCAGGATGTTCCGGTGCAGGCGAATCGCGCGGTCGAGCTCGCCCTTGCGGCGAAACAGCGCGCCGAGCGCGAAGTAGGTCTCGAGCGTCTGCCGGTTGAGCTGCGCCGCGCGCGACAGCTCGGCGATCGCCGCGTCGGGGTCGTCCGAGAGCACGTAGGTGAAGCCGGCCAGGTACGCGCGGGCCTCGTCTTCGGTGCGCCCCTTTCGCGCCAGCACGGTGATCAGGGCGACGAGCACCGCGAGCGCGAGGAAGCCCAGGATGGAGATGAGGGTGGTCGGCTCCACTGCCCTGCCCTTCAGGTGCCCAGCGCACGGTCGAACGCGGGGCGCAGCCGGTCGTACGCCGCGAGCAGGTGCTCGATAATCACCTTGGTCTCGCCGAGCACCGGCATGAAGTTGGTGTCGCCGTTCCAGCGCGGGACCACGTGGTAGTGCAGGTGATCCGCGATGCCCGCCCCGGCGCAGCGGCCCAGGTTCATGCCGATGTTGAAGCCCTGCGGCTGGTACGTCTGCGCGAGCAGCCCGAGGCTGGTTTGCAGGAGCTGGTGCAGGTCGGCCGACTCGGGCGCATCGAGCGAGGCGAAGTCGGCCGTGTGCCGCCGAGGGATCACCATCAGGTGGCCGCTGTTGTACGGAAAGCGGTTGAGGATGGCGAAGGAGCGGGCGCTGCGGCCCAAGATCAAGTTCTGCCGATCGTTCCCGGCGCCCTCCTGCGCGGGGAGATCACAGAAGATGCAGCCCTGCGGCGCGCCGGACTTCTCCGACTGAATCAGCTCCATCCGCCAAGGGGCCCACAGGACGTCCATGCGCGTTAGGCCGCGACGCCTTCCTTGCCGTGGCCTTGCGTGGGCGGTGGCGAGGACGGCCTGGGGTGCAGAATCACCGTGGCCACGGGGTTGAGCCGCTCTTTGAGCTCCTTGCCCATGGTGAAGCACGGCGTGCGCCGACGCGGCACGAACACCTGCGCGCCCGTCTTCGGGTTACGCCCGGCGTGGGCCTCGCGGACCTTGACCGAGAAAACGCCGAAGCCTCGGACCTCGATGCGCTGCTCAGCCTGCAGCGCGGCGGTCATGGTGTCGAACATCGCCTGAACGATGGCCTCCACCTCGCGCCGCGGGATGTGCGGCGCGCGCGCGGCGACACGTTCGATGAGCTGGCTCTTGGTCATCCCGACCTCCGAAGCAGGCGACGAACCTCCCCGATTGGTCAGCGCACGTCAACGAGTGGCGCCCGATATTGCAGCGGCGCGCCCGCCAGCGAACGGACCGTCCCTTCGATCGCTCCCTGGAGCATCGACTGCGGCTCCTCGCCGAGCAGATCGCGGAGCAGCGCGCGATCCTTCTTGGGGTACTCGACTTGGGGCTCGCCTTCGATGCCGCCCAGCCGGCCCGCTTCGGCGACCGCCTGCTCGATGCCGCCGAGCGCGTCGACCAGCTTCCACTCCTTCGCCTGACGTCCGCTGAAGACACGGCCGTCGGCATAGGGCTCGACCTCTTCGGGCTTCAGCTGCCGCCCCCGCGCGACCGCGTCGATGAACTGGCGGTGCACGTCGGTGAGGATGTCCTCGAAGTACTTGCGCTCGTCCTCGGACATGGCGCGGAACGGGCTGCCCGAGTCCTTCAGCTTGCCCGACGTGATGGTGTTCATCTCGACGCCCGCCCACTTGAGCACGCCGCTCAAGTTCGGCACCTGCATCACCACGCCGATCGAGCCGGTGAGCGTGCCGGGGTTCGCGTAGATCTTGTCGGCCGCGCAGGCGATGTAATAGCCGCCCGACGCGGCGAGCGAGCCCATCGAGGCGACGACCTTCTTCTTCGTCTTCAAGGTGGAGATCGCCTCGTAGATCTCCTGCGAGGGCGCCACCCCGCCGCCCGGCGAGTCGACGCGCACCACCACGGCCTTGATCCGGTCGTTCTCGCCGAACGCCTTGAGCGCCTTGAGCGTGCGCTTCGAGTCTTCGATGGGGCCGGTGATCTCCACCACCCCCACCCGGTCGCCGCCCCCGAACCCACCGCCGCCCTTGCCGCTCTGCACCGCGAGGTAGAGCACGAGCAAGAACCCGAACAGGCAGAGGAAGAGCCCACCGAAGACGATGCCGAGGACCCAGGCGGCGCGGCGATTCATGAAGCGGACTCTACGCGATCCAACCGCCGCCGAGCACTTGCTGCGCGCGGTAGAACACCGCGGCCTGGCCCGGCGTCACCGCGCGCGCGGGAACGTCGAGCTCCACCTGGGTCCGCCCATCGACGAGCCAGACCCGCGCCGGCGCGCCGCCGTGGCGGTGGCGGATGCGAACGCTGAGGCCCTCCTCGCTGACGGGCGCCTCGCCGCTCACCCAGTGCGGCTGCAGCAGCCCGAAGCTCGCGCGGTGCACCTCGGCGACCGGGCCGACCACCACCTGGTTCTTCTCCGCGTCGATGCGCTGGACGTAGAGCGGCTCGGGGCGGCTGAGCCCCAACCCGCGTCGCTGGCCAACGGTGAAGCGGTGGATGCCGTCGTGCTGCCCGAGCACGTTGCCCGCGGCGTCGACGATCTCGCCGGCCGGCCGCGGCCCCGCCACCTTCTCGACGAAGCGCGCGTAGTCGCCGTCGGGCACGAAGCAGATCTCCATGCTCTCGGGCTTGTGGGTCGTCGGCAGGCGGTGCCGCTCGGCGATCGCGCGCACCTCGGGCTTGGTTAAATCACCGACCGGAAAGAGCAGGTCCTTGAGCTCGTCTTGGCCGAGCGTGAACAGGAAGTAGCTCTGATCTTTCGCCGCGTCGGCGCCCTGCAGGAGCACGAAACGGTCGCCGCGCTGCTCGATCCGCGCGTAGTGGCCCGTGGCCAACTTGGCGCCCAGCGAGCGCGCCCGGTGCAGCAGGAACTTGAACTTGAGATCGCGATTGCACGCCACGCAGGGGATCGGCGTGCGCCCGTTCAAGTACGAGCTCACGAACGGGGAGACGACCCGCTCCTTGAACAGATCCTCGACGTTGGCGACGTAGAACGGGATGCCGAGCGCGTCGGCCACCCCGCGGGCGTCGTCGATGTCGTCGGGGCTGCAGCAGCTGCCGCACTGGGCCTTGCTCTCGTAGGACCAGACCCGCAAGGTCATCCCGATGACCTCGTGTCCCTGCTCCTTCAGGAGCGCCGCGGCGGCCGACGAATCGACCCCACCACTCATCGCAACGACCACGCGCATGTGCCGAAAATCCCAATGCCATTGATGCGCCTGGGGCCGCAACGGCCTTCGACACCACAGGTTATCCACAGCCCTCGGCACGCCGAGGGCGGGTCTCGTGTCGATGCCGAGACAAAGTGTCGCACCCAGACCTTCACAGTCTATTGGCTTGTTTTTACTAGATCTTTAAGAAGTCTCCCGAGAGGCCTCACTCTGAACGTCACCTGGGCGTCACAGAGTGGCCATCCAGGGGTGTCCCCCTGTGGAGAACGCTGTGGAGAACTTTCAGGACTTCCCGGGATTGCGCCAGGCCGTCAGTTTGTGCTCGAGGGCGGCCGCCGTATTGAGGCTCGGATCCTCGAGCACTTGGTCCAGCAAGTAGCGCGTCGCCTCGCCCACGGCGGGGGACGGACCGACCCCCAGGATGCGCATCACGTCGCTCCCCTTGAGCGCCAGATCCCGTGCGGTGAGCGGCGGGTTCGAGGCCAACAGCGCCTGCGCCCGGTCCGCGAGCGCTTGGACCGCTGCGCGGCGGGCCGAAGGCGTGGTGGCGGCCGCCAGCGCGAGCACGGCGCTCACCGCGTCGCGCCCCACCCCGCTCATCCAACGGCGAAGGTCGGCGTCGCTGGCGGAGCGCAACGGCTCCACGTCCCGGTGTCGAACCGCGTGGACAGCCGCGTCGATGACCCGGTTGGGGAACTTGAGCCGCGTGAGCACCGCGCGCGCCACGTCCGCGCTGGCGGCGGCCGACCCGGCGGTGGCGTGGAGCAAAGCCGCCCAGCGCAGCTCCGGCTGGGCGGGCAGCGCCGCGGCGGCGGCGATCGAGCGATCGAGCAGGTCGTCCTCTCCGTCCATCCGGCCGCGCACCGCCGCCACCTCGGGCAGCACCACGCCCATCAAGCCCGTGCGCTCGAGCAGCGCCAGGCCCTCTTGGGTGCGCGGCGAAAGCAGGAGCTTGTCCAGCTCTTCGCGCACGCGCTCGGCCGAGACCTTGGCGACGATGCCGAGCAGCGGCCGAATCGCCGCTTCGGTCTTCGGGTCGAGGCGAAACCCCAGCACCGCCGAGAAGCGGACCGCCCGGAGCGGACGCAGCCCGTCTTCTCCGAAGCGCTCGCTGGGCTCGCCGACGCAGCGGATGACGCCCGCCTGCAGGTCGGCCAGCCCGCCGAACGGATCGACCTGCTCGCCCTTCACCGGATCGAACGCGATGGCGTTGATCGTGAAGTCGCGGCGCGCGAGGTCGCCGGTGATGTCGGTGTCGAACGCGACGCGCGAAGGGCGCCTGCCGTCGACGTACGCGCCCTCGGAGCGGAAGGTGGTGACCTCGACGTGCCACTTGCCCGAGAGCACGGTCACCGTGCCGTGCTGGATGCCGGTGGGGATGACGCGGCGAAAGAGCGCTTGCACCTGCTCGGGGCGCGCGCTCGTCGCGACGTCGTAGTCCTTGGGCTCAAGCCCGCGCAGGAGGTCGCGGACGCCGCCGCCGACCAAGTAGGCGTGGTGCCCCTCGCGCTGCAGCCGCTCGACCACCTCGCGCACCTCGCGCGGGATCGCGTCGGCCGTGATGTGCCGCGTGTGCTCCAATGACCCCGGCGCGACTCGAACGCGCGACCTACGGTTTAGGAAACCGTTGCTCTATCCAGCTGAGCTACGGGGCCGACCACGTCCGTTTCGTAGCATACGGGCGTCGGTGGAGCAGCCGCGATGTTCAGCCGTGCGCGGCCGGTAGTCGCCCGCTCCGATTTCGTCCTGTCTTCGACCCGTGCAGGGTGCGCGGCCCCTCTCACAAACAGGAGCTGCCATGCGTTGCGAAGAAGTGATGAAGCGAAACCCCGAGTGCCTCTCCGAGAACGACACCGTCCAGCGCGCCGCCATCCGCATGCGCGACGAGAACATCGGCTTTCTGCCCGTCTGCGATGCGGGCGGGAAGGCGATCGGCACGGTGACCGATCGCGATCTGACGATTCGGGTGCTGGCGGACGGCCGCGCCTCGAACGTCCGCGTGGCCGACTGCATGACGCGCCAGGTGGTGAGCTGCCGCGCCCAGGACGACCTGACCCAAGCCGAGAAGCTGATGGCGCAGCACCAGAAGTCCCGCATCATGGTCGTCGACAACGGCGGCAAGCTCGTCGGGGTGATCAGCCTGTCGGACATCGCCGAGCGCGATCAAACGCACGCGGCGCAGACCATGCGCGAGGTCAGCCGACGAGAAGTGCGCGCGTAGGGCTGAAACGAACCGGCCGCCGCGTGTCTCGTGCGCGGCGGCCTTTGGGCACACCGCAACGTTCACCTCCAAACGAAGCTCTACGTTTTTCCACACAGGCCGCGGCGCATGCGGTTGAAGACGGCGCGTGCCGATTCGCAACGCCATTCCACCCGAGCTGCAGGATTTCCTCAGCTCGAACGTGGACTCGATCGAGCAGCTCGAGGTGCTGCTGCTGGTCGCAGGAAAGCCCGAGACGACTTGGACGGCCGATGAGGTCGCGACGGCGCTGAACCTGCCGGTGCCTTCGGCGGCCCGGCAGCTCGACACGCTGTGCGCGCGAAACCTCTTGGACGTTCGGTTGGGATCGCAGCGGCTCGTGTACCAATGGAACCCCGGCACCGCCGAGCTCTCGGCGGGAGCGGAGCTGCTCCGGCAGGAGTACCGGACGAACCGGCTCGCGGTGCTCTCCTGGATCGTCGAAGGAGCGCCCGAGCCGATGCGCACCTTCGCCGACGCCTTCGTCATCAAGAAGAAAAAGAAGGGGGGCAAGTAGCATGGGTGAGATCGTCTATTTCCTCTGCGCGCTCTCGAGTGTGCTCTGCGCCGCGCTGCTCTTGCGAAGCTGGCTGCAAAACCGAACCCGCCTGCTGCTCTGGAGCAGCTTGTGCTTCGTGCTGCTCGCGGTGAGCAACGCGCTGCTGGTGGGCGATCTGATTCTCTTCCCCGACGTGGAGCTGGCGCCCGCCCGTAACGGATCCGCGGTGGTCGGGCTGGCGCTCTTGCTCTTCGGACTGATCTGGGACGGCAAGTGAGGGGCCGCGCATGAACACCTTCCTGCAGGGCGCGTTGGCGATGGGAGCCTTGACCGCGGGGCTCTTCTTCTTTCGTTCCTGGCGGCAGACCCGCGACCGGCTGTTTGCGCTGTTCGCGGCCGCCTTCTGGGTGTTCTCGGTGAACTGGCTGACGCTCGCGCTGGCGAAGCCCGAAGAGGAGGCCCGGCCCTACTTCTTCCTCGTCCGCCTCCTGGGGTTCGGGCTGATTCTCATCGCGATCGTCGACAAGAACCGCACGCGCTGAAGACCGAAAACGCCAACTCGCCATGGCCGTGAGCGCTGCTGGGCTGAAAGGCAGAACCCGACCCGGCCGGCTCAGCGCGCTCGACCGCTACGTGCTGCACGAGGAGGCCGCGCTTCTCTCGGCGGGCGGCGGCGCTTGGGTCGTCGATCTCGGCGTGGGCGACCAGCCCTGGACGACGACCGAGCTCCACCAGGCGCTCACGGCCGAGCACCCGCACCTTCGGGTCCTCGGGGTGGAGCACGACGAACACCGCGTGCGCGAAGCGAAGAGGCACCAGACAGCGGGCTTGCAGTTTCGCGCAGGCGGATTCGACCTTCCGCTCATGCCCGGGGAGCCGGCGCGCCTGATTCGCGCCATGAACGTCGCGCGCAACTACGGCGCGCAAGCGAGCGCAGAGATTCATCGCCGCCTGTGCCGACGGCTCACGCCCGGCGGGCTCTTGATCGAAGGCACCAGCGATCTCGACGGCGACGTGCTCACCGCGCACCTGGTGCGCGCCACCCAAGCCGGTCCACGCGCCGAGGGGCTGCTCTTTCACACCACCTTTCGCCGAGGCTTCGCGCCGCTGCTCTTCCGCGATCAGCTGCCGGTGGATCTGCGCCGGAGCGTCAGGCCCGGCACGCCCATTCACTCGCTGCTCTCGCAGTGGACGAGCGCGTGGGAGGAAGCGCGGCGATCCGGGCCGCGCGATCCAGCGTCTTCGTTTCGAGCGTCCGTCCGCCGGCTGAGCGCCGCGCGACCCGACGTCGACGACGCGCCTTGGCTGATCGAGAACGGCTATTTGCGTTGGCGGTCCGCGATGCCGCGCGCGTGAAAAGACGTGGACGCGCTCGAGCGCGCGGTCGAAACTCGCGGGCCATGCGCAAACACCTTGGGCTTCTGCTGCTCGTCGTGCTCTCGGGTTGCCCCGAAGACACGGGCTCGGACGAGACTCCGGAGGAAGATCCGACCGAGACCTCGAACGACGGCGGGCCGGGCTGTTCGCCCGCGTGTGGTCCGGACCGCGCCTGCGACGCGGGCGCCTGTGAATGTCTCGGCGGCAAGACCGAGTGCGCGGGCTCGTGCGTCGACCTCTCCAGCACGGGCGAGCACTGCGGCGCGTGCGGCGTGGGCTGCGACGCCGGGTACGTGTGCTCGAGCGGAAGCTGCGCGCTCCACTGCGGTGAAGGGCAGACCGCCTGCGGCACGTCGTGCGCGGCGCTGGCCGCCGAGGTCGACCACTGCGGGGCATGTGACGCGGGCTGTCCGCAGCGCGCGAACGCCGACCGCGCGTGCGACGGCGGCGCGTGCGAGTGGTCCTGTCAGATGTCGTTCGTCGACCTGGACTCGGATCTGAACGTCGACCGTGCCGCGGCGTCGACGGGCTGCGAGTGCCACGTCACCGATCCGAGCGACCCGCCCGATCTGTCGTCCGTGGACGAGAACTGCGACGGCATCGACGGCGTGGCCGCGTCCGCGCTGTTCGTCATTCCCTCGGGCAGCGGCACGGCCTGCAGCCAAGCCGCTCCCTGCACGCTCGACACCGCGCTCTCGCTGGTCGCCGACGGCGGTCAGCAGGTGCTCCTCGCGGGAGGCGACTACAACCTCTCCGACACGCTTCAGCTCGTCGGCGGGCTCGGTTTGTTTGGTGGGTACAACCCCGCGGCCGGCTGGGCGCGCGACGGTGGCCCCACGCAGATCGCGGTCGCTCAACCCATCGGCGCCGAGGCGGTCGACGTGAGCGGCGCCACCGAGCTGCAGAGCTTGTCGCTCACGGCGGCGAACGCGAGCTCGGGCTCTGCGTACGGCATTCGCATCGTCGACTCGTCCGGCCCCGTCCTCCTGCGCGCGTGCACCATCACGTCGGGGAACGGCGCGGCCGGCGCGGCTGGCACGAATGGCGCCGGAGGCGCGGGCGGCGGCAAGGGCGGCGATGGCGAGAATGGCGCGGGCGGCACGTCCGGCACCTCGGCCTGCGACGCGACCGGCGGCGCCGGCGGTGATTCCGTGTCCGGCGCCGGCAACCAAGGCTTCACTGGATCGCCGGGAGTGGCGGCCACGAACGGCGGATTTGGCGGCGACGGCGGCACGGACGGAGCGCCCGGCGCCGCGTGTGAAGACCCTGCCGAGCCCGCGCCGAAGAACGCAGGCAACGGCGTTGGCGGCGCAGCGGGCAGCCATGGTGGCACGGCGGTCGCGCTGGGAAGCTTCAGTGGAGGCCTCTACGTGCCCAACAATGGCGGCAACGGGAGCGCCGGCCGTGCGGGAGGAGGCGGCGGTGGTGGCGGCAGCGGCGGTGGCGCGGCCCAGACTCTCGGGACGTGCGTCGATCAAGCCAGCGGCGCGGGCGGTGGCGGCGGAGGTGGCGGCTGCGGAGGCAACGGCGGTCAAGGCGGACGCGGCGGCGGCGGCAGCTTCGCGGTGCTGAGCGAGAGCTCGAACGTGGTGGTGGAGGACTGCACGTTGAACGCCGGGCGCGGTGGCAACGGCGGCGCGGGCGGCGGTGGCGGGACGGGTGGCGCAGGCGGCGCGGGTGGCGACGGCGGTGTCGGCGAAGGGCTGGCCGGCGACGGCGCGCCAGGGGGCCGAGGCGGCGCGGGTGGTGCGGGCGGCTCGGGCGCCGGTGGACCTGGCGGTCCATCTGCCTGCGTGGTGACGATCGGAACGGCCATCGACGCCGGCAGCATCACGTGCACACGCGTGGGTGGTGGCTCCGGTGGCGCGGGCGGCAACGGCGCGGGGGGCACGGGTCCGACCGGAGCGGGCGGCACCTCCACCACGGCGATCGCGCTCTAAGCAGCCGCTGTCGCGCTGTTGAAGCGCGCACGTTCGCGACACTTCTGATTCGCTTCCTGATCGAACTCTGCTATGGCGCCCCGCCCGGCCTTCACCGGGTCGGCTCTTGGGGGGCTCCATGGTCAGATTCCTTCGCAGTCTGGTGACGGGCGCTGGCGTCCTGCTCTGCGTCGGCAGCGCTCACGCCCAA
>CAZEDU010000155.1:1920-10511 GCA_964511185.1 uncultured Myxococcaceae bacterium | reverse complement strand
ACGACGAAGGCTTCTTCAGCGCCAAGGACAACCTCCGGTTGTTCTGGCAATCCGACGTCCCCGACAACCCCCGCGCTTACGTCGCGCTGGTGCACGGCTACGGCGAGCACTGCGGGCGCTACCGGCGAACCATCGACCACCTGGTCGCGCAGGGCTTCGCGGTCTACGCGTTCGACTACCGCGGCCACGGCCAGTCCGACGGGCGCCGCGGCCACTGCGATCGCTTCAGCGATCTGGTCGACGACCTCGAGCTGTTCTGGAACCGCGTGCGCGAGGCCGCCCAGGGCAAGAAGAAGGCGTTCATCCTGGCGCACAGCCACGGCGGCTTGATGACGCTGCACCTGCTCCCCCGCCAGCCCAGCGATCTCGCCGGCATCGTGCTCTCGTCGCCGCTCCTGGCGATCGCCGTCGCGGCGCCGCCGCTCAAGGTCTTCGCCGCCAAACTGGCCGGCAAGGCCATCCCCTGGCTGCCGGTCAGCACGGGGATTCCGTGGGAAGACCTGACCAGCGATGTGCAGGAGCAGCAGGCCGTCGCACGTGACCCCCTGTACAACCGCAACGCCACACCTCGCTGGTTCAACGAGGCCAACGCGGCCATGGTCGAGGCGATGAAGCTGGGGCCGAAAATCTCGATGCCGGTGCTGTTCACCGTCGCCGGTGAAGACAAGGTGGCCTCCCCGCAAGCCTCTCGGGCGTTCTTCGAAACGGTCGCGTCACAGGACAAGACGCTCAAGCTCTACGAGAACATGCGCCACGAAACGCTCAACGAGGTGGGGCGCGAGGCGGTGCTTCAGGAGATCTCAGGCTGGATCTCCGCGCATGCCTGACGTACGGTCGTTCGACGTTTCGGAAGCGGCAGTTTTTCGGAGGGGTGTGGAACGCATGGCTTCTGGCGATCAAACCAACATCATCGGCAAGGGAATCGTCATTCGGGGCAGCCTGAGCGGCGGCGGCGACCTGGTCATCGAGGGCAGGGTGGAAGGGCAGATCGCCCTGAAGAACCACCTCACCATTGAGAACACGGGCAAGGTCCAGGCCGACATTCGGGCCGAGGAGCTCACCATCAACGGTGAGGCGAGCGGCAACATCGACGCCTCGAGCAAAGTGGCCATCAACGCGAACGCCAAGGTCGAGGGCGACATCAAGGCGCCGCGCGTGGTCATCGAAGACGGCGCGGTGTTCAACGGCTCCGTCGAGATGGACGTGAAGCTTCCCGACGACATCTAGCGTTTTATTGAATCACGCAGGCAAAGAGGGGCGAACGAAAGCACATGGCCAACACGATCATTGGTTCGAGCATCGTCATCGACGGAGAGATCTCCGGTGACGAGGACCTGGTCATTCAGGGGACGGTGAAGGGCAAGATCGCGCTGAAGGAGAGCCTCTTTGTCGAGGGCTCCGGCGTGGTCGAAGCCGACATCGAGACCCAGAACGTGGAGATTGCGGGTCGCGTCACCGGCAACATCTCGGCGTCAGACAAGGTCGAGCTCAAGAGCGACTGCCGCGTGGTGGGCGACATCAAGGCGCCGCGCATCCTCATCGCCGACGGGGCCTCGTTCAAAGGCAACGTCGACATGGACGTCAAGGAGCGCTAACCGATGGCGCTCAAGCAAGACGGGTTGGGAAACCAGACCACCGTCATCGGCGAGTCGATCCTCATCAGCGGCAAGCTGAGCGGTGACGAAGACCTGCTCGTGCGGGGCCGCGTCGAGGGTGAGCTGTCTTTGACCAAGACGCTCATCGTCGAGCAGTCGGGCATCGTCAAAGCCAACGTGACGGTGAAGAACGCGATCGTCAGCGGCGTGGTGGTCGGCAACATCAGCGCCACCGAGAGCGTCGAGCTGACCCGCGAAGGCCGCATGGTGGGCGACATTCGGGCCCCGCGCGTCATCGTCGTCGACGGCGCCAGCTTCCGCGGCCGCGTCGACATGGGCGAGGTGGTGCCTGGCCAGAAGTTCGACCGTCCGCCCCGGCCGACGGTTCGGCCGGTGATGCGCTCGGTGGCCCCGCCGCCGCGGCCGCCGCCCGCGCCCAGCCGGGTGGAGACCAAGCCCGCGGCCAAGGGCCCGGACAAGGCGCCCGCCAAGGTCGAGGTCAAGCCGTCCGGCAAGCCAAGCGCCAAGCCGCCCCCGCCGCCGCCGGCACCTCCCACGGTGGCCGAGGTGGGCAAGAAGAAGGTCGTGGTCAAACGCAAGGGGTGATAGTGGCCCCTTGATGCCGCCCACCCAGGGCGAGCAGAGTGCGTGGCGATGGAAGCAGACGACAACAGCACACAGCACTCCGACCCCAGCGCGCCTGCGGAGCAGCACGATCCGCAGGCCACGCCGCCGACCGACGGCGTCTTGGTGAACGGGCCTTCCGAGCCGTTGTCCGAGGCGACCGACGACGCCGAGGTGATGGGCGGCGCGCCCGACGGCGAAGAGCACGGCGGCTTCGACGCGGCCGACACCGATGACGACGGCGACGATGACAGCGAGGGCGAGCCGTTGGCCGCCGACGCGTCGGAGGAAGACACGCAAGAGGTGCCCGCCGGGCAGTGGGTCGAGCCGGAGCCGCGGCCGATCAAGAAGCACCACGTGGCCCCGGCGCTGATCGCGCTCGACCGGGTCGACGACGACGCCACCTTCCGCGTGCGGCCCGAGGGCGATTTCTCGCTGCTCGCGACCGACCTCGCGCGGCTCGGGCAGCTGTTCCCCGTCGACTTGCGGCTGAAGCCGCCCGACCGCTTCCAGATCATCACCGGCTTTCGGCGGGTCGCGGCGCTCCGGTTCCTCCACCGCGAGAAGGTGCTGGCGCGGCTCCACACCGACCTCTCCGACGACGACGCGCTGCTGATGGCGCTCGGCGACGCGATTCACGCCCAGCCGGCCACCCGCGATGACCTGCTCGCGCTCCGCGAGCGGCTCGACGAAGAAGGCCGGCTGACCGCCGCCGCCCGCGACATGCTCGAGAAGGCGGTGAGCCAAGGCGACGAGCTCGCCCCCGAGAACGTCGAGGAAGAGGTCGACGCCGACGAGCTCGCGGAGCAGATCATCCTGCGGCAGGCGGAGCTGAACCAGGATCTGGCGTTGATCGCCGACGTGTTCGCCTCGCTCTCCGACGAGCGCAAGGCGGAGCTGGTCAAGCAGCTGCGCTACACCTCGGACCTGGTCGACTATCTGGAAGGTGGCGAGTGAGCGCAGACCGGCAGCGGTTGTTCCAGCTGCTCACTCAACTTTCCTTCGAGCGCCGCAAGGTCGTCTTGTCTTCGGGCAAGGAGTCCGACTTCTACATCGACTGCAAGAAGACGGCGCTCACGGCGGAGGGCCACTTTTTGATTGGGCGCCTCTTGTTCGCTGAGATTCGTCGCCGTGCCCCCGAGGCGCGCGCGGTGGGCGGGCTGACCCTGGGCGCCGATCCCTTGGCCTCGGCGGTGAGCCTCACCAGCTACCTGGCCGGTCATCCGCTCTCCGCGTTCATCGTGCGCAAGGAGCCCAAGGGCCACGGCACGGGCCAGTGGATCGAGGGTCGGTCGCTGCTGGAGGCGGGCAGCCCGGTCGCCATCCTGGAGGACGTGGTGACCACCGGCGCGTCGACGTTGAAGGCGATTGAGCGCGCCGAGTCGGAGGGGCTGAAGGTCTTGGGCGCCTTCGCGCTGGTCGACAGGCTCGAGGGCGGCAGCGAGGCGGTGCGCGCCCAGGGCCACGCGGTGCACGCGCTCTTCACGCGGAAGGATTTCTTGCCGTGACGCGGCGGGGGGTCGCGCTCGCCGCGCTCGCGCTCGTCTCGTGCGCTGGCTCGGTCCCGCGCATCGGCGAGCCGGCGCCCGCGCTCCGGGAGAGCGCCGACGACCGCTTCAGCGACTACAAAGAGCTCTACGACGGGCTCGACACGCGGCTGTTCGCGGGCGCGACCTACCAGTCGCCCAGCTTCGTCGCCGCGCGCGTGCGCCGGCTCGGCGTGTTCCAGGGGGACACCGCGCAGGGCATCGAAGCGAAGCTGAACGAGGAGCAGGCGAAGCTCGCGCCGTACCACGCGTTCTTCCTCGGCGTGCACGTGAACACGCCGCGCTACGACGACTTCGACAAGAAGAGCTCGGTGTGGCGGCTGGCGCTCGTGACGCCGGAGGGCCAGGTCGAGCCGGTGGAGGTGTCGCGCATCGGCCGGTCGGACCTGCAGATGCGCTCGCTGTACCCGTACATGGGCGACTTCTGGGTGGGGTACTGGGTGCGCTTCCCCAAGCAGCGGCCCGACGGGACGCCGACGGTGGTCGACGGGACGCGCCGCTTCGCGCTGCGGCTCGCGTCCGTGCTCGGGCAGGCCGATCTCACGGTCGCGGTCGAATAGGGGTGCCGAGACCGGGGAACAGCGAGCCACCGCGAAGTCTTCGACGAAGACCCCGCGGTGGCCGCCTTACCGCTTCTGCGACGGACCTCCGCTCAGTGGCACGCGAGACTTACCAGCGCGCGTGAGCAGAGGTGGTCGCCTGACTGTGATCTGACAAGGCACCACCTCCTTTCGCCCCGAAGGGCCGGCGACAAGCATGCGCGACTTCGCCGCGGTTCGCACCTGCACCCAAGTCGGCTGGGCAGCGGGCGGGTGAGCCATTTCAGGACGGCGCCGCGTTCCGGATAGAGTGCGCGCCCCTTGCAGCAGCCTGCCGACCGCTCCGCCTGGTACCTGCGCCTGGGGCCCGCCACGGCCTTCCAGCTCGCGTTCGTGGCCGCGTTCGCCCTGCTCAAGTCGGGCGCCAACGCCGTCGTCCTGTCCCGGTACCACGCGGAGGTGTTGCCATACCTCTACCTACTCGGCGCGGGGCTGGCGGCGGGCTTGACGGGGCTGTCCTCCGTGCAGCGGATGCGTGGACCGCGCGAGCCGGTGGGCCTGTCGCTGCTCGGCGCGGCGATCGCCTTGGGCCTCGTCGCCGCGCTGAAGGCCGGCGTCGACCTCGCGGCGATCGGGCTCTATCTCTTCTCCGAGAGCTTCGCGACGTACGCGTCGATCGCCTTCTGGGCCACGCTCAGCCGGGCCTACGACGCGCGCGAGGCGCGCCGGGCGTTCACCTTCGTGAGCGGCTTCGGCATGGGCGGCGGCATCGTCGGCGGCGTGCTCGCGCAGGAGCTCGCCCGCCGCACCGGCACCGGCTCGGTGCTCATCGCCGGCGGCGCGATGCTCCTGGTCTGCGCGTTCGTGTTTCGCTTCCACCGCCCCACGGCCGAGCCGGTCGCGTTCGCGCAGCGGCGCACCGACGGCGAGGTCTGGTCGTACGTCCGCACGCGCGGGTATCCGCAGGCGCTCATCGCGCTCGTCTTCGGCTTCTCGGTGCTCTCGGTGCTCGCCGACTACCTGTTCCGCCAACGCGCGGCGGCGGCGCTCAGCGAAGACGAGCTGTCGGCGCTCTTCGGCTCGCTGCAGCTGTGGGTCGGCCTATTCAGCGTCGTCTTCCAGCTCTTCTTCGCCAAGCAGCTGCTCGATCGCCTCGGCATCATCCGCTACGTCGCGCTGGTGCCGGCCTTGTTCGCGCCGCTCGGCGCGCTGGCCATCTTTCAACCGGCGCTGTGGCCGGCCTACCTGCTCAAGCTGCTCGAGACGGCGATCAGCCTGTCGATTCTGCCGGTCGCGATGCAGCTGCTCTACGCGCCGGTGCCCGACGGCGTGCGCGACCGCTTTCGGAGCGCGATGGATGGGCTGGTGCGCAAGGGCGGCATCGCGCTCGGCGGCGTGCTGCTCCTGGGCGCGGGCGCGTGGGCCGGCTCTCCGCTCTTGGGGCTGGGCATCGTGCTGTCGTGCATGACGGCCGCGCTCGCCATCGTTCGCCTGCGGCCGCTCTACGTCGCGACGCTGCAGGAGCAGATCGCGGGGCAGCCGTTCGCCGCCGAGCATGCGGGCCGCGAGGTGGAGCGCGCGCTGACGGACGCGCTGCGCTCCACGGCGCCGGAGCGCGTGCTGCGCGCGGTGAGCCTGCTCGAGCAGAGCGGCGGGAGCCTGCGGCCGCACGTCGCGGGCCTGCTCGCCCACGCGCACGAGCGGGTCGTCGAGCGGGGCGTGCTGCTCGCCACCGCGCTCGACGCCAAGGAGACGGTGCCCCAGCTCGAGGCGATCGTGCGGGGCTCGAGCGATCGCCGTCCGCGCGGCGAGGCGATCTGGGCGCTGAGCAAGCTGATGCCGCAGCGCGCGCTCACGGTGCTGCCTCCGCTGCTCGAGTCGCCCGACATCGGGGCGCGGTGCGCGGCGATCGCGGCCCTGCTCTCGATCGACGGGGGCTACCCGCCTCAGCTCGCGCTCGAGGCGTTGCTCGCGCGGGGCGAGCTGGCGCCGGCGGCCGAGCGGCGCGAGGTGGCGCGGCTGTTGGGTCGGCTCCGGGACGCGGGGCGGGCGAGCGCGCTGGCGCGGTACTTCGAGGACGGCGACGGCTCGGTCCGGCGCATCGCGATCGAGGCGGTGGGGGAGGGCGGCTACGTCTCGCTCGCGCCGCGCCTGCTCGGCTTTCTCACCTGGCGGGAAGAGCGCCGCACCGCGCGCGAGGCGCTGGCGCGGCTGGGGGACGAGGTCCTTCCGCTCGTCGAGCAGGCGCTGAACGACAGGACCCGCGCGGCCGCGCTGCGGTACGAGCTGCCGCGGGTGCTGCGACAAGTGGGAACGGCCCGCGCGCTCGCGGCCTTGCTCTTCTCGAACATCCGGGACGACGCGTTCCTCCACTACCGAATCGGCGTGGCCATCTCGCGCTTGCGCGAGGAGCGCCCAGAGCTCCAGGTAGACACCCAGCGGGTGCGCGAGGCGATCGAGCGGCGGCGGGACGTCTACCGAAGCAAGGTGGACGCCTTCCGCGACCTGCGCGCGGCCTTGGGCGACGAAGCGCTGCTCACCCGCGCGGTGGGGGACCGGCTGGACCAGGCCTTCGAGCTGTCGTTCTGGCTGCTCGGGCTGCTCTACGACGCGAAGTCGCTGCGCCGCGTGCACCAGCACCTGGTCGGCGCTGATCCGCGGCGGAGGGCGTACGCGCTGGAGCTGTTGGAGAACATGGTGGCGTCGGAAGACCGCGCGCTCGTCTCGGAGCAGATCGAAGCGCATCACCGCGCGCTGCCGCTCGGCGCGGCGGGCCGGGTGGACGCGCACCTGGCGATGTTGTGTCACAGCGACGACAACGTGCTGCGCGCCTGCGCCCGGCACGTGGCGCGGTCGCGCGGGACGTGGAACCGAGCTCGGGAGGACGACGACATGAGCGAAGCGATCGTGCAGCGGATGTTCGCGCTCGAGGGCGTGGAGATCTTCGGTCAGAGCGACGTCGATGACATCGCCGCGGTGGCGGGCGTCGCGCGGGAGCAGCGCTTTCGCCAGGGCGAGCGCATCTACGCCGAAGGCGACCCAGGCGACGCGCTGTACGTCATCATTCACGGCTCGGTCGACGCGCGCCGCCAGGGCGAGCACGTGCTGACCCTGAAGGCGAAGGAGGCGTTCGGGGAGATCAGCCTCCTCGACGGCTCGCCGCGCCCCACCGAGATCGTCGCCGCCGAGGACGTGACCGTGCTCGTCATCGACCGGCGCGATTTCCTCGACCTCATCTCCGACCGCCCCGAGCTGCTCAAGGGCGTCTTCCGCGCCGTCAGCCGCCAGTTCAAGGCCGTCCTCGCCGCCGGCTAATAGAAGAGGGGGACCGCCCTGGCCGTTGCGAGCCCCCAGCATCGTTCCCATCGTCCATCAATGACGATCCCCCCGCTCGAATCCGCCTCGACCGCCTTCCTCCCCAAAGAGCTGACCCTGCCATCCCTCACGCGCGCCGCGCGCGGCTGCACCGCCTGCCCGCTCTACCAAGGCGCGACCCAGACCGTGTTCGGCGAAGGGCCCGTCCACGCCCAGATCATGCTCGTCGGCGAACAGCCGGGCGACTACGAGGACCGCAAGGGTCGCCCGTTCGTCGGCCCCGCGGGGCAGGTGCTCGACGAGGTCCTGGCCGAGGTCGGCATTCCGCGGGACCAGGTGTACGTGACGAACACCGTCAAGCACTTCAAGTACAAGCAGATGGGCAAGCGGCGCATCCACCAGAAGCCGAACACGCTCGAGGTCATCGCGTGCCGCGGCTGGCTCGAGGCCGAGATGGCGGTGGTCGCGCCGCCGATGCTCGTCGCCCTCGGCGCCACCGCCGCGCAGGCCTTCATGGGCCCGAACTTCCGCCTCACCCAAAGCCGCGGACAGATCTTCCAGACCCCGTTCGCGCCGTGGTGGATGGCGACGTTCCATCCCTCCTCGATTCTGCGCGCTCCGGACGAAGCCGCGCGCCGCCAGCAGCGGGCCCTCTTCACCGAAGATCTCGCGCGCGCCGCGGCGCGGCTCGCTTCCTCGGAGCAACCGCCCGCCTAGGCCAGTGCTTCAGGCCTTGAGCGGGCCGGCGTAGCCGACCGAGCGCAACAGGCGCAGCGCTTCGGGCGCGGCGTAAGTGTCGCTATGGGCTCGGCTTGAGCGCCGCAATGGCGGCGGTGAGCTCCGTATCGACCCCGTCGGCCAGATCCTGCGCGGTGGGCTCCATCACGGTATCCGGCACGATGCCGACACCGGCGAACGGCCTGCCGTCGCTGTAACGAACCTGCATGCCGGTGAATACCAGCCCGAACCCA
>CAZEDU010000155.1:1341-1903 GCA_964511185.1 uncultured Myxococcaceae bacterium | reverse complement strand
CGACGCTGGTGACGTTCCCGTTGCTGCCCGAGGTCTGTCGGCCGAAGACGCGGAGGTCCGGTCGTTCGAGGAGCGTCATCGCTACCGTTTCGGACGCCGATTGAGTCCACGGTCCGACCAAAAGGGCGACGGGCTTTTGAAACTCGGTGCCTGAAGGTGGTGCCGGAATCATCAGAGGGGTATGGCTATCGACGTCCCGCAAGCTGTGGAGCTGGTCGCCTGTCCAGACAGGAATGTGGATTTGAATATACGGGAAGGCTTTGCCCACCACGCGCTGTATCAGCGGAATCAAGTCGTCGCCTGGGTAACCCCTTCCGTCGAGGACAAGCCCCTCGCCACTCGAGGCGATGCTCAAATGAGTCAAAAGCTGTGAAGTCGTTTCGGGCACCGCCGAGTAGCCATTGAGGTTGATGTAATAGAGATTCGGGGCGTCGAGGTCGCCGAGCCAGCCGGAAAATCGCTGTGGCCCAAAAGGTGCGCCATCGCTCTGTCTGGCGTTCAGCGTGACCGTCCGAACGACGCCCGCCGGGCTTCGGACTTCGAAGGCACGCTTCGGCTTTTC
>CAZEDU010000155.1:548-1331 GCA_964511185.1 uncultured Myxococcaceae bacterium | reverse complement strand
CAACGCAAGCTCGGAGGCGGCCACGACCTGGTGGGTCGTTTCGGTCGCGGCGGAGACGAAAGCCTTCCGTGCGGCCAACCAGGTCTCAATCGGCGTTCCATCTACCGATTCGACCGTATCGCCAGGCGAGATGCCGGGCTCGTTGCTGAAGGACACCACCGGCTTGCCGCGAATGACGTCGAAGCCGAGCGCCAGGAAACCGATCCAGTCGTATGACGTTGAATTGGGGCTCAAGTCGTGCACCCCGACGTGTCCATCGCGCAGGGCGGCCCCGAACTGCATCAACGTCTGCCGAGCCAAGCTCCGGCGATCGAGCCTCTGAGGAAACGCCGGCCCCAGCGTTGTGATCAACGCTTGGTCGATGCGGACATCCCAGACATCGTAGATGGGGAAGAACCGACGAGTCGTGCCGTGCGCCACGAGGAGCGCCGCCCGAAGCGAGCCCTTCGACAGCTTCGAAGAAGCCGCCGTTGCTTTGGCGTCTACCGCGACAGGTCCCCAGCGCGTTCCTGCGGCGACGGCTGAAGGTTGTGGCTCGGCGAGATCGGACGACGAGCGCAGCGCGCGCTCCGGCGTATCGCTCGCGATGTCAGGCTGAACGATGTCGGGAGCTGGCTGCGCTCCGGAGCGCAACCGCTTGACGCGCCCCGAAAGCCCCTTTGAGCCGACGGGCAGCCACTGGGCTTCTGCGACCTTGGCCAACACGGGATGGCCGATCAACAGCGCCCGCTGTTCCAGCCGCAAGGTCAGTGCAAGCTCCGCCGCGGCTGGCGCCATCACGGG
>CAZEDU010000155.1:0-538 GCA_964511185.1 uncultured Myxococcaceae bacterium | reverse complement strand
GGGACCGGTCACCACCGCCAGAGGCAAGCGAAGAGGCGCCGCCCCGGGCCACGGTGCGGATGTCATCAGGTCCACCTCGGCATGGTAGGCGTCCGCGTTCGCCGACATCCCGAGGAGCGCAAGGAAGTACGCGTCGGAGTGTCCATCGTGAACCCGGACCTCGGCGGCCAGCCGGGGCACGGGCTGATCAAGGAGTGCGGTGGTCGCGGCGGCGAGCGCGTCCTCGAGTCCTTGGGCATCGGGCAGCCCGCGCAGGTCGAGGACCACACCCGCGGCCGATGCCGGCACCTCAATGGTTCCGGTGCCTGGCCGCACCCAGGCGAGATCTCCGACGAGCGAGACCGTTGCAGCTCCCAAGCCTTCGCTCCGCGCCTCGAGCGCGCAAACATCCATCGCGCCCACTGCGTAGCGAGCCAGATCCGCGCCTGTCAGAGGATCGGCTTCCTCGACCGCGGCGACCAGTGGAGCGTCGAGCTGCTGATAGGTCGCTCCGGAAGGGGCTACCATTCCGAAGTATCTGAACGTGGCATGCGCTGCA
>CAZEDU010000154.1:9418-10552 GCA_964511185.1 uncultured Myxococcaceae bacterium | reverse complement strand
TGCCGGAAGTGCAGCGACTGATCGGTGGCCACCACGTACAGCGCGCGGTCGAAGCGGAAGCGCTCGTAGCGGTCCATCGCCGCCGCCAGGTCGCGCGTCGCGTACAGCGTCGACCCGTCGTTCTTCTTCAGCAGCACCGGCGGCTCACCCTCGGCGAACGGCATGTCGACGATCAACGCGCCTTCCGACGTCTTCGTGCCGACCGTGCGGTGGATCTCGTCGATCACCGCGTCCATCTTGCCCTGGTACCGGCTCTCGCCTTCGTAGTGCTCGAAGGCGATGCCGAGCCGCGCGTAGATGCGCTGGAACTCCTCGAGCGACACGTCGCGCAGCTCGCGCCAGAGCGCCAGCGCCTGCTCGTCGCCCGCCTCCATGCGCCGGAAGAACGCGCGCGCCTCCTCGTCGAACGCGGGCTCCTTCTCGGCCCGCTCGTTCGCCTTCACGTACACCTCGACCAGGTGGCTCATCTGCCGCCGCTGGGCGGGGTCGCCATAAGTCGCGAAGCCAGCCGCGACCAGGCCGAACTGCTTGCCCCAGTCGCCGAGGTAGTTGATGCCCTCCACCCGCCAACCCTGCGAGCGGTAGAGGTTCGCGAGCGAGTGGCCGATCACCGTCGAGCGGATGTGATGGAACGCGATCGGCTTGGCGATGTTCGGCGACGAGTAGTCGATGACCACCGCCTTGCCTTGACCGGCGTCGCTCGCGCCATAAGCGTCGCCTTGCGCGCGGGCGGCGCCGATCACCTCGTCGGTGAACGGCATCGGCCGGAACCGCGCGTTGACGTAGGGGCCGGCCGCGACCACCTCGAGCGCCGGCACCGCGATCGCCTGAGCGAGGGACTGCGCGATCGCCGGAGGCGCCTTCTTCTGCGCCTTGGCGAAGATGAACGTCGCGAAGCTCAGGTCGCCGTGGGCGGGCTCCGCGGGCTTGACCAGGGGCTCGATCTCCGACGCGGGCGCGGAGAGCGCCTGCGCGAGCGCTTGCACGAACTGCTGACGGTGTCGGGCGTAGACCGAATGATTCATGGTGGTTTGGGAGGAGCGCTCATCGCACGGAGAACCGGCCTCGGTCCACCGTTTGAGCCGTCACACCTGCCGCTGCGGCCGCACCACCGACGCGACCGTGTCGAGCACC
>CAZEDU010000154.1:0-9356 GCA_964511185.1 uncultured Myxococcaceae bacterium | reverse complement strand
GCCGTCGATGCGGTTGATGCCCTCGCCGGACGACAGAGAGGCCAGGTCCCGCGCGCCGGAGATGAGGTACGCGGCGACGTCGGCGAGGCTCGGCGTCTGTCGAATGAAGTGCAGCACCGACATGCCGTCCTCCTGCGACAGCCGCAGGTCGAGCAGCACCAGGCCGGGCCGAAAGTGCTCGAGCAGCGCCTTCGCCTCGGTCGCCCCGGTCGCGGGGATCACCCGGTAGCCTTCGACCCCGAGCACCTCTTGCAGCACCTCGCGGCAGTCGGCGTCGTCCTCGACGAGCAAGATGCCGCCGGCGCGCGGCACCTGCGTCTGCTCGGCGACCTGCACGGCCCCGGCGAACATCGGCAGGTACATGCGGATGCAGGAGCCCTCGCCGGGGTTGCTCGTGGCCACCACGCGCCCGCCGTGCAGGTGGACGATCTTCGCCACCAGCGGGAGCCCCAGTCCGCTGTGCCGCCGCATGCCGCGCGAGGGGAGCTTGTAGAGGTCGAAGAGGCTCTCCAGATCGCCCGACGGGATGCCGGGCCCGTGGTCGGTCACCGAGAGCATCGCCAGGCCGCCCTCGGCGGTGTCGATGGCGACCTCGACGGTGGCGTCGGGCTTGCTGTGCTGGATCGCGTTCTCGAGCAGGTTCCGAATGGCCTCGGTCACCTTCTCGCGATCGCCGCGCACGAACACCTCGGAGCTCGGCGCGAGCACCACCTGGACCCTCGACTGCGCGGCCTCCTTCCGGAGCCGGTCGATCAGCTCCTCGGTCGCGCCCTTGAGCCCGAACGGCCGATCCGACAGCTGCATCTGGCCCGCTTGCAGCCGCGAGATGAGCAAGAGGTCGTTGATCATGCGCAGCAGCCGGTCGGCGTTGCGGTCGACCGTGGCCAGCGCCTTGAGCTGCTTCTCCGACAGCTCGCCGAGCGTGCCGCGCGTGAGCAGCGTCATGTACGCCTTGATCGTGGTCAGCGGGTTCTTCAGGTCGTGCGAGACGTTGGCCAACAGCTCCTCGCGCGTCTGCTCGAGGCTCTTGAGGCCCGCCACCGCGGTCTGCAAGTCCTTCGTGCGCCGGGTCGCGTCGTCGCGCATGCGCGCCACGTCGATCGCGGCCGACAGCTGCGCGGCGAGCGCCATCAACGTCCCGTCGGTCACCTCGTACTTGGGCAGCACGATCGTCAGGCAGCCCACCGTCTGTCCGTTCGAGGCGAGCGGCGCGCTCAACAGCCCGGGCTCACGCTGAACGCTCCGGGTCGAGAAGGCGAGCCCCACGGTCCCTTCGCCGGGCGCGGCCGCGGTGATGCGCTCGTCGTTTCTGCCGCGCACCGAAGACACCTGCAGGACGTTCCGGTCGGGCACGAAGCGCGAGATGAAGGTGGCGCGCGCTCCGGTGAGCGAGGAGATGAACCCCAGCTGCACGCGCTCGGCCTCGCTGATGCTCGTCATCTCCGGCACGGACAGCGCCATCAACGACAGGGACTGCTCGAGCTTGCCGACCTCGACGGGTGGAAGCGCGCGCGCACGCGCCACCTTCTTGGCCGCCGGCTTGGCTTGCTTGGGCTTGAGCGCGACGACGTTGCTGACCGCCGTCAGCTTGCGTTTGCCTTCGCTTCTCTTGTTCCGGGGACCCATGGGGCTCATTCGCAGGGCATGGCGCAGCGGATGGACTGATCTTGCTGCACCGCGCAGCGATTCGACAGGCACTCGCCATCGCTTTGACAGGGCTCTCCCAGGACCTTGTTCGGCGGTTGACATGTCCGCGACCCGCTGGCGTCGCAAGCCCCCGACGCGCAAGGCACCTGAAGCGTGCGCGTGGCGTCGAGCGCAATCGCACACGTCTCGCCGGTGCTCACGGCGTTGGTGCAGGTGCCGACGTTGCCCGAAGCCGACGGCTTGCAGAAGACGCCGAAGCCGCCGCACACCTGCGACGACGCGCTGCAGGCCTGTCCGAGCTCGGGGATGGGCGCGCAGACGCCGAGCGCGGGCTCACAGTAGGTGCCCGACGCGCACACGTCGCCCACATAGGTCGAATAGGAAGTGACCGGACAGGACTCGCCCGCCTGGCGAGGTTTCTGGCACGCCCCGGGCTGCGGCGATTGATTGGGGAAGCCCTTCCAGTCGAGCACGCAGACCAGGCCTTCCTTGCAGCTGAAGTGAAAGCGGCACGCGCTTCCTTCATCGCCCGGCAGCACGCACGTGCCTTGCGCGCCCCGGACGAACGGCGTCACATCGCAGGCCAGCCCGGGCTCGCACACCGAGAGCCGGTCGGGATCGAAGCGGCAGACCGCGCCCACCTTCCCGCGCGGCTTGCACGTCCCGTCGCACCAATGGTCGGCGGCGCACTCGACGCTCGTCGTGCACGGCGCGCCCGAGGCCCGCGGCGGCACGCACCGGTCGTCGACCGTGGACTGCGTCTTCTGGGTGTCGCAGAACAGCCCGCTCGCGCAGCCGATGCCGCAGGCCTCGTCCTGCGTGGAGAGCGCGGTGCAGACGCCGCGGCACACGTCGCCGAACGTCACGCACCGCGACTCGGCCGGGCACTCTTCGTTCACCGAGCACGGCTGCCCAGGCTGCACCCACCCACGCGCCCACGCGCGCGTTCCCAGGCAGTCGGCGAGGGGAGTGAGGTTCGTGTTCGCGTAGCCGGGTGGAAAGCTCGGCGCGCAGGCGGCGCTGCGCATCCGCTCTTCGCACGCCCGCGCCTGGTCCGAGTCGATGCCGAGGGTTCGCTCGTCCAGCCCCGGCCGGAGCGCCTCGTACTCTTGCAGGCACTGCGCTTGCGCGACCGACCGGCAGCCTTCGTTGGTCGGGCGCGAGAACGCCGGGTGACAGCGGCCTTCGTAGTCGCACCGGGCGCCCGAGAGCCGCTCGCAGATCTCGACGGGTGAGAGCTCACCGGCGTCGGCGCCAGCGTCGGCCGCGCCGTCGGACGAGGCGCACGCCGCGAAGAGCGCCAGCGGGAGCGCCGTGACGAGAGGGCGCGTCATGTTCTAGCCGCGCTTCTTGATGAGGCCCGACTTGTCCACGAAGTAGGGGTCGGTCAGCTGCGCTTCGACCTTCTCGCGGTAGCCCTGCACGCCGAGCTCCGCATCGTGCAGCGCTGCCACGGCGGCGGTGCGGACGCGCTTGGCGGTGTCCTCGCCGGTGAGGAGCTGAAGGATGGGCTCGCGCGTCGACTCGTGCTTGCGCGGCGCAAGCGTCTTCAGCGCGGCGATCTTCACGTCGTCGGCCATGTCTTGAAGGAACGGCAACACCGCGGCCACGACGCGCGGGTCATCCTTGTCCTCGAGGAACTGCAGGAGCACGAGCTTCTTCTCGGGGTTGCGCGCGTACTCCGCGCCCATGCGCTCGAGGAGCTCGGTCGCGATGCCGACGACCTCCGTCTCCGGGAGCAGCGACGAGAGGATGCGGACGGCCCAGGAGCTCGCCTGGTCGGTGCGCGCGAGGAAGTCCTTCACCGGGCCCACCGCCGCCTGGCCGGACCCGGTGATGAGCTGAAAGACCTGGTCCTTCTCGTCGGCGTCCGTCGTGAGCGGGTCGACGGTGATGGTGAAGCGCGCCAGGAGCACGCCCACCGCCTCGGGCGCGTCCATCTCGCCCAGCTGCGCGATCGCCTTCTGCCGCGTGTGGGGGTCGCCGTACTTCTGCGTCACCTTCGGCTTCAGCTTGTTCACTTTGCCTCGTCCACCGCCGCCACGAAAGATGTCGAGTAGACCCACTGTGCCCTCCTGACGAGAGGGCGCGGTCTATAGCAAGTGCCAGCGGGTTAGGCGATCTACAGCTTCAGCTCTGCCCGCACGTTGCCGCGGTAGGCCTGGCGCAGCGTCTCGGCCGCGACCTTCGCTTCTCGGTCGGTCGCTTCGGGGACAATCACCTTCACCACGAGGTAGAGATCGCCCGGCGCGCCGCCCTTCAGCGCGGGAACGCCTTTGCCCTTGAGCCGCATCTTCCTGCCGGACTGAGAGCCGGAGGGCAGGGTGATGGTCACGCTGCCCGCCAGCGTCGGCACGGTGATCTCCGCGCCGAGCATCGCCTCGGGCACGGTCACCGGCAGGTCCATGGACAGGTCGTTCCCCTCGCGGCGCACCAGCGGGTGCTCGGCCACCCGCGTCTCGATGTACAGATCGCCCGGCGGCCCGGCGGCGCCTTGCCCCTGCAGCCGCACCTTCGAGCCGGTCTGCACGCCGGCCGGGATCTTCACGGTGATGCGCTGCTGCTGCTCGACCCGGCCCTCGCCGCCGCACTCGGGACAGCTCGGGGCGCTCTGCCCCGTTCCCTGGCACGTGGGGCAGGCGCCGGTCATCTGCAGGGGACCCACCTTCCGCTTGGCCCGACCGGTGCCGTGGCAGGTCGGGCAGCGGGTGGGCTTGCCGACCACGCCCCGCCCGTCGCACCGCGGGCACTTCGCCGGCCGGAGCAGCTGGAGCGTCCGCTCGGTGCCGGACACCGCCTCGGCGAGCGTCACCTCGAGGGGCGTGGTGAGGTCCTCTCCGCGGCTGGGCGCGAACGACTCCTCGTCCTCCTCGAACCCGAAGCCCCCGCGCCCACGCCGGCCGAAGATCTCGCCGAAGAGATCTCCGAGGTCGACCTCCTCCGCGCCCCGGCCGCCGAAGCCTCCGAATCCGCCGAACGGCGAGCGCCCACCGCCCGACGCCGCCTGCGATCGGTACGCGCGGAACGCCGCGGCCTTCTGCTCGTCGAAGCCGAGCTTCTCCGCGTCCTCGCCGAACTCGTCGTAGAGCTTCCGCTTGCTCGGGTTCGAGAGGATGTCGAAGGCGACCGAGAGCTGCTTGAACTTCTCCTCGGCTTCCTTGTTCCCCGGGTTCATGTCCGGGTGGTACTTCCGGGCGAGCTTTCGGTACGCCTTCTTGAGCTCATCCAGAGTCGCCGACCGCTCGACACCCAGCAGCTGGTAGTAATCCGTCGCCATAGATTCTCTTGGGTCAATGTAGTGGGGAAATGCGCTCCGCGCATCGCGCTTCGAGGCGTTAAGCTGGGGCAGGCACGTGAGGCGACTTCGCAACATCGGATGGCTGGTGTTGGCCCTTCTTTTCGGAGGCCAGCAGCGCGTCGTCATCGACCGCGTGGTCGCTGTGGTCAACGGCCAGGTCATCACTTTGTCCGAGCTCGAGTTCGAGGCCCGCGTGGCGCTGATCCAAGCCGGAGGGCTCGCCGCCGCCACGGCGCCGCTCGACGACGACGCGCTCCGCAACGCGCTGGATCTGTCGATCGCGCAGCGGCTCGAGCTCGCCGAGGCCGATCGCCTCGAGGCCTTCCCGTTGGATGAAAAAGAGGTCGACGCGGCGCTCGCCGCCTTCCGCGATCGGTTCCCCAACCCGGTCGCGTTCGAGGACTTCCTCGCGCGCCACGAAGCCGATCTCACCCGCCTGGCGCAGCTCATCGTGCGCGGCCTTCGCGCGGCGCAGTTCCTCGAGAGCAAGGTCAAGCTCAAGGCGCAGATCGGCGAAGCCGAGCTCAAGCGCTACTACGAAGAGAACAAGGCCGAGCTGGGCGGCAGCTACGCCGAGGTCCGCAGCGTCATTCAGCACAAGCTCTCGCAAGACCGGCTCAAGGCGCTGATGCGAAGCGAGATCGAGCAGATTCGGCGCGAGGCCGACATCCGCTTGATCGCTCCCTTCGCGCGCCCAGCCGGAGAGCGGCCGTGAGCGCGTTCCACGTCCGCAAGATGACCGCGCAGGACCTGCCGCGCGTCATGGAGATCGAAGACAGCGCCTTCCAGAGCCCCTGGTCGCTCGAGCTCGTCAAGCGCGAGCTCACGCACGACTGGTCCACCATCTACCTCGCCGAAGAGCCGGACTCTGCGGGCGGTATGCGCGTCCTGGGCTTTCTCATCTTCTGGCTGGTGCACGACGAGGTGCACATCCTGAACGTGGCGACCGACCCGGCGCACCGCCGCCGCGGCGTGGCGCGCGCGGTGCTGGACGCGGCGCTCGAGCGCGGCCGCCAACACAAGTGCCGCCTGGCGACGCTCGAGGTCCGCCGGAGCAACGAAGCCGCCCGAAAGCTCTACGAGAGCTATGGGTTCAAGCCCGTCGGGGTGCGGCCGAACTACTACGTCGACGAACGCGAGGACGCGATCGTGATGGTGCTCGATCTCTAGGCGGTCCTTCGAAGAGGCGGCCGGATGGGTCGGGAGCTTGACAGCCGGTGCTGCATTTCATAAACCCGCGCGCCTTTTTAAGCGGACCCTAAGTCCAAGGATTTTCGAAGCCCATGCCGACGATCAGCCAGCTGATCCGTAAAGGTCGTACCAAGTTGAAGGTGAAGGGCAAGAGCCCCGCCCTCAAAGAGTGCCCCCAGAAGCGCGGCGTCTGCACCCGCGTCTACACCACCACGCCCAAGAAGCCGAACTCGGCGCTCCGCAAGGTGGCGCGCGTCCGGCTGACCAATGGCATCGAGGTCACCTCGTACATTCCGGGCGTCGGTCACAACCTGCAGGAGCACTCGGTCGTGATGATTCGCGGCGGCCGTGTGAAGGACCTCCCGGGCGTTCGGTACCACATCATTCGCGGCACGCTCGACTCGGTCGGCGTGCAGGGCCGCAAGCAGGGGCGCTCGAAGTACGGCGCCAAGCGGCCGAGCTAACCTTTTTCACGAGAGAAGCGGATAAGCCATGCCCCGTCGTCGCGTAGTCGCCAAGCGCAGAATCCTCCCGGATCCGAAGTTCCAGGATCGGCTGGTCACCAAGTTCGTCAACGACCTGATGCGCCAGGGTAAGAAGTCGACCGCAGAGCAGATCTGCTACGGCGCGTTCGCCCTCGTCGAGGAGCGCGCGAAGGAAGACCCTCTCAAGACCTTCAAGAAGGCGCTCGACAACGTCAAGCCGATCCTCGAGGTCAAGAGCCGCCGCGTCGGCGGCGCGACCTACCAGGTCCCGGTCGAGGTCCGTCAGGACCGCCGCGTGGCGCTCGGCATGCGCTGGCTCATCTCGTACGCGAAGACCCGCGGCGAGAAGACCATGCAGGAAAAGCTCGCCGGCGAGATCATGGACGCCGCCAACAACCGCGGCAACGCGGTGAAGAAGCGCGAAGACACCCACAAGATGGCCGAGGCGAACAAGGCCTTCGCGCACTACCGCTGGTAAGCAGCACCGCAGCTCTCGTTGTTCTCTGACATTCGGTTGGTCGTACGGAGCCCGTATGGCGCGCGAATACCCACTCGAGCGTTACCGCAACATCGGGATCATGGCGCACATCGACGCCGGCAAGACGACCACGACCGAACGGATCCTCTATTACACCGGCGCCATCCACAAGATGGGCGAGGTGCACGAGGGCACCACCGTCACCGACTGGATGGTGCAAGAGCGAGAGCGCGGCATCACCATCACCTCCGCTGCCATCACCGCCTTCTGGCAGCGGCGTGATCAGAAGTACCGCATCAACATCATCGACACGCCGGGCCACGTCGACTTCACCATCGAGGTCGAGCGCTCCCTGCGCGTGCTCGACGGCGCGGTGGCGCTCTTCGACGGGGTGAACGGCGTCGAGCCGCAGTCCGAGACGGTGTGGCGCCAGGCCGACAAGTACCAGGTGCCGCGCATCTGCTTCGTCAACAAGATGGATCGCATCGGCGCCGACTTCGAGATGTCGGTCGGCACGATCCGCGAGAAGCTCGGCGCCAACGCCTGCGTGCTCCAGCTGCCGCTCGGGAGCGAAGAGAAGCACCGCGGCGTCATCGACCTCATCGAGATGAAGGCGCTGGTGTTTCAAGACACCGCGCTCGGCTCCAAGTACGACGCGGCGGCGATCCCGGACGAGTTCCAGGAGAAGGCCGAGGAGTACCGCAACAAGCTGCTCGAGCAGGTCGCCGAGCTCGACGACCGGCTGATGGAGAAGTACCTCGAGGGGAAGGCCATCACCGCCGACGAGATTCGCGCCGCCGTCCGCAAAGGCTGCGTCTCGATGAAGCTGTTCCCGGTGCTGTGCGGCTCCGCGTACAAGCACAAGGGCGTCCAGCCGCTGCTCGACGCGATCATCGACTACCTGCCGTCGCCGGTCGACATCCCGCCGGTCAAGGGCAAGGACATGAAGGGCAACGACGTCGTGCGCGAGACGAAGGACGACGCGCCGTTCTCGGCCTTGGCCTTCAAGATCATGACCGACCCGTACGTCGGCACGCTCACCTTCATTCGCGTGTACTCGGGCCGGCTCGAGGCCGGCAGCTACGTCTACAACTCGGTCAAAGGAAAGCGCGAGCGCGTCGGCCGCCTCGTTCAGATGCGCGCCGACAAGAAGGACGACATCTCCGAGTGCCTCGCCGGTGACATCTGCGCGGTCGTGGGCCTGAAAGGCGCGACCACCGGCGACACGCTCTGCAGCGAAGGCGCGCAGGTCATCCTCGAGCGCATGGAGTTCCCCGAGCCGGTCATCGACCTGGCCTTGGAGCCTAAGTCGAAGGACGACCAGGAGAAGCTCGGCACCAGCCTGCAGAAGCTACAGATGGAGGACCCTTCGTTCCGCGTGCGCACCGACGAGGAGACGGGGCAGACCATCATCGGCGGCATGGGCGAGCTGCACTTGGAGATCATCGTCGACCGCCTGCTGCGCGAGTTCAAAGTCGAGGCGAACGTCGGCAAGCCGCAGGTCGCCTACCGCGAGACGGTCACCCAGCGCGCCGAAGGCGAGGGCAAGTACATCAAGCAGACCGGCGGCCGCGGCCAGTACGGCCACTGCTGGCTGCGGGTGATGCCGAACGAGTCGGGCAAGGGCTTCGTCTTCGAGAACAAGATCGTCGGCGGCGTCATCCCGAAGGAGTTCATCCCGCCCATCGAGAAGGGCGTGGTCGAGGCGATGACCAACGGCGTCGTCGCCGGCTTCCCGATGGTCGACATCAAGGTCGAGGTCTACGACGGCAGCTTTCACGACGTCGACTCGAACGAGATGGCGTTCAAGATCGCCGGCTCGCTGGCCTTCAAGGACGCGTGCGGCAAGGCCTCCCCGGTGCTGCTCGAGCCGATCATGGGGTGCGAGATCGTCACCCCCGACGAGTTCATGGGCGACGTGATCGGCGACATGAACAGCCGCCGCGGGAAGATCCTCGGCATGAACCCACGCCACGGGGCGCAGGTGATCGACGCCGAGGTTCCCTTGGCGCAGATGTTCGGATATGCGACCGACCTTCGGTCACGGACCCAAGGCCGCGCGACGTACACCATGCAGTTCAAGCACTACGCGCAGGTCCCCAAGAACGTCGCCGACGAGATTCTGGTTCGCGTGAGGGGCTACTGAAGTTCGTTGTTGGGGTCAGGCGGTTCAAGACGGCAGCACCTGAAATGGAGAAGTGAATGAGCAAGGAAAAATTTGAGCGGAACAAGCCGCACGTGAACATCGGGACGATTG
>CAZEDU010000153.1:0-10656 GCA_964511185.1 uncultured Myxococcaceae bacterium | reverse complement strand
ATGAACGCCGCGGCGCCCCTGCTCGAGCGGTTCGATCACTGACGGGCGCGCGAAGCGACCGACGGCGCGCAGCAGCTCGTCGACGCCGATCGGCTTGGGCAGGTAGCAGACCGACGGGAAGCGCCGGGCGATCTCCGCCGCGTCGGGATCCCCCGAGAGCAGCACCACCGGCACCTCCCCCATGCCGTTCGCCTCGATGGCGTGGAGCAGATCCTCCCCGCTCACCACCGGCATCGACGCGTCGAGCAGCATCAAGGCCGGTGCCCCGCGCACCTCGACTTGCTCGAGCGCCTCGAGCCCGTTGGGCGCGGTGACCACGTGGTAGCCCTCTTCGGACAACACCATCGAGAACACCTCCCGGACATCGCCGTCGTCTTCCACGACCAACACCCAACCTTCAGACATCGCACGCTCCTCGCAGACGGCGCGCAAAGCTAGGTAGCAACCGGAGCGCCGCAACTGGCGCGAGGTCAGGGGCTTCCCTGAGGCGCGGGCATGAAGTACGCGGCCGGCATGCTGCAAAGGCTGCAAGCGTGGATCTTCCGACGACCGCTCCTGGTCTACGACCCGGCCTATCGATGGCCGCTGAGCGGGCTCGAAGGCGCGTTCGATCTGCGGCGGGCCGATCTCGTCACGTGGCATCTGGTCGACCGGCGCGCGTACCGTCCAGCGCAGGTGCTCCGGCCCACGCCTGCGTCGTACGACGACCTCGCGCTGGTGCACGACGGGCACTACCTCGAGAGCCTGACGCGCCCCGAGGCGCTCGCGTCGATCTTCGCGTGCTCGCCTTCGGACGTCCGCGTCGACGAGCTGATGGGCACCATTCGCCTCGCGTGCGGCGGGACGATGCTCGCGGCGCGGCGCGCGTTGAGCCGCTCGCTCGCGGTGCTGAACACCAGCGGCGGCTTTCACCATGCGGCGCCCGCGCGCGGCGCCGGCTTCTGCGCGGTCAACGACGTCGCGGTGAGCATCGCGGCGCTCCGGCGCGACGGCTTCTCCGACCGGGTGGCGGTGCTCGACCTCGACGCCCACCCTCCCGACGGGACCGCCGAGTGCCTGCGCCGCGATCCCAAGACGTGGCTCGGCTCGTTGTCCGGTCCTGGTTGGCCGCTGCCCGCCGACGTCGAGGACACCGTGCTGCCCAAAGGCTGCGACGACGCGACGTACCTGGCGGCGCTCGAGGCGCTCCTCGAGAACATGCCGCCCAGCGCGCTGACCTTCGTGCTCGCGGGGGGAGACGTCCTGCAGGGCGACCGGCTCGGGCAGCTCGGCTTGACGCTGGAGGGCTGCCGCCGACGCGACGCCCTGGTGCTCGACAAGCTGGCGGGCCGCGCGTCGGTGTGGCTCCCCGCCGGCGGCTACAGCGACGACGCCTGGCGCGCGCTCGCGGGCACCGCGTTGGTGTTGGCGGGGCTGCCGCGCTCGCGCATCCCCGAGACGGTCGACCCGCTGCGCAGCCACTTCGCGGACGTGGCGCTGCAGCTCTCGGAGGAAACGTTCGCGCCCTTGACCGAGGCCGACCTGGGCTTCCCCACCGCGCCCTTTCGGCTGCTCGGCTTCTACTCGCGCGAGGCGATCGAGCACGCGTTCGCGCGCTACGGGTTGTGGAAGCACGTCGAGCGGCTCGGCTACCAGGGCCTGCGGGTCGAGATCGCGCCGACCGGCACCGGCGACCGGATGCGGCTCCTCGGGCGCGCGCAAGGCAAGGAGCACGTGCTGGTCGAGACCGTGGTCGAGCGGCGGCACATCGCCGGCCGACCGGTGCTGTTCGTCAACTGGCTGACGCTGCGCGATCCCCTCTCGCGCTTCACCGAGACCCGGCCGCAGCTGCCGGGACAAGACGCGCCCGGCTTGGGGCTCGCGCGCGAAGCCACGACGCTGTTGTCGATCATGGCCCAGCGGCTCGGGCTGGAGGGCGTGGCGTTTCGCCCTTCCTGGTACCACACCGCCTACGCCGCGCGGCACGACACGCAGTTCGTCACCGCGGAGCGGCAAGGGCGCTTCGAGGCGCAGCTCCGTGACTTGAAGGACGTCCCGCTGCTCGAGGCGACCCGCGCCTTCGCAGACGGGCGGGTGCGGATGGACGGCCAGCCGTACGCGTGGGAGCCGGACGACATGGTGACCTGGCTGGAGGAGAAGCCGGCGTTCGACGAGGCGGTGCTCGCGCGCGAACGGCAACACCGCTTCACGTGGGTTGAATGAGGGGGATGGGCTCGATGCGCGCGATGGTGCTCAAGGCCGCGAGGACACCGCTGGTGCTCGAGGAGCGGCCGATCCCCGCGCCCGCCGAAGGTCAGGTCCTGGTGCGCGTGCTGGCGTGCGCGGTCTGCCGCACGGACTTGCACCTGGTCGACGGCGAGCTGCCCAAGGCCAAGCTGCCCATCGTGCCTGGCCACGAGGTGGTCGGCCGCGTCGAGGCGGTGGGCGCGGGCGCCGAGGGGCTCGCTGTCGGCATGCGGGTCGGCATTCCCTGGCTCGGCTGGACCTGCGGCCAGTGCGCCTTTTGCCAGCGGGGAGAGGAGAACCTGTGCGAGCGGGCGCGCTTCACAGGCCACGACCTCGACGGCGGCTACGCCGAGCACCTGGTCGCCGACGTCCGCTACGCCTTCCCGCTGCCCGAGCGGTATGGAGACGTCGAGGCGGCGCCGCTCTTGTGCGCGGGGCTCATCGGCTACCGCAGCTACCAGATGGCGGGCGATGCCGAGCGGTTGGGGCTGTACGGCTTCGGCGCCGCGGCGCACCTGCTCGCGCAGGTGGCCAAGGCGCAAGGGCGCCGGGTGTTCGCCTTCACGCGACCGGGCGACCGGGCGGCGCAAGCGTTCGCGCGCGGCCTCGGCGCCGAGTGGGCCGGCGGCAGCGACGAAGCGCCGCCCGAGCCGCTCGACGCGGCCATCCTCTTCGCGCCCGTCGGCGCGTTGATTCCCACTGCCCTCGGCCACGTTCGCCGCGGCGGCGTCGTGGTCTGCGGCGGGATTCACATGAGCGATGTGCCGTCTTTTCCTTACTCGTTGCTCTGGGGCGAGCGCGTGGTGCGATCGGTGGCCAACCTCACGCGGCGCGACGGCGAAGGGTTTCTCGCGCTCGCGGCGAAGCTCTCCTTGCGCACCGAGACGCACGCGTATCCCCTCGAGCGCGCGAACGAAGCGCTCGAGGACCTGCGCCATGGCCGACTGCAAGGGGCCGCGGTGCTGCGGGTGGCTCCGCTCTAGCCCGGCTTGGGCACGCGCCACGGGTGGCCGACTTGGCGCCGACCTGCACCTCGCGCTCGAGGTGGTGCCGCGCGCGGGGCTCAAGGCATAGCGGTGAAGCGCGACCAGCACCTCCTCCGCGGTCGGCTTGTGCTTGAACAGCGCGGTCGCGTCTTGAGCGACCGAGATGTCGCGCGAGACCGCCATCATCCAGTTGCCCAGCTCCGCGCGGCTCAGCCACTCGCCGCCAATCCACAAGCCGCGCGCCCCCGCAGGCCCCGGGACGTCGACCCGCTTGTTGATCCATGGGCTCAGCGAAGCCCAGCTCCAGGCCTGACAGAAGCCCTCCCAAAACTCGGCGGTCGGCTTGAAGAAGCGCGGGTTCGCCGCCATCGCGTGCAGGTCGAACACGCGCGCGCCGTAGAGCTTCGCGACGCGGTTGAGCGCTTGGCCGGGGCTCCGCGCGCGGCTGGCGGCGAGCTCCTCGGCGGCGAGCACCGGTGAGCTTGTGGCAGTATCGAAGCGTCCTCGTTCGGAGCGCCCATGCCTCGTCTGTGTGTCGTCGGCTTTGTCTTGCTGCTCGTGAGCTGCACCATGCCCGTGGAGGTGCCGAAAGAAGGGCCTCCGGGGCCCGCCGGGCCGCAGGGTGAGCCAGGGCCTCCCGGGACGGGCCCCGCGAGCGGCGGGCTTCGGCAAATACGTCGGGCGAACGCCGGCAACACCGTCTCGACGACCGCCAACGCTTGGGCCGACGTCCCCGACATGGCGATCGACGTGACGACGAACGCGGGGCAGCTCTGGGTGAGCTTCTCGGCGTTCGGAGCGGTGTGTGACGGTGGGCTGGCGAACTATCGGCTCGTGATCGACGGCGTGCCGCTGACGGGCACGTACCTGCAGGCCGCCACCCCGGGCACCTGCTACTACGCGAACGCGTTCATCCAGTGGGCCGAGCCGGTCGCCGCGGGCGCGCACCAGGTGCGCATCGAGTGGAAGAACGAGACCGCCGTGGGCGCCATCTACAGCGGCTATGGAGGCGACGACCGCAAGCTCGGGCGCACGCTGCTGGTGACGGAAGTGGCGCCAGAGTTGCCGTGATGGATTGGGGGACTGTCCCCGGGTTATTCGGCGGCGAGCAGGCGGACGCGCTTGTAGATGCGGCGATCGAGCGGCAAGCGCGGGTCGATGAACTGCAAGGCCTCGTCGAACTCGAAGCTGAAGGTCGGCACCGGCGGGTTGATGGAGATGACCAGCTCGAACTGCCACAGGCTGATGATCCGCTCACGGCTGCCGAGCACCTCGGGCGGAGGCGGCGGCAGCTGGCTGGCGGCCTTGCGCACGTCGGCCACCGCCTCGCGATCCACCTGCGCGTCGTTGGACGGCGACACCAGCTCGACCGACAAGAGCGCGCCCTCTCGATCCTGAACCACCCGCAGCGTCGCGCGGCGCGTGCTCTTGAACTGCTCGCGCATCTGACGGCGCATCGCCTGCCGCTGCTGCAGCGACACCGGCCCCCGCGTGGGGTCCGCCGACGGCGGCGGCCCGCGCGTCGGCACGTCGCTCGCGTCGTCTTCCAAAGGAGAGCCGCTGCGGCCGAACGTCGACGCGCGCTCCAACCAGATCTTATTCCACGCCTGCGAGTTCTCGACGAACTGCTCGCCGAACCCCTTGAGCCCCTTTCGCGAGACGGCGCGGTCCGCGTCCCAGTTCTTGAGCAGCGCCTTGCCGAGGTCCGAGTAATACGGGTGCACCAGCCCCCGGTCGACCTTGCCGCGCGAGATGCTGTCTCGAACGATCGAGCCCACGAGATCCTGCTCGACCTTCGGCGCCTGGGGCCCGCTCGGCGCCGCCTCCGACGGCTCGGGTAAATCCATCGGCAGCTTCTCGTACGAGGGCACCGGCAAACCGCCCCGCGTCCCCGCTGGCAGATCGGCGGTGGGCACGTCGGCAGCGGCGCGCGGCGCGTCCGCGACCGGCGCTTCGGTGACGGGCGGCGCAGTGGGCGCGGCCTTCGATGGCGGCGGTGCCTGGGAGGGTCTCCGCGACGCCGGCGGCTCGGGAGGGCTGGCCGGCGAAGGGGCGGCCGGCGCTGGAGGGATCTCGATGAGGGTCACCTCGACCGGCGCTGTCCTCTGAGGCGGCGGGCGAGAAGGGGCTCGCAGCAGGTGGCCGAAGAGCACCGCATGCAGCCCCAGGCTGACCGCGAGCGCGAAGCCACGACGTCTCCAGAGCCTGAGGTCGCCCACCGGCGCGAACGTTAATCGGCTGCTGGCTCGGGCGCTTCAAGGTTCCGCCGTGGACAGGCGGCTGCCCCTTGGCTTGTCCGGGCTCCCCCCGATGCGCACCTAAAGGCCATGAGCCGCCTCGCCGACGTCATTGAGGGGCGTAAGAACGAGATCGTGCTGCGTTGGCGCAACGACCTGAACGCAAGCATCCCCGCGGAAGCGCTCCCCAACGCGCAGATCATCGACAGCTTGCCCAAGTTCCTCGATGAGCTGACGTCGGCGCTGCGCTCGCAGGAACACATCCAGACCGCGAACGATCCGCAGCCCAAGAGCGCCACCGCCGTGGAGCACGGCACTCAACGCTTTCAGATGGGGTTCGACGTGGCCGCCGTCGTCCGCGAGTACGCCATCTTGCGCGACGTGCTGTTCGCCGTGGCCGAGGAGAACGCGATCGCCATCGTCATGGACGAGCACCGGACGCTCTCGCGCGTGCTGTTGAGCGCGGTGGCCGACGCGGTCGGGCAATACGCCATCGAGCGCGATCAAGCGATGCGGGTGCAGACGGCGCGGCACCTCGGGTTCCTCGCTCACGAGCTGCGCAACCCGCTCTCGTCCGCGCGACTGTCGCTGATGCTGCTGCGCCTGCGCGGGGAGGTGCCGAAGAACCGCTCGACCCAGACCCTGGAGCGGAGCCTCTGGCGCATGAGCGAGCTGATCGATCGTTCGCTGCTCGAGCTGAAGTTGAAGTCCGCCGCCGAGCTCCACATCGAGCACATCGACCTGACCCCGTTCCTGCGCGAGCTGCTCGACGAGCTCGCCGCGGAGGCGGAGCTCAAGACGCTCACGTTCGAGCTGAACGCCACGCCCGACCTGGAGCTCGAGGCCGATCGAAAGCTGCTCTACTCCACCCTCTTCAACCTGGTGCGAAACGCGGTGAAGTTCACGCCGGAAGGCGGCACCATCACGGTCACCAGCAAGTCGTCGGGGCCGAGCGTCGTCATCGAGGTGAAGGACGAGTGCGGCGGCCTACAAGAGGGCCAGATCGAGAAGCTGTTCAACCCTTTCGTGCAGATGGGGCAGGACCGTTCGGGCTTCGGGCTGGGGCTCGCGATCGCCAAGCAGGCGACCGAAGCGCACAATGGCTCGCTGCGGGTTCACAACCTTCCGGACACCGGCTGCGTGTTCGTGCTCGAGCTCCCGGCGAAGGCGACCTCGCCGTCGCCGCGCCCCTGAAAGAAAAACCCCGCTGCAGCTCGTGGAGCTGTCAGCGGGGCTGACGCGTCAAGGGGGGCGCGTCGAGAGACATCCTCGGCACCAGTTTACGGCGGCGCCAGCAAATGCCCAATCACCTGCCCGGGGCAACGCAGGGGAACCAGCGTGTCCCACGTCTTGGGGCACGAGCCGTCGCACTGCTGGTAGTAGACGTTGCCGAGCGGATCCGCGCCGCAGACGGTCGTCTGGCAGAAGGGCAGGAGGGAGAGCGCGCCAGTGGCGTGACAGCCGTAGATGGCGACGCCACCTGTCACCGACCCCACCGGCCCCGGGGGCCCCATGGGGCCTTCTGGCCCTGCGGGGCCGGCCGGTCCCGTGGGACCCCGAGGGCCCGTGTCGCCTTTGGGGCCCGGCACTCCCTGCGCGCCTGGAGGACCTTGAGGGCCTTGCGGCCCCGTCAAGCCGGTGAGCCCACGCGGGCCTTCGGGGCCACGCTCGCCTTGTGGGCCCTGCGCACCAGGGGCACCCGCGGGGCCCGGCGGTCCGACGGGACCGGCGACGCCTTGCGGACCGGCTGGGCCGGGAGGCCCTTGCGTCCCGGCGCCGCCTGACGACGGGCGGGAGTCGAGCGCCAGATCGAACGTGTCCTTCGCGCCGTGTTTGCGCGTGAGCTTCAGCAGAAAACCGCCCGGCGCGCCCAGGAACGCGCTGGGGAGCTTGACGGTGACGACGTCGGGCTTCGCGTTGACGATCGCGAGATCGACCTCCGCGAGCTGGACGCGCGGCTTGTCCTTACCGGCGAGCGCCTTGCCGTAGATGAACAACAACTTCTTGCCGTAATCGACCTCCACGTTGGTGATGATGGGATCGCTGCTCTTGTTGTTGTGCGCGAAGGCCGATCCACCGACGAGCGCCAAGGCCACCGCGAGCCACTTCACTGTCCCCTTCATTGCGACGACTCCTGCCCGCACTCGACGATGCGAGCGAGCAGCAGTGTGAAGAAGCTCGCACGCGTTCGGCAATGTGCGGGCGCGAAGGCCGCGGTGCGTGGGCGCGGGCGTTCTTCGGGGTCCGCTGCAACTTTGGCCCGCGGCTGAATCGCGAGCATCCGCTCGCCGACACTCCGCTTCGTCGCGCGCGGGAGGAAAATCTCCACCCCGTCGAACCATTCGACGTTTCGATGACTTACGCTTTTTCGGCGGCGGAGGTGTCACACCCGCCGCCGCCCGTGGATTGACTCGGCATGAACTCCATCGAACTCGCACGGCGCGCGCTCCGCCTCATCTGGGCGCAGAAGTCACTCTGGGTGTTCGGCCTGTTCGTCGCCGGCTCGCTCAGCTTCAATCTTCAGACGGGCGCGCCCGGCACGAGCAACCCTTGGCCGGTCTCGCTCTGGGGGCTCTTCATCGCCGGCGGCCTCGTGGCCATCGCCGTCTACTTCGTCCTGGCCGCCTGGTGTGGCGCGGCGCTCATCACCTCGGTGCAGCAGCGGGAGCGCGGCGAGCCCATCGGTCTCCGGCAGGGGCTGCGCGCGGGGTGGCCGCACGTGTGGCGCGTGGTCAAGGTCACTCTGCTGATCGGCTGCGCGGTGGTCGCGGGCGTGCTCGTGCTGGGCGCGCCGATCGCGGCGTCGCTGCTGGAGCTGCTCCCGAAGTGGACGATGGTGCTCTCTGCGCCCCTGGTGCTCTTGCTCGTCCCTTGGCTGATCACCCTCTTCTGCCTTCAGGAGTACGCGCTGCGGTTCGCCGTGCTCGAGCGCATGACGGCGCGCGAGGCGCTTCGGGCGGCCTATGACTACCTTCACGGCCGGCTGCTCGATTCCATCCGCGTGATGCTGGTCGCGTGGCTCGGTCGGATGGCGGGCTCGCTCATCGGTCTCGGCCTCGCCGCCCCCGCGCTCCTCCTCGGCTTCGTCCTCTACCCCGTCGTCGGGCTCGTCCCCGCCGTCGTTGGCGGCCTCGCCGTCGCGGCGCCGTTCCTCCTGCCGCTGACCGGGGCCATCGGCGCGTTCCACTCCACCGTCTGGACGCTGGCCTTCCTCCAGAGCCCGCGGCACGCGCGCTGACATGTTCGTCTACTTCGCCACCTTCCTCGGAGCAGACGACGCGACGCCGCTGGACGAGCCGGAGATCCAGCGGCTCGTCCACGAGGCGCGCCAGGGCAGCGGCGCGGCGATGCGAAAGCTCTACGCCGCGCACGTGCGGTTCGTCTTTCGCGCCATCCGCGGGCTGTGCGCGAGCGACGCCGACGCGGAGGACATCGTGCAGGACACCTTCGTTCGCGCCTTCACCCGGCTCACCCAATACGCGCCGCGGGAGGGCGCGCGCTTCCGGAGCTGGCTGCTGCCGATCGCCCTGAACGGGGCGAAGAAGAAGCGCCGACACGCGCAGCGGCAAGAGCCGCTCGGGCCGGCCCACGCGGACGCCGCGAGCGACGACGCGCTCGACGCCGCGCAGGAGCGCAAGGCGATGGGCGCGGCGCTCACCCGCGCGCTGCAGACGCTCCCCGAGCGCGAGCGGGAGATCGTCTCGCTGCGCTACGGCGCCGAGCTGAACGCGAGCGAGATCTCGCTCATCGTGGGCACCAGCGCCGCGAACGTCCGGAAGATCTGCGAGCGGCAGCGGCAGAAGCTGCTCGCCCTGCTGCCCGAGTGGAGGGCCTTCGATGCAGCCTGAGCACGACGACGACGTGAAGCTGACACGCGCCTTCGACGGCCTCGCGCTGGCGCCGCACCGGCAGGCCCAGCTCGAGTCGCTCATCGTCGAGCGCTCACTCGCGCGGCGGCCTTCCTTGGCCAGGGAGTGGCTCGACGTGCTGCGCGCGCGGCCGGTCGTGCACGGGGCGTACTTCGTCGCCGCCACCGCCGCGCTGTGGCTCGCCACCCCGGTCGGGCCGCTGGTCCACCTGCTTCAGTCGCTCGCTAAGTGAGGCGCGGGAACGGGCCCTTGCAGTACGCCGGGTTGCCGAAGGTCGTGTCGGGCAGCCCCATCGCGGTCAAGAACGAGACGAGCAGGTCGTTGTGCCAGGGGCGCGGAGGCGCGTAGCTCAGGTAGCGGCCGGTGCGGTAGTACCCGCCGCAGCTGCCCGCGAGCACGAACGGCACGTCGCGGCGGTCGTGCGCGCGCCCCTGCCCCAGCTCGTTGCCCCAAAACACCACCGTGTTGTCGAGCAGCGTCTTGTCGCCTTCCCGAATCGCGTCGAGCTTGCCGAGCAGATAGGCGAAGCGCTGCGCGTACCAGGTGTTGATTTGGGTGATCTTCTCCTGCGCCACGCCCTGATCGTCGATGTGCGACAGATCGTGGTGCGTGTCGTTGAAGCCCAGCCACGGCATGAAAGTCTGCTGGCTCACCGAGTTCGACCACATGATGCTGGCGACGCGCGTCAAGTTGCAGGCGAGCGCCATCGCGAGCAGGTCCATCTGCAGCTCGCCGACCTTCAGGTAGTTCGCGCTGTCCATGTGGGCCAGCGTGCCGGGCGCGTTGGGGACGGCGCAGGTGCTGGTGTTGCTCACCGCCTTGATGCGCAGCTCGAGCTCGCGCACCGAGGTGAGGTGGGCGTCGAGCTTCTTTCGATCCTCGACGCCCAGTCGCTTGTTGAGCTGGACGTAGTCGTCCTTCACCGCGTCGAGAATCGTCTGGCGCTTGGCGGCGAGCTGCGCGGCCTGCTGCGCGTCCAGCACGGGCCGGTTGAAGAGGTCGTTGAACGCCTGCTGCGGGTTGTTCTGGGGCGGGAGCGGCTGGCTGGCCGCCGCGTAGCTCATGCGGTGCCACACGGTGTTGCCGTTCACGCGCACGCCGAACTGGTACGACGCCAGCGGCGAGCTCTGGCCGATCTTCTTGGCCAGGTATTGGTCGACGCTGACGCCGCCCGCCCACCCGGCCTTCTCGGTGCTGCCGCCGAGCTGGAAGAGCGGCTCGCTGGTCAGCTCGGTGCCGGTGAGCAGGTGGGCCATGCCGGTCTGATGGCCGTCGCCCGGACCGTGGTACGCCGACTCCATGTCGACGTTGTCGAGGATGAGCAGCTTCGACTTGAAC
>CAZEDU010000152.1:0-10885 GCA_964511185.1 uncultured Myxococcaceae bacterium | reverse complement strand
GCTCGATCCGGTGTTTCGGCGCCAGTTCGCTCAGGAGCTCTTGCGCCCGGGCGTGCTGCTCGAGGTCACGCGGGTCGCCATCTTGTTCAGCGACCTCACCGACTCGACCGCGCTGTACACGCGCGCCGGCGACGCGAAGGCCTTCCAGCTGGTGCAAGACCACTTCGACCTCTTGAAGGACGTCCTGGCGCGCCACCGGGGCGCCCTGGTGAAGACGATTGGCGACGCGGTGATGGCGGCGTTCATCGACGAGGACGACGCAGTGCGGGCCGCCATCGAGATGCAGGAGCGGTTCGCGAAGGAAGGGCCGGCCTTCGACGGCAAGCGGCTCTCGCTCAAGCTCGGCGTCTACGCGGGTCCTTGCTACGCGGTGACCGCGAACGGGCAGCTCGACTACTTCGGCCAGAGCGTGAACGTCGCCGCGCGGCTGCAGGGCTGCGCCGGCGCGCGTGAAATCGTGCTCCCGGCCGAGCTCGCCGCGCGGGCGCTCGAGCAGCGCTGGGTCGCCGCGGCCGAGGTGGTCGAGCGCTTCGAGGCCACGCTCAAGGGGCTCGACGGACCGGTGCGCGCCGCGCGGCTGCGCTCGCCCCTTCAGGCCGACGCGAGAGGAGCGACGTGAAGTCCATCGGCCTGGTGCTCGTCGTCGCGGGCGTGGTGCTCGCCGCGGTCGGCGCGCTGATGATGATGGGCGCGCTGTCCTGGTTCGGCAAGCTGCCCGGCGACCTCCGCTACGAGAGCGAGACGACCCGCGTGTACGTCCCCATCGCCTCGATGCTGCTCCTCTCCGCGGCCTTGAGCCTGGCGCTCTACCTCGTGCGCCGCTTCTTCGGCTGACGGGTCCCGTTGAGGGCAGCGGGAGTGGTGTAGCCTTCGGGCGATGCGCTTCGTGTCGTTCTCGCTGCTCATCGGCGGAGGCAGCCTACTCGGGCACCTCTACCTGCTTCACCGGCTGTGGCCGCGGCTCCCCGGCCGGCGCGCGCGCGTCGGGCTCGTCGTGCTCTTCGGCGCCTTCACCGCGCTGCTCCTTTTTCGACGCAGCCTGCGCGACGGCCTCCCGCCCGACTGGGTCCGCGTGGTCTCGGTCGCGTCCTACGCCTGGCTGGGCGCGCTGATCTTCGTGGTGCTCGCGTTCGTGGCGGCCGACCTCGTCCGGTTGGCGCACTGGGCCGCCGAGCGGCGGCGCGCGCGCGGCGTGGATCGAGACCGCCGCTGGTTCCTCTCGTCGCTCGCGGGCGCGGCGACGTTGAGCGGCCTCGCCGTGGCCGGGTACGGCAGCTACCGCGCGTTCAGCCGGGCCGAAGAGACCGAAGTGGTGGTGCGGCTGCCCGGCCTTCCGCGCGCGCTCGAGGGGCTCACCATCGTGCAGCTCACCGACGTGCACGTCGGCCCCTTCATCCGCGAGCGCTTCGTCGAGGCGCTGGTGGCGCAGGCCAACGCGCTCCGGCCCGACCTGGTCGCCATCACCGGAGACCTGGTCGACGGGCCCGTTTCCCTCCTGGGCGGCTCGGTCGCGCCGCTGTCGAAGCTGCGCTCCCGCTACGGCACCTTCTTCGTGACCGGCAACCACGAGTACATCTCGGGCGAGCTGCCGTGGGTGGGCTTCCTGAGCCGCCTGGGAATCGAGGTGCTGCGCAACCGGACCGTTCGCATTGGCGATGCCGGCGGCGCGACCAGCATCGACCTCATCGGCGTCGACGACTGGGGCGGTCGGCGCCGCGGCCGGCAAGGCTACGACCTGGACGCCGCGCTCCTCACCCGGCGGCCCGACGTGCCCGCGGTGCTGCTCGCGCACCAGCCCGCGAACTTCGCCGCCGCCGCGCAAAGGAACATCGGGCTGCAGCTGTCCGGACACACGCACGGCGGGCAGCTGTTCCCGATGACGCGCTTCATCGGCCTGGGCTGGGAGCACTCCGCCGGGCTGTACCGCGAGGACGACGCGCACATCTACGTCAGCCGCGGCTGCGGCTTCTGGGGCCCGCCCATGCGCGTCGACGCGCCGCCGGAGATCGTCAAGGCCGTCCTGGTGGGCTGAGTTTCGTGCTTCATTAAGGCCATGCCTGCACGCCTGAACTGGTTCGCGACCGCCGCGCGCGGCACCGAAGAGCTCCTCGCCGCCGAGCTCACCCAGCTGGGCGCGGCGAAGGTCCGTCAGGACCGCGGCGGGGTCCGCTTCGCGGCCAACCTGTCCGAGGCGCTCCACATCACGCTGTGGACGCGGCTGGCGCAGCGGGTGCTCTACCCGCTCGGCGAGATGCAGGCGAGGGGCGCCGACGGCCTGTACGACGCGGTGAAGTCGGTACCGTGGGAGGAGCACCTGGCGCTCGAGAGCACCTTCGCCGTCGACGCCAGCCTCACCGACTCCGAGCACAAGCACTCCGGCTTCGTGGCGCTGAAGGTGAAAGACGCGATCGCCGACCGGCTGCGCGAGAAGTGGAAGAAGCGGCCCGACGTGGACCCCAGCGACCCCGACGTCCGCGTCGTCGTTCATCTGAAGAAGGAGCAGCTCTCCATCTCCCTCGACGCCGCGGGCGAGGCGCTGCACCGGCGCGGCTACCGCGTGCGGCAAACCAAGGCCCCGCTCAAAGAGACGCTCGCCGCGGCCATCCTCGCCGCCGCCGGGTACACCGGCGACGAGCCGCTCTTCGACCCGCTGTGCGGCTCGGGCACGCTGCTCACCGAGGCCGGGTGGATCGCCATTCGCCGCGCCCCGGCGCTCACCCGCGCGCTCGGCATCGAGCGCTGGCCCGTGCTCGGCCCCGAGGCGAAGCCGCTCCTCGCCGACTTAAAGGCCGACGCGCGCAAGCAGCAGCGCATCGCCCCCTTCCCCATCGTCGGCGCCGACCGCGACCCCGAAGCGCTCGAGGCGGCCCAGAAAAACGTCGCCGCCGCGGGGTTGAAGAACGTCGTCACGCTGAAGGAGGCCGACGCCATCAAGGCGCTGGAACCGCCGGCCGACACAGGGCTGCTCGTCACCAACCCGCCCTATGGCGACAAGCTCACCGCCGGCGGGCAGAAGGGGATGAAGACCTTCTACTTCCAGCTCGGCGAGCAGGCCGGGAAGCTGCGCGGCTGGCGCATGGCGATTCTCTCCGGCAACGAGGCGTTCGAGAGCGCGTTTCACCACCGCCCGAACCGTAAGCACGTGCTGTGGAACGGGCCGATTCGGTGTGAGCTGCTCAGCTATCCGGCTCGGTGAGGCCGGGGACCGTCCCCTGTTCAGAGCTTGCGCTCGGCGCGCGTGACGAGCCGCCGGACGTTGGCGCGGTGGGTGAAGAGCAGGAGGGCCAGCAGTCCCGTCACGAGCAGCGGGTACGCGCGCGGCAGCGGAAGGAGCCACGCCGTCGCGACCGCCGCGACGCCGCCGAGCAGCGAGCCCAACGAGCTCAAGCGCGTGAGCCACACGCTCAAGACGTACACCGCCGCTCCGACCGCGGCGGCGAGCGGCGCCAACAGCGCGATGACCCCCAGCGCGGTGGCCACCCCTTTCCCGCCGCGCAGCTTGAGCCACAGCGGGAAGACATGCCCCAGCACCGCCGCGAGCGCCGCGCCCGCATGCCAGCCGTACGCCTCTGGCTGCCAGGCCATGAACAGGCCGACGGGCAGCGCGCCTTTGAGCGCGTCGAGCACCAGCACCACGACGCCCAGCCGCTTCCCCGCGACCCGGGCGACGTTGGTGGCCCCGATGTTGCCGCTGCCCGAAGCGCGCACGTCCTCGCCCTTGAGCCAGCGGGTGAGGAGCAGCCCGAACGGCACCGAGCCGCACAAGTACGCGAAGACGACCAGAGCTATCTGCAGCGCCATGGGCCTGGTGTCCAGGTTGCCCATCGAACGGGCTTTGCGCTACGAGCTTTTTCACCATGACGCTCGCCCCGCTCGTCGCTCTTGCCCTGTGCTCCACCCCCGCGCTTGCCCAAGAGGCGAAGCAGAACCCCTGCCACCACGGAGAGGTCGCCTGCGAAGGCGCGCCGCCGTCGGAAGCGCCGGAGGCGACCATCGTCCGCGGCGAGAAGCCCAAGGGCCTCAAGGCGGTCTCCCTGTCCGAGCTGCTCAAGACGCCGCAGGCGCACGACGGAAAGGCCATCGCGCTCCACGCCAAGGTCCGCAAGGCGTGCAGCCGCAAAGGCTGCTGGATGGAGCTCGCCGACCAGGAGAAGGGCCCGGGCGTGCGCGTCACCTTCAAGGACTACGGCTTCTTCGTCCCGCTCGACTCCGCCGGCCGGCGCGCGAAGGTCGAAGGCACCGTGAAGGTGACCGAGCTGTCCGAAGAGACCGCGAAGCACTACGAGTCGGAAGGCGCGCAGGTCCCGCGCGGCAAGGACGGCAAGCCGCGCGAGGTGCAGCTCGTCGCCACCGCGGTGGAGCTCGCCCCCGCGAAGACGGCGGCCAAGTAGCTGGCGCGATGCCGCGCAGCTACACCATGCGCGGGGTGCAGGGCGCCGCCGACCGCGCGGTGATGTTGGCGCGCGCGTATCTGGAGGGCGCCTCACCCGGCAGCCGCGTGCACGACGTGCAAGCAGACCCGCGCTTTCAGCACCGCGGGGTCGACCTGTTGTGGGAGCGGCCCGGCGAGCCCGTCTGGGGCGTCGAGGTGAAGGGCGACCGGCACGGCCACCGCGGCAACTACTTCTTCGAGCTCGTCTCCAACCTCGAGAAGGACACGCCCGGCTGCTTTCTCTACAGCACGGCCGATCTGCTCCTCTACGTCTTCCTCGCCGAGCAGGAGGTGCACGCGCTGCCCCTGTTGGCGACCCGCGCCTGGTTCCTCGAGCGCGCGAAGTCCTTTCCGCTCAAGTCCACGCGCACCCGGACCGGCGCGCAGACCTACACCACGGTCGGCGCGGTGGTGCCCGTGCGGCAGGTGCTCGAGGGCGTCGAGGGGACCCAGCGGCTGCGCCTGTAGCGCTCGCGCGGCGCGTCCCTCTGAGCGCCCCGAGATTGGGACCGATGTGCGCGCGGGTGCGCCGCCACGGCGGCCCAAACCCTTCGTGCTAGGCTTTCGCCAGGTCATGCCCACGCCCGGTCCTCAAAACTTCGGGCCGTACCAGCTGCTTGGTGAAATCGCCCGCGGTGGAATGGCCGAGGTCCAATACGCCATCCGCCGGCAGCAGGATCAGGTGCCGCAGCTGGTCGCGGTGAAGCGCATCCTGGGGCAATACGTGGAGGATCAGAACTTCCGTCGCTTCTTCGCCGCGGAAGCCGAGCTGACCCGGGCGCTCAAGCACCCGAACGTGGTGGACGCGTTCGACGCGGGCTCGGTCGAGGATCAGCCGTACATCGCGATGGAGTACATCCACGGCCGCGCGCTCAACCGCGTGCTCTACCTGATCAACATCCAGGGCAAGCGGCTCCCCATCCCCTACGCGGTGTTCATCGCCATGCAGGCGGCCGAGGCGCTGGACTACGTGCACCGGGCCGTCGACGACAGAGGCCGGCCGCTCAACGCGATCCTCTGCGACATCTCCCCGAGCAACGTGATGCTCGCCTACGACGGGCGGGTGAAGCTCATCGACTTCGGCATCGCCACCAGCCAGGTCAAGTTCTTCGAGCAGATCGGCATGCTCAAGGGGAAGAAGAACTACATGGCGCCCGAACAGCTGCGCGGCCTGCCGCTCGACCACCGCGCCGACATCTTCTCCCTCGGGCTCTGCCTGATCGAGCTGCTCACCGGCGAGGCGCTCTTCGTCGGCAAGAGCGAGTTCGAGGTCGAAGAGTCGGTCCGCTCCGGCCGGCTCCCGACGTACAAGGAGCGCGTGCCGAACCTCTCGCCCGACCTGAACGCGGTCATCGAGCGCTCCTTGGCGATGGACCCCGAGCAGCGCTTCGCCACCGCGGGCGAGTTCGCCCAGGCGCTGCGCCCGTTCGCCAAGCTCTCGAAGGGCCCGGTGCAGGGCGCCGACCTGGCGAAGGTGTTGGCGCTGTACCTCACGCAGCAGCTCGCGAAGGACAACGAGCGGCTCGCCGCCATCGAAGAGTCCCTGGCGCGCGCGGTGCCCAACGCCGTGAAGGGCGATCCGGATCAGCTCCTCGGCCCGCAAGACGTGACGCCCACCCTCGCGCTCGAAGAGGTCGTCGAAGTCAAGGGGAGGTAGGTCGTGACGATACGCCTCGCCCAGTCCTCCGCGCAGGTCACCGACGCCGACCACCGCCGCATTCAGCGCTGGCTCGAGGAGCTGGGCCGCGAGGACCCCTGGGCCGCGGTGGCGCGCGACGTCTACGGCAAGCTGTTCCTTTCGCCCAAGCCCGAAGGCCCGCCGCCCACCAACACCGTCGGCACCGCGGTGCGCGCGCTCTCGTACGCGGCGCGCCTGCTGGATCGCGAGAAGCAGTTCAACCCGGCGGCGCTCTGCTGGGCCGCCGCGGCGGGGCTGTCGGCCCGGCCGGATCAGTTCGACGCGCTGGTGGCCACGCTGCTGCACGCGGGCCACCACGAAGACGCGGTCGAGGTGCTCAAGGAGCAGTTGAGCCGCACCCCGGATGGGCCGGAGCGGCGCGCGCTCTACGCCAAGCTCGCCTCGGTGCTGGAGGAGAAGCTCGGCCACTACGTCGAGGCCGGCGACATGTACCAGCGCGCCACCTTGGGCGCCTCGGTGGCCGAAGAGCTGCGCGTGCGCGAGTCGCAGGCCCGCTGCCTGGAGGCCGCGCGCCGCTACGAAGAGCTGCTCCAGGTGCTCGAGCGGCAGCTGGAGATCGAGACCTCGGGCTCGTCGCTCGCGCTGGTGCACACGCGGCTGGCCACGCTGAAGGAGACCGTCCTCAAGGACGACCTCGGCGCGCTCTACCACTACCGCCTGGCGGTCGAGCACGCGCCCACCTTCGAGCCGCCGATCCAGGGCATGCTCGCCCTGGCGGAGAAGCTCGAGTCGTGGCCCACCGTGGTCGAGGTGCACAAGATGCGGCTGCGCGTCGAGACGCGCCCGAAAGAGCGGGCGATGATCTTGAGCCGGCTCGGCGAAGTCCTCTCGCGCAAGCTCGACGAGAAGACCGAAGCCATCGAGCACCTGGAGCGCGCGGTCCGCGAGTACCCCCGCGGCCTGGCGGCGCGGCTGCTCTTGCTCGAGATCCTCTGCCAGCTCGAGGACTACGCCCGCGCCGAGCGCTTCGCGACGCCGCCCGACCTGGCCGAGGCCCAGGGGCTCTCCGCTTCGGAGCTGGCGCGGCTGTGCGAGATGCGCGCCCGCATCGCGCGCGAGCGGGGCCGCACGCTCGAGTCGCTCGAGTGCCTGTGCCTGGCGCTCGAGGTCTCGCCCGCGCCCGAGGCGGTGCTCGACGAGCTGCTCGCCGTGGTCCGCCGCACCCAGCCCGCCACCGGCCCTTCGGACGTGCTCGGCCGCATGGCGCGCGACTGGGAGCGCAAGGGGGAGAACGCGCTCGCCGCCAAGGCGCTCCTGGCGCAAGGGCTGCTCTACCAGATGCGCGCGCAGCCGGAACTCGCCGAGCGGCTGCTGCTCCGCGCCGCCGAGCTGATGCCGGCCGACGCGACCTACGCGCTCGCGCTCTTCGAGCTGTTCTTGCTCTCCCGGCGCTTCTCGGCGGCCATCCGCATGCTCATCCTCGCGCGGCCGCTCGTCCCGCCCGCGGAGCGCGACCGCTTCGACTTGAACCTCGGCCGGGTGTTCGCCGACCACCTGGGCCAGCCGCGCGCCGCGCTCGCCATGCTGGTGGGCCACAACCCCGAGCTGCGCGTTCCGTTCGACAACGCCCTGTTGGCGGCCGCGCTGGCGCTGCACGTCGGGGTGCTGCCGCTCGCCCAGGCCTGCCTCGAGCGCGCCCGCGCGCAGGTCACGCCGGAGCAGGAGCACGAGTACCTGGGCCTGTACGCCCGGTACCTCCAGGCGAGCGGCGCGGCGGCCGAGCAGCACGTGGAGGCCGTGCGCGCCGCGGCGCTCAAGGGGCACGAGCTGTGCCTGAGGGACATCACGCGTCGGCTCATCTCCGCGCGCAAGAAGCCCGAGCTCGAGAAGCTCGCCGCCGAGCTGCCCGACGCCCGCCGCGCGGCGGGGCTGCGCTGCATCGGCGACGCCTTGATGGAGACGGGCCACGCGCGCGACGCCGCGGGCTTCTTCGAGCGCGCCTGGGTCGCCAGCGAGCGCACGTCGGTCGAGGCGCTCGAGGGGCTGGCGACGCTCAGCGGGGAGCGCGCGTTGAAGGAGCTGACCGACCTGCTGCGCCGCGACCCGTTTCACTTGCGGGGGCTGGCGCTCCTGTCGCCGCTGTTGTCCGCCTCGGGGAACACCGCCCGCGCTTTGCCGCTGTACAACTTGAGCGGCGCCTTGAGCGGGCGGCGCATCCTCCCCGCCCGCTTCCAGCTCGGTCAGTTCTGGTCCGAGACGCCCGAGCCGGACCCCTTCCTCTCGTTCGTGCGAATCCTCCTCAAGCAGGTGCCGCAGACCTTCGCCAACCGCGAGCAGGAGATCCTGGCCGACGCCCAGCCCCAGTGGCTGGAAGGCCGCGTGCAGCACGCGTTCGCCGACATCTGCCGCCGGCACGGCCTGGCGACGCCCCAGGTGTACACGCACCACTCGGTCGGGGCCGCCCCCGTCAGCCTGCAGATGGGCAACGCGATTTTGGTCTCGCCGCTGCTGTTCCACCCGGACATGCCCGAGAGCGCGCAGCTCTTCACGCTGCTGCGCGGGCTCGGCCTGCTCGCGGCGGAGGTCGGCCCCTTGTCCTATCTGGCGACCTACCAGCTCGACGGGCTCGCCGAGGCCCTGCGGCTGGCCGCCGATCCGAACGACCTCACCTCGACGCCCTTGCAGCTGATGACCGCGGCGCTCGAGGTGACCGAGGAGGAGATCGCCCACGCGTTGGTCGAGGGCAGCCGGGTGACGTCCGCGCAGCAGGCGAACGCGATCAACTCGCGGCTGTGGCTCGACACGGGCCTGCTGCTCCGGGCGATGGTCACCATTCAAGACCTGCTCGGCGCGCTCTCGGCGCTGTCGCTCTCGCCGCCGCCCAGCTTCGGCACCGCCGGCACTCGAAAGCGTTGGCTGCTCGACTGCGCCGCGCTCCCCGAAGCGAAGCTGCTTTTGCGCTACTGTCTTGAAACGCAGCTATCGATGGTGGATTTTGAAGCCCCCAGCGCGGCCGGCACGGCGCAACAAGGCCTTTCGTGAAAGACCAGCCCACCCTGAGCATTGAGACCGCGGCCGACGGAGACGTCGTGTGGATCAAGCTCGATGGTCCGGTCAACGAGAACAGCCGGCTGACCGAGCGGGCGCCGGACGTGAGCAACCACGCGGTGATCATCGACCTGGGGGAAGTCACCCGCTTCAACTCGCTCGGCACCCGCGAGTGGATCCGCTGGCTCACCCGCCTGGAGAAGCAGGGAAACCGCCTCTACTTCGAGCGGTGCGCGCCGAGCGCGGTCGCGCAGCTCGGCTCGGTGCACAACTTCACCGGCGACAAGGGCCTGGTGCTCTCGTTCCTGGCCCCTTACTTCTGTCCCAACTGCAACGCCGAGCGCTTCGAGATGGTCCTGGTGGAGTCGCTCACCACCGCGGCGCCGCCGGCGGCCCTCTGCAACGCGTGCGGAGAGCCGCTGGACTACGACGGCGTGGTCGAGTTCGACTTCCGGTGGGTCAACAACCACATGGGCCGCCCCATCGAGCAGTCGGTGAGGGACTCCTTCACCCGAATGCGGGGCCGGTCGGTCGCCACCACGCTGGCCGCCTTGAAGGAGCTGGCGACCACCGGGCTCGCGCGCACACCTTCCCGCCCCGGCGGCTCGCGTCCGCCGCGCGCCGGGACGCAGGAGCCGACCGGTGAGCACCCCACCGAGCGGGCCTCGCGTCCGGGCGGCTCCAAGGTCAAGAAGTAGCCGTCAGGTCCCGCCGCGCTTGAGCCGCGCCAGCTCCTGCTCGAGCCGGTTGAGCTCATGGTTGGCGAGCAGCAGGTCGCGCGTGCGCGCGTCGAGCTGGTCCTGCAGCTCCCGGCGCTTCGCCTCGACCGCCTCCATCAGCTCCTGGTACCGCTCGAGCACCCGCGCTTCGTCGGTGACGTCGCGCAGGACGATGAGCGCGCCGATCTTGCCCTGCCCCAGGTCGAGCGGCACCGCGCTGAGGACGAGCCGGTACTCGGTCTCGCCGATCTTGGCCTCGACCTCGTCGAGCCGAATCGCGCCGGTCGACTGACAGGTCTTGCGAAGGCACTTCTCGCCCGCGCAGGCCGACATCGACAGCGCGTCCCGGCAGGTCTGCGTCTTGAGCTTGCGCCCCACCGCGCGGGGAAAGAGCGCATGGAAGGCGGCGTTGTACTCAATGATTCGGTCTTGATCGTCCACCACGTACCAGGGGTCGATGAAGCCGGCCCCCAGAACGGACAACGCCTGCAGCGCCGCGGTGCCGTTGCTCATCCGTTCCTTAAGCCCCTTACGAGCGGGTGAACGCCAGAAAAGCGTCTGGCAGATCGTCGAACTCCAGCTCGCCGCCACAGGCCGAGCACTTGTCCGGCGAGGACAGCTGGCTGGCTGGGTCGTTGGTCGCGTCGATGAGCTTGGGTTGCTCGGAGTTGCAGTTCGAGCAGTAGAACGGCGCGAAGAACGAGCGGACCTTCGCGCCGCCGGCGAAGTTCGAGATCATGTTCAGCTGACCGACGATGGGCACCGAGCAGCGCTCGAGCGTGAACGAGCGGCCGGCCTTCTTGAGCCCGTCGACGAACTGAATCCACTCGCGGACGCCGACGGAGTTGATGCGCTTGATGCCCGACAGGTCCAACGCCAGCGGGCCCTGCGGCAGCTGCCCCAGCAATTGCCCTAGGTTCGCGTTCTCGGTGACGTCGCCCGAGAGCACGACCCTCGCCTCAGGCTTCGCGTCGCCGTCGATAACCCAGGTGATCGAGCTGGCCATGCCCGAAATCCTAGGAGACCTCGGTGTACCCGTCGAGCAGG
>CAZEDU010000151.1:0-11124 GCA_964511185.1 uncultured Myxococcaceae bacterium | reverse complement strand
GCGACAAAACCCCCGGCCCGAGACGCGGCACCGCTCGGCGGCGTTCGCCCGAGCGCTCGGACAATCCAGCCCCCGCTCCCTCAGGGCCCTGAGCGCCCGTTTGGGGGCAATCGCTACAACCCATCGTCCGCCCGCGTTCGACTCCAGGCGAAACCCCGCCCTGGGCCCGGTCGATAACGTGGCATGAGGCCCTTGCCCCTGCTGCCTCGCCCAATCACAGCCCTCGCTCAAGCGCGCCCGGTGCGGGCCGCCGCTCGCGCCGTCCGCTCGGTGCTCCCCAGCGCGAAGGTGCAAGGCCAGTCCACGAAGAAGCCGCTCAACCGAGTCAACATCATCTATTTCCACTCGCACGACACCGGCCGCATGGTGGAGCCGTACGGCGCGCCGATGCGTGCGCCGAACATGGCGCGGTTCGCGCGGGAAGGGGTGCTCTTCACGAACGCCCACGCCGCGTCGCCGACCTGCTCGCCGAGCCGCGCGGCGCTGCTCACCGGTCAGTACCCGCACAAGAACGGAATGCTGGGGCTCGCGCACCTCGGCTTTCAGCTCAAGGACATGCGGCAGACGCTGATGCGCGTGCTGAGCGAAGAGGCCGGGTACCGCTCGGCGCTCGACGGAATGGTCCACCACGTCGCCGACCGCGCCAAAGCGGGCTTCGACCAGGTGCTGCCGGTGAGGAGCGACCACGCGGAGCATGTCGCGCCGGTGGGCGCCGAGGCGATTCGCAAAGGTCCGCGGGAGGGCTTCTTCCTGTCCATCGGCACCGAAGAGACGCACCTGCCTTTCGAGCAGGTGCCCGAAGGCGCGGCCAACCGCGTCGTGTTGCCCGAAGGCTTCCCCGACACGCCGGAGGTGCGCCAGGCGATGGCAGGCTTTCAGGCGGGGCTCACCAAGCTCGACGACGCGCTCGGGGTGGTGCTCAAGGCGGTGGACGATGCGGGCCTGCGCGACAAGACACTGGTCATCGTCACGACGGACCACGGCGTGCCATTTCCCGGGCACAAGGGGACGTTGACCGAGAACGGCACCGGCGTGCTCTTGATGATGCGGGGCCCGGGCGGCTTCACCGGCGGGAAGCGGATCGACGCGCTCGTCTCGCAGCTCGACCTGTTTCCCACCCTCCTCGATGTGATCGGCCTCAAGCCGCGGCCAGGGCTCGACGGCACGTCGCTCCTGCCGCTCGTCCAAGGCGAGACGGGCACGGTTCGGAGCAAGCTCGTCACCCAGACCACGTTCCACGTCGCCGAGGAGCCGTACCGCGCGGTGACCACGCCACAGTGGCACTACATTCGGCGCATCGGCCCGCGCGACCGGCGCGCGCTCGCCAACACCGACGACAGCCCGATGAAGGACCTCGCGCTTCGCCACGGCTACGCCGAGGAGCGCATTCCGGTCGAGCAGTTCTATGACCTGCGCCCGGGCAAGAACCGCCGCGTCAACGTCGCCCACTCGCGCGACCCGGAGACGCAGGCGGCGTTGCGAGAGCTGCGCGAGCACCTCACGGAGTGGATGAAGCGGGAAAAGGACCCCGCTCGCAAGGGCCGCGTCAAGCCGCCGAAGCGCGCGTTCCTGGTGCCGCAAGACGCGCGCTCCGTCGACGATTTCCCAGCGCCGCAGTCGCACTAGAGCTCGGAGACGCGGGTTCGGTGGTGCTGGTTCAGGCCGTCGCCGTCGCCGTCGCCGTTCACGTCAACGTCAACGTCGACGATAGACGTCGTAGTCGTAGTCGTAGTCGTAGTCGTAGTCGTTGACGGCGTCGGCGACGTGAACGGCCTCATCCCGCTTCCGACCATTGAAAATTTGTTCAGTGTCACCCAGGCCTGCTAGCCTGTTCAGTATCTGGAGGGCTGGCCATGTTGCGGACACTGAGAATTCAGAACTTTGCGGTGGTGGAAGAGGTCGAGGTGTCGTTCGGTCCTGGGCTCACGGTCTTGACCGGCGAGACCGGGGCAGGGAAGTCGATCGTGGTCGACGCGCTCGGGCTCTTGCTCGGCGGCCGCGCCGAGGCGGACGCCGTCCGCGCCGGCTGCGAAGAGGCCATCATCGAGGGCGTGTTCGAGCGCTCAGGCCCGCTGGGCGCTCGGCTCGAGCGCGCAGGGCTCCCGGACCTGGGCGACGAGGTCTGCCTGCGCCGCGTCGTCGGTCGGCAAGGGCGGGGGAAGGCGTACGTCAACGGCTCGCTGGTCACCATCGGCGTCTTGAGCCAGCTGATGCGCGGGCTCATCGACATCGCCGGCCAGCACGAGCACGTCGGTCTCTTCGAGCCCAGGCGCCACCGCGAGCTGCTCGACGCGCACGGGCAGCTCGACCTGGTCGCGGCGAGCTACCGCGACGCGTTCTCGGTGCTGGCCGACATCGACGGCCGCATCGAAGCGCTCGGCGCCGACGACGCGGAGGCCGGGCGGCGCGCGGAGTTTCTGCGCTTCCAGCTCGAAGAGCTCGATGAGCTCTCACCACAGCCGGGCGAGGACGTGACGCTCGAAGACGAGCGCCGCCGGCTCCTCGGGAGCGAGCGGCTCCGCCAGGCCGCCGCGAGCGCCGAGGCGATGCTCTCGAACGAAGACGGCGTGCTCGAGGTGCTCGGCCGCGCCTTCGCGCAGATCTGCGAGGCGGCGAAGCTCGACGGCCGGCTCGATCGCCTGGTGCTGTCCCTGGGCGCCGCCAAGTCCGAGCTCGACGAGGTGGCCCGAGGTCTGGGCCGCTACGTCTCGAGCGTCGACTCGAACCCCGACCGGCTCGCCCAGGTCGAAGAGCGGCTCGACGCGCTCAAGAAGCTGGTGCGAAAGCACGCGGCGCCGCTCGAGGCCGTCGTCGCCAGGCGCTCCGCGCTGAACGACGAGCTCACCCGCCTGACCGGGCGAAAAGAGGCGCTCGCCGCGCTGCGGGCCGAGCGCGAAAAGGCGCAGGCCCGGGCCGAAGAGCGCGCGCACAAGCTCACCTCCGCCCGCGAGCGCGCCGCCAAGGCGCTGGCGGCCCAGGTGCGCGCCGCCCTCGCGCAGCTGGCCCTGCCCAAGGCGGCCTTCGACGTCAGCGTCGCCCCGGCGGGAAGGCTGCTCCCCGACGGCGCGGACGTGGTCGAGTTCTTCTTCAGCGCCAACCCCGGCGAGCCGATGCGGCCGCTCGGCAAGGTCGCCTCGGGGGGCGAAGCCTCGCGCCTGCTGCTCGCCTTGAAGCGCGCGCTCGCCGAGCTCGACGGCTCGTCGTGCTACGTGCTCGACGAGGTCGACGCGGGCGTCTCGGGCGCGACCGCCGAGGTCGTCGGTCGCCTGGTGCACGAGGTCAGCCGGCACCGGCAAATCCTCTGCATCACCCACCTGCCGCAGGTCGCCGCCTTCGCCGACGCCCACCTGCGCGTCGAAAAGGAAGAGCGCAAAGGGCGAACGCGCTCGAGCCTGGTGCCGCTGCCTCAGCCCGAGCTGCGCCGCAAAGAATTGGCCCGGATGCTCTCGGGTGTCCAGGTCTCCCCAGAAGCGCTGGGCGCGGCCGATGCGCTCCTGCGCGCCTCGCGCAAGGTCGGCCGAAAGGCGGGGCATGTCGCACCAGGGCGACAATCCGCATGAGGGACAACCTCGCACTCGCCTTGCCCTGACCCGGGGGCTCGCCTAGCATTCCCGCTCGTGTCGAGAACCGCCGGCCAGACCTCGGCTCCGCCCCGAAAAGTGGTGTCGGTGGGTCTCACCGACGTCGGCCGAAAGCGAAATCACAACGAGGACAGCTTCCTCATCGACGAGGACCTGCAACTCTACGTCGTGGCCGACGGCATGGGCGGCCACGCGGGCGGCGGCACCGCGTCGCGCATCGCGGTCGAGACCATCGACCGCGAGCTGAGGAAGATTCGGGAGAGCGCCAACACCCCGTTCGCCCTCACCTCCACCCTCCAAGAGTCACCGCTGCCCGACATCATCCGCGAGGCGGTCGAGCGGGCCTGCGTGTCCATCTTCCACGCCGCGCAGGAAGACCCGCGCCTTGCGGGCATGGGCACCACGGTCATCTCGCTGATGGTCAAGGACGACCAGGCCTTCTTCGCTCACGTCGGCGACAGCCGCGCCTACCTCATCCGCGGGGACCTGATTCAGCAGATCAGCGAAGACCACTCGCTGGTCAACGAGCAGATCAAAGCGGGGATGATCACGCCGGAGGAGGCCAAGCACTCCCGGTACAAGAACATCATCACCCGGTCGGTGGGTTTCGAGGAGGAAGTGCAGGTCGATGTCATGGGCTTGGTCACCGAGCCGGGCGACCTCTTCGTCCTCTGCTCCGACGGCCTGGCCAACATGCTCGAGGACAAGGAGCTGCTCGATGTCGTCCGCAAGACGCCGTTCGAGGACACCCCCAAGAAGCTCATCGAGCTCGCCAACGACCGGGGGGGCGACGACAACATCACCGTCATCGTTGTGAAGGTGCTGTCGTCGTAGGGGTTGGTTCGGTGTCGGCACAAGTCTGTTTGCCTTGACACTATTTTGTTGTGGGTGCTACTCGCGTCGGCCTTCCAAGGGGGCGGAAGCTTAATTACCGTTTCGTTTGCGCGCGCCTAGACTGGCGTAGGGCTCGAGCACGACGTCGACGCGAAGGGGCTTTTCGTTGGGAAACAAAGCCTTCACCCTCATTGTCGTTCCCGACCACAGCTCACAGGTCAAACGCTATCGCCTTCACCGGCGGCTTTTGCTCCAGGTGGGCGGCGCGTTGGCCGTGCTTCTGGCCCTCGTCCTGGGCGGCACGGTCCACTACTTGGTGGTCGCCAAGGACGCCTCCGAGAACCGAATCCTTCGTGAGGAGAATCTCGCCCTCAAGGGCCAGCTCAAGGCGATTCGCGAACGCATCGACCACATCGGCACGACCCTCGACCGCGTCGAGCGCTTCGACCAGAAGCTCCGGGCCATCACGCTCCTGTCCGACCCGCAGCGCAACCTGGCGATGGGGCCCACCGAGGCCGAGCCGGGCACCGTCGTCCTTTCGAGCAGCGACAACCAGTTCACCCGGCTGACCACGTCCGAGAGCCCCAAGGCGCTCAACTCGCGGCTCGACAAGCTCTCGGCCGAGGCGACCCGCCAGGAGCAGAGCCTGCAAGAGCTCACGGCGTACTTCCAGGACCAGAAGTCGCTCCTCGCCTCCACCCCTTCGACTTGGCCGGCGCGCGGCTGGGTGACCTCCGACTTCGGACAGCGCATCGACCCGTACACCGCCGAGCGGGTGATGCATGCGGGGCTCGACATCGCCGGCCCGCACGGCAAGGACATCATCGCCCCGTCCGACGGCACGGTGGTGTTCGCCGGCCTGGAAGGCGGCTACGGCAACGTGCTCGTCATCGACCACGGCTACGGCATCAAGACGCGCTACGGCCACCTGTCGGCGATGAAGGTGAAGGCGGGCGAGAAGGTCAAACGTGGCCAGCTCATCGGCGCCATCGGCAACACCGGCCGCTCCACCGGCCCCCACCTGCACTACGAAGTGCGCGTGAACGGCCTGCCGCAGAACCCGCGCAAGTTCATCCTCGACGAGTGACGCGCCCGCGGCCTCGTGGGCCGGCGTGACCTCCGGAGCCCGTTAGAACCATGCTCAGCGGCGCGGGCGAGAACGCCATCGAAGCGGTTTCGCTCGCCAAGTCCTTTCGGCGCTGGCCCTCGCGCCGCGCCGTCCACGCCCTGAGCGGCGTGACCTTGCGCATCCCCCGCGGCTCGGCCTTTGGCCTCATCGGCCCCAACGGCGCGGGCAAGACGACCTTCATCAAGATTCTGCTCGGCATCGTGCGCGCGACCGGCGGCTCGGCGCGGGTGATGGGCCTTGCCCCCGAGGACCCGCGCTCGCGCGCGAAGGTGGGCTACCTGCCCGAACGGCTGCACCTGCCCAAGGCCTGGCGCCCGCTCGAGCTGCTCGGGAGCGTCGCCCGCATGCGCGGCCACACGCCGAAGAGGGGCGAGCTGGAGGGGCTGCTCGAGCGCGTGGGGTTGACCGAGGCGGCGTCGCGCCCGCTGGGCGGCTTCTCGAAGGGGATGAAGCAGCGGCTGGGGATCGCCTCGGCGCTGGTCGGCGCGCCGGAGCTGCTCGTGCTCGACGAGCCCACCGACGGCATCGACCCGCTCGGCCGCGCCCAGATGCGTTCGCTCTTGCAGCGCGAGCTCGAGCGCGGCGCCACCGTGCTGCTCAACTCGCACCTGCTCAGCGAGACCGAGCGCGTGTGCGACCGCATCGGCGTCTTGGTGGACGGGCGGCTGGTGCGCGAAGGGCCGCTCTCCACGCTGCTCTCCGCGCCCGACCGGTGGCGCGCGCGCTTCGAGGGCGGCGCCGAGGCCGCCATCGCCGCGGCCGGCTTCACCCGCTCCAACGCCGACGGCCCCTGGCAGCTCGACCACGTCGACGCCGCGCGGCTCAACGCGGCGCTGGATCGCGCGCGGGCGGGTGGGGCGGTGCTCTTGGAGCTCAAGCAGCACGCCGAGGACCTCGAGTCCTTGCTCCAGCGCGCGGTGGGAGGCGAGCCGTGAAGGCGCTCGCGGTGATGCGCGACCTGCTGCGCGAGGCGGCGCGGCGAAGGTGGTTCCTGGGGCTCGCCATCGCCCTCACCTTGGGCCTGGGCGCGCTCGGCGTGGGCCTGCAGGTCGAGGTGGTCGACGGCGCTCTGGCCGCCACCCGGCTCTTCGGCAAGCTGGTGGACCCGGACATCCGCGCCGCCGACGTGGTGCTGCGGCCGGTGCTGCAGGCCGCGACCTACTTGGTGTTCTACGGCGGCATCGTCTTCGGCACGCTGGCGTGCGCCGACTTCGCGCCCTCGCTCTTGGCCGCCGGTCGCATCGAGTACCTGCTCGCCATGCCGCTGCGGCGGAGGGACCTCTTGTTGGGTACCTACCTCGGGGTGATGACCCTGGCGGTCGTGGCCACTGCCTATGGCGCCGGTGGGCTCACGCTCCTGTTGGGGCTGAAGGCCGGGTTGTGGACGGCGCGGCCGCTCGTGGCCGCGTTCCTCACCGTGCTCGCCTTCGGCGCCATCTACGCGGTGATGCTCCTGGCGGCGGTCTGGGTGCGCAGCGCGGCCGTCTCGGCGGCGAGCGGCATCGGCGTCTTCGTCTTGAGCGTGGTCGCGAGCTTCCGCGACCAGCTCGCGCCGATGTTCGCCGAAGGCTTCCGGCGCGGCGCCTTCCTCGTGCTCACCGCGCCGTTTCCGCCCATCGCCACCCTGGCGCGCGACGGAGCGCGGTGGGCGGCGCACGAGCCCCTCTCGCTCGGCCAGCTGGGAAGGCCGGTGGTGGCGTGCGCGTTGTTCGCCGCCGCGGCGCTCGCGGTCGGGCTCTGGCGCTTCGAGGAGAAGGACTTCTAGACATGAGGCGTTACCGCTGGCTCTTCGTAGGCGCCGCCTTCCTCCTCGGGGGCGCCTTGTGGCTCGCGTTCACCGACCCCGCGCCGAAGCCCGCCGAGCGGGCCGAGGTGAAGTTCCCCCGGCACCTCACGCGCGCCCAGGCCAAACGGCTCGAGGCGCGCCGCACGCTGGCGCCCATCGCCCCGGCCACGCCGGCCGACCCAGGGGCGCCGCCCGCCCCGCCGCCGACGAGGAGAGACCCGGTGCTCGCCGCGCTCAGCATGGGGAAGGGCATGGCGATGGTGGTGGAGGCCAACGCCATCCGTCACTCGCCGGTGGGGCAGCTCCTGGTCGAGTGTCTGCAGCAGCGGCAGAGGAGCCGCGACGGGTTCGAGCGCGTCAAGCGGGAGCTGGGGGTCGACCCGCTCGAGGCGGTGGACCGCATCGCCTTCAACGGCAGCAACGTCATCGTCTCCGGCCACTTCGCCGGCGCGCATTGGGAGCGGCTGGTCCAGAACGCGTCGGCCGCGCGCTACGGCGACCACGGCACCATCCTCTCGCGCAGCGCGCCCGGCGCCGGCCCGCGCGAGGCCATCGGCATCTGGCGCGACGAGCTGATGGTGGTGGCGCGGGACGAAGGCGAGCTGCGCCGCGTCTTCGACGGCCTCGAGGGGCGGGCCGAGCTGCCGCCGCCGCTCTTCTCAGAGGAGCAGAGCTACGGCGACGTCTACGGCGTCGTCTCCAGGGAGTTCCTCGACACGCTCCTCGGCCCGGCGCGCGATGACGCGCTGGTGCGAAGGGTCAAGGACATGGCGGAGAACATCGAGCTCCACGTCGACACGCGGTCCGACGTGACGATGACCGCGCGCGTGAAAGGCCGCGACCAGGCCGAGGTGGGGGACGTGGCGAAGAGCTTGGGCGGCGCGCTCTCGATGCTCCGGCTCGAGGCCAAGGCGAAAGGGGACGAGCAGCTCGCCGAGCTGCTCGACTTCGCCCGCGTCCGGCCCGTGGGAGACTCGTTCGACCTCGACCTGGCGCTTCCGCTCGAGGTGGTCGAGCGCCAGCTCGCCTTCTGCCGTGCCTCTGCGGACGCCGGCCGTTAGGGGAAAGAAGAGCTGACGCGCGCGCCGCCCGCGCGCTGGTGGGGCGTGCAAGGCCGCCTTCGCCGACAGATGTTCTCTCTAGGTGTCCACTGTGTTTGAGCAGCCGCAGACGTTCTCGCCCGCCTACGATTCCGCCGAGTTGCTTGCCGCCTTCTTCAAGCACGCTCCGGTGGCGTGCGGCCTGTTCACGGCGGACGGGCGGTCGGTCGCCACCAACCCCGCCTTTCAGCGGCTCTTTGGCGCCGGGGCGCCAGGCAGGCTCTCGCTGTTCGACGACGTGGGGGGCCGCGCCTGGGGCTGGGCGGAGGCGGCCCAGCGCGCGCTCGCCGGGCAGACCGTTCGAATGCCGGCGGAGTGGTACCTCGCCAAGGAGCTCCCCTGGGCGCGCCTGCGGTCGAGCCGGGTCGCGCTCTCGCTCACCTTCTTCGCGGTCGGCGCGCGCGACGGCCCTGGCGCCCACCTGGCCATCGTGTTCGAGGACGTGACCGGCGAGCTCGCCGCGGCCGAGCGCGCGCGGCTGGCGTTCACCGAGTCCGAGGAGCGGTACCGGACCTTCATTCACCGGAGCACCGAAGGCATCTGGCGGCTCGACCTGGACACCCCCATCGACACGCGGCTGCCGGTCGAGGAGCAGATTCAGCGCGTGTACGAGCGCGGCTACCTGGCCGAGTGCAACGACGCGTTCGCCCGCGGGTACGGGCTGGCCGACGCCAGCCTGCTCGTCGGCAAGCGCGTGCCGGAGCTGCTCGACCGGAGCGACCCGACGAACCTCGAGTACCTCCGCACGTTCATCACCCACGGCTACCGGCTCGAAGACGCCGACTCGCGCGAGGTGGACGCGCAAGGCCGCTTGAAGATCATGCGCAACATGTGGGTCGGCGTGCTGGAAGACGGTCTGCTCATCCGGGCGTGGGGAATTCAACGCGACGTCACCCAGCAGGTCCTCGCCGATGCCGACCGGCACGCCGCGGAGCTGCGGGCCGACGCGGAGCGCAGGCGCTTTCTGGACGTGCTCATGCGCCTGCCTGCCTCGATCAGCGTCCGGCGCGGCCCGGAGCAGGTGTTCGAGCTGGTCAACCCCACCTACCAGGCGCTCGCCGGCACCCGGCGGCTCATCGGCCTGCCGATACGCCAAGCCCTGCCCGAGCTGTCGGGCCACCCGATTCTCCAGAAGCTCGACGAGGCGTTTCGGACCGGCGAGCCGTTCTCCGGGAAGGAGGTGCAGATCCCCCGCTGCGAGGCCAACGCGCCGGAGCTCTTCCTCGACATCACCTACCTGCCGCTGCGGGACGAGAACGGCCAGGTCGACTCGGTGGTGAGCTTCGGCGTCGACGTCACCCAGGAAGTGCGCACCCGGCGGCAGCTCGAGGCGATGACGCGGGACCTGCGCGCCAACGTCGACGAGCGGCGCCAGCACGCGGCGCAGCTCGAAGAGGCGGTGCGCGTGCGCGACGTGTTCCTCTCGGTGGCCAGCCACGAGCTCAAGACGCCGCTCACGCCGCTGTCGCTCAAGCTCGAGGTGCTCCGCCGCGCCGCCGAGCGCCAGCCGGACAACCCGCTCACGCCGATCATCCTCTCCTCCACCGAGGTGGGCCACCGCCAGGTCCGCAAGCTCAGCGAGCTGGTGGGCGACCTGCTCGACGTCTCGCGGATCAGCCAGCGGCGGTTTCGCTTCGAGCTCGAGCCGGTGGATCTGTCGACGGTGGTGCAGGAGGTCGCGAGCCGCTACCAGAGCGAGTCCCCCGAAGGGAGGCGGCTGCGCGTCTGGGCCGAGCGCCAGGTGATCGGCAAGTGGAACCGCCTGCGGCTCGAGCAGGTGGTCACCAACCTGGTCGACAACGCGCTCAAGTACGGCGCGGGCAATCCGGTGGAGGTCCGCGTGCAGGCCATTGGCGGGCGCGCGCGCCTGGAAGTGGTCGACCACGGCATCGGCATCGCGCCCGAGGTGCAGGGGCGCATCTTCGAGCGGTTCGAGCGCGCGGTGTCCGAGCGCCACTACGGCGGGTTGGGCCTGGGCCTCTACATCACGCGCGAAATCGTCCGCAGCTTGGGCGGCCAGGTGGGCGTGAAGAGCCAGCCAGGGCAGGAGACGCGCTTCACCGTCGAGCTGCCGTTCCACCCTCCGGCCGTGCACCCTTCGACGTCGCTCTAGCTGTATCGCTTGCTCGGGTCTCCGCCCGACGCTATGGAGCCCTCCCGACATGATTGAGTGGACGCTGAAGAGGCTCATCGGCACCAAGAACGACCGTGAGCTCAAGAAGGCGTGGCCGAAGGTCGCGCGGATCAACGAGCTCGAGCCGCGCATGCGCGCGCTGTCCGACGCCGACTTCCCCCAAGAGACGGCGCGGTTGAAGGAGCAGGCGCAGAACGGGCGCCCGCTCGACGAGCTGCTCTTCGAGGCGTTCGCGCTGGTGCGCGAAGGCGCGCGCCGCACCATCGGCCAGCGCCACTTCGACGTCCAGCTGATCGGCGGCATGTTCCTCCACCAGGGCTGCATCGCCGAGATGCGCACCGGTGAAGGCAAGACGCTCACCGCCACGCTGCCCAGCTACTTGAACGCGCTGTCGGGGCGCGGCGTGCACGTCGTCACCGTGAACGACTACCTCGCCCGCCGCGACGCCGAGTGGATGGGCCGCGTGCACCGCTTCTTGGGGATGACGGTCGGCTGCATCCTCCACGACCTCACCGACAAGCAGCGCCAGGACTCGTACCGCTCCGACATCACCTACGGGC
>CAZEDU010000150.1:0-11138 GCA_964511185.1 uncultured Myxococcaceae bacterium | reverse complement strand
GTGGCACTCGGCCTGGATGATCTCCTTCTTCTTCTCCTTGAGGATGTCCGCGGCGATCTTCACGCCGCTCTCGGTGGCCTCGGTGATCAACCGGTCCAGGTTGAGCCGCGACAAGCCGGCGGTCATCTTGGCGAGCGCCGCGAGGGGCAGCTCCGACACGGCCTGCAGCTTCGCCCCGTCGAGCTTGTGCTTCACGTACTCCAGCCGCTCGGCCTCGTCGGGGAAGGTCAGCTCGATGTTCGCGACGTAGGGGTTTCTCGTCAGACGCGGCGACATCTCGGCCAGGTTCTCGGCGATGAGCACGATCGACACGTCGCCCGAGTGGAACTGCGGATCCGCCGCCCACTTGACCAAGGTGGCGAGCACGAACCGATCTTCGGCCGACATGCCCGACAGCTCGCCGCTGGGCGCGAGCGTCTCGGCGAAGTCGATGACGAGCGCGAGCGACTTGCCGTCGGCCAGGCGCATGCGGAGGTAGTTCTCCAGCACCTGGAACGCCCGGCCCGGATCGCGCGGCATGACCTTCGAGAAGTCGGTGCCGAACATCGTGTCGTAGCCGGCGAGCGCGCGCTGCAGGTCCTTCTGCGTCTCCGGGCTCCGCGCGCGGATGCCCGACGACCGGTCGTAGAAGACCACGTGGTCTCGCGAGGCGAACAGCTCGTCGGCGAGGAAGGCCTTGAGGTTCGCGAACGACCGCTCGCCGTCGGCGCCGCTGGTCGGCTGCAGGTCGCGCACCGCGCCGTGCAGAAGGAACGTGCTGACCGTGCGCGTGTAGTAGCGCTTGGCGAGCGACTGCGCCCACCCGGGCAGCGCCGCGAGCGGATCGCTCTTCTTCTCACGCACTCTGGCCATCGAGCTGTGCTCCCCTTTCCCGGAGTTTTTTGCCTTAACGGCAGCGCGGCAGCCGCTGCAACGACACCTCGACGCGATCGCCCCCCGGGGCGCCGAGCTGCAGCGGCACCGTCGCCGCTTCGTGGCACCGCCGCTTGAGCGTCAGGCTGGTCACCGCCCCATTCAGCCGAACCGTGGCCGGGGTCTGCCCGAGCGCCTTCTCGCCGACCCAGATGGTGGCGTTCGACGGCGAGGACGTCACCCGCACCGAGAACTCGATCGGCACCAGACCGATGGACAGGTTCGCGCCGCGGTCGCCGGCGCCCAGCGGCCGCGTGTGCGGCTCGTGGCCCTTGGCGGTGACCTCGAGCACGCGCGGCGTGGCGTCGGGCAGCGGCACCAGGACCAGCCCCTTCGCGTCGACGGCCAGCGGCTTCCCGTCGATTTTCACCTCGGCGTTCACCGGCGCCACCGAGACGCGCGCGACAGGGACCGCGCGCGGGGACAGCTTCACCACCAGGGTGGTGGATTGATTGCCCGGCAGCACGTCGACCTCTTTGCGGAACGGCTCGAAGCCCTCGGCGGTGACGAGCACGCTCACCACCCCGGCGGGCACGCTGAGCTGCGCGGGCCACCGCTGGCGGGGCTTGCCGTCTTCGGTCAGCTCGGCGCCGTTGACGTTCACCCGCGCGGTGGCGTGCGCCTCCTCGGGCAAGGAGAGGACGAGCACCCCTTCGGGCGTCGACGAGCGCACCAGGAGCGCCCCGAGGATGCCGCCCAAGAGCAGCAGCGCCGCCACGGCCGCGCCGCCCACCAGCCACACGGCGCGCGAGTACTGGAGGACCGCCCAGGCCTCGGCCTCGGTGGGCGGCCGAGGCAGCGGTCCGTTCGCCGGGGCCGGCACCGCCTCGAGCGAAACTCGGCTCTTCACCACCGGCACCGCCCGCTCGGCGATGGCCGACGGCGCCTGCGGAGGAGGCGGCGCCGGGCCGAGGTCCGCGGGCTTGGGCGCGCTCGGCTTGGGGGCGAAGATCGGCTCGGGGATGGTCGGCGCCGGATCGCGGATGTCGGTCGGGGCGACCTCCTCTTCCTGGAGCTGCTCCTTCGCCTCGAGCTCCTTCTGGTACTCGCTGCCATCGACGAGCACGGTGGCCTGCGGCAGCTCGTCGCGCGTCTGGGTGAGCAGCGGCGCGGCGGCGGTCAGCTTGGGCAGCTGCGAGCTGGAGATCCGCGGGGCGGCCGGGGTGGACGCGCCCGACTTCAGGCGCGCGATCGGCGTGGCGGGCACGGTCAGCGCGGGCGGAGACCAGCCCGGCGGTGGCTTGACCTGCGAATACTCCTGCGCGCGCTGCTTCTCGCGCTCGACCTCTTCGGCGAACGCCGACTTCATGTACTGGGTGAGCTCGCGGCGCCCGAACGGCATGCCGGCGGCGAGGAGGAACCGCGCCAGCTCCTCCGACAGGTCCATCGCCGAGGCGTAGCGGTCTTCCACGTCGCGGGCGAGCGCCTTGAGCGCGATGCGGTCGAGCTCGGGCGGGACCTTGGGGTTGTACGTCGAGGGCGGCAAGACCTCTGCCTTGCGCACCGCCTCGAGCACCGCGAAGTCGGAGTCGCCGAAGAACAGCCGCTCCCCGGTGAGCATCTCGTAGAGGCAGATGCCGGCGGCGAAGACGTCGCTGCGCCCGTCGAGCGGCAGGCCCCGCACCTGCTCGGGGCTCATGTAACCGAACTTGCCTTTGAGGATTCCGGCCTGCGTCTTGGTGGCCTTGCCCGCCGCCTTGGCGATGCCGAAGTCGATGAGCTTGACCTCCCCTTCGTAGCCGACGAGCACGTTCTGCGGCGAGACGTCGCGATGAACGATGTTCATGTCGCGGCCCTGCGTGTCCTTCTTGCGGTGCGCGTAGTCGAGCCCTTCGCACATCCGCGACACCAGGTAGCAGCTCAGCGGAATCGGCGCCGGCTCGCCCTGCTTGCGCGCGCGGTCGAAGATGGCGCGCATGTCCTTGCCGGCGATGTACTCGAGCGAGATGAAGTACGACGAGCCGATCTGCCCCAGCTCGTAGATCTGCGCGATGTTGGCGTGCTGCAGCTGGACGGTGATCTTCGCCTCGTCGATGAACATCGCGATGAACTCGTCGTCCTCGGCGATGTTCGGCAAGATCCGCTTGATCGCGACGATGCGCTCGACGCTGTTGGGCTCGAAGGTCTTGGCGCGCCACACCTCGGCCATGCCGCCGATGTTGATCCGGTCCAGCAGCAAGTACTTGCCGAAGGGGACCGGCGGCTGTCTTCGAGCGAGGGCTGGGTTGCTCACGACGGGTTCGCGCAAAGCGTAGGAGCGTAGCGAGCCCTCCTGGGAAGCTCAATGCCGGCAGGGGGGCGGGCGGCCAGGCGAAGCCGGCGGCTCACCCGGCCGAGCGCACGCGGGGTTGCACCACCAAGAGCTCGTCCAACACCGCCCGCAGCTGCGCCATCTCGATGGGCTTGACCAGGTGGCGTTGGAAGCCGACCTCCCGGGAGCGGACGATGTCGCCGGGCGCCCCGTAGCCGGTCAGCGCGACCAGCGGCGTCGCCGGGGCCAACCGCTGCAGCCGGCGCGCGAGCTCGTAGCCGTCGAGCTCCGGCAGGCCGATGTCGAGGATCGCCAGGTCGAAGCACCGCCCCCGCTCGACCAGCGCGAGCGCGCCCTTCGACGTGTACGACGTGGTCACCGACAGGCCCCACCCGGAGAGCAGCTCGGCCTGCAGGTCCGCCGCGTCGCGGTTGTCGTCGACCACCAGGACCGAGAAGCCACCGAGCTCCTCGCTCGACGCTTGGACGTTCGGCGGGTCGGTGCGCAGCGGCGTCTGATGGCGCGGCAGCGTGACCTCGAAGGTGGAGCCCTTGCCCAGCCCTTCGCTCGAAGCGTGCACCGTGCCGCCGTGCAGCGAGACCAGGTTGCGAACCAAGGCGAGCCCGATGCCCAAGCCGCCCTGCGCGCGGTCGAGCGAGGCGTCGATCTGCGCGAACGGCTGGAAGATCCGCGGCATCGCGCTGGGGCTGATGCCGAGCCCGGTGTCCGAGATGCTCACCCAGATCGACTGGGTGTCCCCGGTGGCGCGCACCCGGATCCGGCCGCCCTCGTCGGTGTACTTCGAGGCGTTGTGGAGGATGTTGGTGAACACCTGCTCGAGGCGCAGCGGATCGGCGTTCACCCAGAGGTCGGGCGCCAGCTGAACCAGCAGCGCCTGCCGCTTCTGCTCGATGGACGGCTGCAGCGTCTCGACCGAGAGCTGCAGGACGGAGGCGAGCTCGACCGGCTGTCGCTCGAGCCGCGTCTTGCCTCGGCTGATGCGCGAGAAGTCGAGGATGTCGTCGACCATGCGCCGGAGCTTCTTCGTCTGCCGCTCGATCGCCCGCACGTAGCGGCTCTGCGCGTCTTCGAGCCGCGTGGACCCGAGCAGCGCGAGCGCCGGCGAGATGGAGGCGAGCGGGTTTCGAAGCTCGTGCGACAGGACGGCGAGGAACTCGTCCTTGCGGCGCGTCTCCTGCTCGAGCTGCACGGTGGCCAAGGCGAGCTGCTCGCGCGCGCGGTGGTCCTTCTCGATGTCGCGAATCACGCCCACGTAGCCCGCTGGGGCGCCGTCACCGCGCACCACCAGCCGGCTCGTCACCGCGGCGCGAAAGAGCTCGCCGCTGTGCCGGCGGAGCGGCGCCTCGAACGCCACCTGCGGGTTGTCGTGCGAGAGGTCCTGCCAGTGCTGCTCCGCCAGCCGGAAGTCTTCCTCCGTCGGGTAGAGCGAGCGCGCGCTGTTGCCGATGACGTGCTCGGCGCTCGTGCCGAACGCCTCCAAGAACGCCTGATTCACCCGACGCACGGTCTGATCCAGCCCCGTGAAGAGCGCTGGAAATGGAAGCGCGTCGAACAGCGCCTCCATTGGCACAGCCCCGTCGTTCCCAGTGCTTTTCAGAGCCACGCCCCGTACGTAGCCAGAACGCGCGCGCAAAGGGCAGGGCCCGTGAACGAGTGCTCACCATTCGACGAGGGACTACTTCAACCAGCCAGGGTGCGCGCCGGGTCGGTCGCCGCGGCGTTGCGGCTGGGGAAGTACGCGCCGGCGAGCGCGGCGAACAGGCCGAGCCCCACGCCGCTCAAGGCCACCCAGAGCGGCAGCGAGAAGAAGGTGTCGGGCTTGAAGGGGAACGGCGGGAGGTAGCGCGTCGAAAGTGCGTCGACGCAGAGCGCGAGCAGCTTGGCGCAGGCGGTGCCCACCACGCCGCCGAAGAGCCCCACCGCGCTGGCCTCGGCGAAGACCAGCCGCGCGATGTCCGAGCGCGACGCGCCGACGGCCTGCATGACGCCGATCTCCTTGGCGCGCGCGCGCACCGACGCCGAGAGCGCCTGGGCGATGTTGACGGCGGCGAGCACGCAGATGAGCACCGAGAGCAGCGCGAGCGCCGAGGTGGTCACCATCACCGCCGCGCCGGCGTTCTCGGCGAGCCTCCGCTCGGTGTCGTCGATCTGCAGCCCCATCTCCTTCACCTGCTCGACCAGGCGCCCCACCTGCGCGGGATCCTTCGCCTGCACCACCGCGCCGGTGAAGGTCTCGAAGTCCAGGCCGGCCGACTGGTTCAGGCGGATCGCCGTGTCGAGCGGGATGGTGATGCCGGCGAGGAGCCCCCGGTCGGACACGCCCACCACCTGCACCGGCGCGACGGTGACCGGGCCGCTCGGGGTGGCGGCGACCATCGAGCGGTTGAACTCCACCGGGAAGGTGAAGCCCGACACCATCGCCGAGCCGAGCTGCGGCAGCTGGCGCGCCGGCGCGAAGCTCTTGTTGTAGATCTCGAGCAGCCGCGTCGCGACCACCGCGGGGATCGGCTGGCCTTCGCCTGGGTCCTGGAAGTCGCCCAGGAGCACGTCCTTGCGGACCAGCCCCGGGTCGACGCCCACCGCGAGCACCTCGATGCCCATGGAGATGTGCTTGCCGAAGAAGTCGCCGCGGTAGCGGCTGATCGCCGGCGCGCGGACGGTCATCTTTCGGTAGACCTGCTCCACCCCTTCGAGCGCCTTGAGCCGGTCGATGGTGCCCTGGTCGATCTTCCCGCCGCCCAGGAGCGCGCCCAAGGAGACCGTCGGAGGCACCACGTCGACCAGGCGGGTGTCGCTCGGGAACACGCGCTCGCGGATCACCTTGCCGACGCCGAGCCCCAGCGCGACGAAGAAGACCAGCGACCCGACGCCGATCGCCACGCCGAAGGACGAGAAGGCGGCGCCCTTCACGTCGCGCCGGAGCGAGAGCGAGACCAGCCGCAAGAGGCTCTTCAGGCTCATCGGGCCCCCCGTTCGGCGCCCGCGTCGACGAGCTTGCCCTCTTTGAGGCGGAGCACGCGCTGGGCGGCGGCGCTGATGCGCTCTTCGTGGGTGACGGCGAGGACGGTGAGCCCTTCCGCGTGCAGCTCACGGAAGAGCCGGATGATCTCTTGGCCGGTCACCGCGTCGAGGTTTCCCGTCGGCTCGTCGCAGAACAGCACCTTCGGCCGGCCGAAGAGCGCGCGGGCGATGGCGACGCGCTGCCGCTCGCCTCCAGAGAGCTGGGACGGCACGCGATCCTTCTTGGCCTGAAGCCCCACCCGCTCGAGCACCTCCTCGGCGCGTGCGCGCTGCGCTTCGTGGCTCACGGCGGCCTCCCGCGCGAAGTGCGCCGGGAGCAGCACGTTCTCGATCGCGGGCGAGTTGGCGATGAGGTGGAAGGACTGAAAGACGAAGCCGACCTTCTCGTTGCGGAACCGCGCGAGCGGTGGGTCGGCGAGCCCCGTCAGCCGCGTGCCGGCCACGGTGATCTCCCCTTGGTAGGCGACGTCGAGCCCGCCGAGCACGTGCAGGAGCGTCGACTTGCCGCTGCCCGACGGCCCGACGATGGCCACGAACTCGCCCGGCGCGACCTCGAGGTCGAGCCCGTCGAGCACGCGCACCTGGCGCGCGCCGTCGGCGTACGACTTCACCAAACCCTTGGCGGTGATCACTTCGGCGATAACCTCAAAGAGAGCTGGAGCTGCGCGGCGCCGTCCTTCTTGCCCATCGAGAAGGTGATGGCCTCGAGGTCGTCGGTCGCCTCGAGCCACCGCAGCGTGGTGGCCTTCATCGCGAAGCCGCCCACGCCCCAGGCCTCGTTGGGGAGCGCGCGCACCGAGTCGGAGAGCCGCCTCAAGTCGATGACGCCCGCGATCGCGTTGCCGTCGAACAGCTGCTTGACCGCGGCGTCCGACAACCGCGCCGGGCCGGCGGCCGGCTTGGCGGAGAGCGTCTTCACCACGGCGTCGAAGCGCGACAGCGGCGAGGCCATCGCCGCTTTGCCATCGACCAGCGCGAAGTGCACGCCTTCGCCTTGAACGTACCGGGTCAGGTACACCTGCTTGCCCTCGCGCTCCTGCGGCTCGATGACCGCCCCGAACTTCGGCGCGATGGGGGGAAGCCGGGCGAGCGTGGCCTTGGCCTTCTCGGCGTCCTTCACCTCGGCGACGCCGACCAACTGCACGAAGCGAAACGGGTTGGTGCGCCGCACGTCGAGCGCCGGCATTCCGCCCGCGAGCTTCACCTCGGGCGAGAGCGAGACCGACACGGCGACGCCGGGCTTCAAGTTGCCGAGCACCTCGCCGTTGAACTCGAAGCCGTTGGCGCGCAGCACCCGGTCCAGGTACGGGCCCACCGCGTACTCGATGTGCGGCGCGAGCGAGGTGGGCTCCCCCGAGTAGCGCGCGAAGGCGAACGCGTCGGCCGGCAGGTAGCCCAAGAGCTCCGCGCCCTCGCGCTTGTTCAGCGGGCCGAGCGCCGCTTGCACCTCGCCGGCGGGCACGTCGACGTTCAAGGTCATCGCCTCGCGCGTCACCCCGAGCGCCGCCACCGCCGCGCCCTTCGCGTTGCCGACGCGGGCGTAGGGAGAGCCGGGCGGCAGATAGGCGAGCGCGTCGGCCGCGGACGGCAAGCGCCCGAGCGCCGCGGACCAGGTCGGGTCCTTGGCCAGCGCGCCGTCGGCCGGGAGCGAGGCGAAGCCGACGAGCTTCTCCGCCGGCGCGTCGGGCGCGACGAAGGCGTGGCCTGCGTGGAAGGCGACGCCGAGCCGCGCGGGGCCGCCGGCGGTCTGGGCGTAGGTGAAGACGGTGGTGCCGTCCTTCTGCTCCTTCTTCTCTTCGCCCGCGCCCAGCCGCGCGCGCGCGAGCGAGGCGATGAGCTCCTTGAGCTTTGCTTCGTCCTTCACGGGCAGGACGGTGTAGAGCTCGCCGCCCGTCAGCAGGACGATGGCGAAGCCGCGCGACGCGTCGAGGCCCACCTTCCCCATCGACTCGGCGGAGCGCAGGTCGACGCCCACTTGCCGCATCAGCGGGCCGATGAGCTGCTCGGCGTCGTTGGCGCCTTGGAGCTGCGCCGCGAAAGAGACGACCTTGAGCGACTGGAGCAGCTGGAGCTTCTCGCCCATGCGCTGGAGCGAGGGCACCACGACCGCCGCCGCGCTCGCCCTGGGCACCCAGCGGGTCACCTGGGGCTGGGAGATGCCTTCGGGTTTGCCGCCGCACTTCGAGCACGCCGCCAGCCCCACGCTCAGGGCCACCGTGACTGCGAGGAGTTTTTGCATTGAGGGAAGGGAGCGCAGCGCGAACGGGGCTGGAGGTCAAGGATTGCGGCTTGGGTAGCCTGTTAGCGGGCGCGCAGGGGTTGGGAGCGCGTGAGGGACTCGTCGCTGAAGAGGAGCAGCTCCTCGAACTGGCGCACGGTCTGCTCGCTCGCTTCGACCTCGGCCGAGAGCGCCTCGAGCTGCAGGTTGACCAGGTCGGGGTCCTTGAGCCCCACCGACTGCTCGTGCGTGAGCTTGAGCAGGTCCTCGATGGCGGCGAGCTGGTGGCTCATCACCTCGCGGCTCTCCTTCACCTGCTCGAGGCGCTCGAGCCGCTTGGAGAGAATCTCCACGCGCTTGTGCTTGATCTGCTTCACGTGCTCGCCGGTCGCGGTGTCGAGCTCGCTCTGAAGCTGGCGAATCTCGTTCTCCAAGGCCGGACGGTCGACGCTGGCGACGAGCTGCCGGCAGCTGCTCAGGGCGGACAACAGCCGCAGGTACGCAGCCAACAGCGCGTCGAGCCGCCCCTCCGAGGACGCCGCGAGCACGCCCCCACCGGGGAGCCGCCGGTAGTTGAGCAACACCTCCGCCTTGAGCGAGCGCACGCGGTGGTAGTGCGCGCGCTGCGTGGTGCTGAGCGGCGCCAGGAGCGCCTCGAGCTGCTCGTTCGTCTCGGGCGCCGCTTGGGCGTCGGCGTTCCGCTGCACCCAGCGGCGAAACGGCGGCGCGGCGAGGAGGAGCCCATAGACCCCGCTCGCGGCGAGCGTCGCGTAGAGCGGCACCGGCGAGTCGACCATCAGGGAGGCGACGCCGGACGAGGCCCACGCGAGCAGGTGGGCGGGCATGGTGAGCATGGCGGCGAAGCGCTTCATGGCGCCCGCGCCTCGGAGACGTACTTGAGCGCGCCCAGGTCGCGTGTGTCCTCCGCCGCCAGCGTGCTCATGATTCGACCCGTCTTCTGCGCCAGCTCCGACGCGCTCTGAAACAGCTCGTCGTAGGTAACGGGCGCCTCCCCCGCGAGCCCGAAAAACGCCAGGTTGTCCTTCAGCGTCGCGGGCGGCGCGCTCTTGATGGCCTCGACCGGATCGCCCAGCGCCGGCAAGAGCTCGCCCAGCATCAGCGCGCCCTCGCTCGGGTCCTTGAGCACCGCCTCGCCCGCGTCGAGCAGACCGCGCAGCGCGCGGCGAATCGCGTCCGGGTAGCGGGCCGCGAAGTCCCCGCGGGACACCAGCACCGAGGCGATGAGGTGCGGCGCGTCGGCGGTGGAGGCGAGCAGCTCCCCGCCGCGGTCCTTGGCCGCCAGCTCGACGTCGCCGCGAAAACCCACCACCGCGTCGGCGCGGCCCTCGCGCAGCGCGGCGCCCGCATCCGTCATCGACTTGAGCTCCACCCACGTCACGTCGGACAGGTTGAGCCGCGCGCGCGACAAAAGCCAGAGCGCGAAATAGTGGCCGGGGCTCTGGCTGTAGACCCCCAGACGTTTTCCTTTCAGGTCCGCCAGCTGCGAGATGCCCACCACCCCGAGCGCCTCTTGCCCCCGGCTGCGACCGACGAGCATCACGGTGCGGGGCGCGGCGTCGCGCAGGGCGCCCGACCAGGCCGCCAGCCTGTCCACCGAGACGATGGCCAAGTCGACGCCGCCGTTCTCGGCGCCGCGGGCGAGCGCCTTTCGCAGCTCCTCGTCCACCTCGAACGGGACGGCGCGGGCGTCGAGCGCGTAGGCGGTGCGGAAGATGCCCTTGATGCGCGCCGGCCCTTCCCGGCCCTGCACGCCGCCGGTGGCGAGGAGCAACGCCGACGACGAGCCGCGCGGCGTGAAGCCGATGAGCATGGGGCGCAGCGGAACCGAGGCGAGCTCTCCGACCGGCGCGGCGACGCCGGCCGGGAAGTCACCCGCCGACAAGCGCACCTTGCCGGGGAACGTCCGACGGACGCGAAGCTCGAGCCGGTCGATATAGCCCAGACGGTCGGCCAGCACGAACCCCGCCCCCATCAGGAGCAGGATGATGATCAAGCTGCCGCCGCTGATTCGCCGCACGCGCCGCTTTTCGTTCGTCGAGCGCTACTTGACGTCGACCTTCTTGCCGATGGTCTTCTCACCGCCGCCCGCCACGTCGGACACCGGCGAGGGGCTCGAGATGCCCATCTCCATCTTGAACTGCTTGACCAGCTCGGCGGCTTGCAGCTTCTCGGCCTCTTCTTCGATCTGAACCGACTGGTGGTCGACCGACTCGAGCGCCATCTGCATGCGGGCCTCGTTGATCGCGGTCTGCTCCTCCACCTTGCGCAGCATCTCGTCGTGGGTGGCGTCGATGCCGGCGACCTCGAACGACTCCATCGCGTCGGCCACCTTGGCCTGCCACTTGGAGCGGCGCGCGTCGCGGATGGCGTTCATCGCCTCCTGCGTGCGCTTCTCCTTCTCGCGCATGAAGATCTTCTTGACGCTGAGCGCCTTGTCGTACGCCGCGCGCGCGGTGGTCAGCTGCTGCTCGTTGCGCGCCAGGGCGCCCTTCTCCATCTGCAGCCGGGTGGCGTACTGCGCGGCCAGGTCGTCCCGGCCGGCTTGGATGGCGGCCTTCACCTTGGCGGTCAGCTCGTTGACCTCTTGCTTGTACTTGGCGTTCTCCTTCTCAAGGAGCGTGACGTTCGCGCGGACCATCGCGATCGACTCGTTCATCTTGGGGACCTGGTCGTTCAGGTCGCGGATGTTCTGCT
>CAZEDU010000149.1:5843-11163 GCA_964511185.1 uncultured Myxococcaceae bacterium | reverse complement strand
ACTCCTTCTCGCCCGACGCGAGGCCGACGAAGTTCGCCACGGTCTTGGGCGCGTCCTTCGAGAAGAGCTTGACGGTGATGTCCCCGTGGTTCGTCTTGAGCGTGGCGTAGACGTCTTTCCCGCTCTCGACCGCCTTGGTCCACTTGCCGGGGGCGCCGAGCGCCGGGAGGGCGACCATCGACGCGAGAAGTGCGCTGAACGCGAGCTTTTTCATGCGGTGCACCTTACGCCCGAGCCCGCGTCGGTCAAGGTCCTTTTAGGGCTTGGGGCGGCTCAGTCGCGGCGAGCATCGCCAGGGTCTGCCGCGCGGCGGACTGCTCCGCCTCTTTCTTGCTTCGACCCGTGGCGCGCGCGTAGAGCGTCGGGCCGATGCTCACCTCGACCTCGAAGGTCTTCTCGTGGTCGGGCCCGCGCTCGGAGACCACGCGGTACTTGGGCGACAGCTTGAGGCGCAGCTGGGCCACCTCCTGCAGCTGCGTCTTGTAGTCCTGGCCGCTGCGCCCCTCGGCGACGCCGGCGAGCGCCTCGCCGAAGTGGCGGTCGATGAGCGCCATCACCTCGGCGTGGCCCGCGCACAGGTAGGCGGCCCCGATGACGGCCTCGAGCGCGTCGGCCAGCACCGAGTTCTTGTCGCGGCCGCCGGTCAGCTCCTCGCCGCGGCCGAGCAGCAGGATCTCGCCCAGGCCGATGCCGCGGGCGACGCGCGCCAGCCCTTCCTCGTTGACGATCAGCGCGCGCAGCTTCGACAGCTCGCCTTCGTTGGCGAGCGGAAAGCGCTCCATCAACCGGTGGCTGATGGCGAGGTCCACGACCGCGTCGCCCAAGAACTCGAGCCGCTCGTTGTCCGTCGCCGACTCGTCGCGGTGCTCGTTCGTGTAGCTCTTGTGGGTGACCGCGGCGAGCCCGAGCGCGCGGTCGGAGAACACCAGGTGCAGCTTGCGTTCGAGCGCCTGGACGCGCTCGTCGGGAGAGAGCTTTTCCATCGTCAGTGGGGTTGGGCGAGCTGGCTCGCGAGCTCGTCGGCGAGCGCGTAGGGGTCGGCGGTGCGGTTGGCGATCTGCAGGGCGACCTCGTCGAGGCGGCCCTTCTCTCGCTCGAGGCGCCCGAGCGCGCTCTTGACCAGCCGCTCTCGCAGCAGCGCGAGGAACTGCATCGCGGCGCGCGTCTGCTCGCGCCGGCGTCGCTCGCCGGTCTGCTCCAAATGGGCGCGGTGGCGCTCGACCGCGGCCACCAGCTCGGCCACGCCTTGGTCCCTGGCGGCGACGACCTTGAGGATCGGCGGCTCCCACTCGGCGGGGTCGGCCTGGGTGGGCTTCACCCCGCCGCCCTTCATGCGGTGCTTGGCGTCGTGATCGAGCGGGGCCGCCTTCACCGCGTGGCGCAGCTCGAGCATCGCCCGCAGCTCGCGGACGGTGCGATCCGCCCCATCCAGGTCGGCCTTGTTGACCGCGAAGATGTCGGCGACCTCGAGGATGCCTGCCTTGATCGCCTGAATGTCGTCGCCCATGCCGGGCGTGAGCACGACGATGGTGGTGTGCGCCATCTGCGCGATGTCGATCTCGTCCTGCCCGACGCCCACCGTCTCGACGAAGATGAAGTCGCGCCCCATCGCGTCCATCACGCGGATGCAGTCGCCGGTGGCGCGCGACAGGCCGCCCAGGTGGCCGCGCGTCGCGAGCGAGCGGATGAAGACGCCCGGATCGGTGGCGTGCTCCTGCATGCGGATGCGGTCGCCCAGGATCGCGCCGCCGGTGAAGGGGCTCGTGGGATCGACCGCGATGACGCCGACCGTCTTCTGTTGCTTGCGGGCGTGCGCGATGAGCTGGTTGGTGAGCGTGGACTTGCCCGCGCCAGGCGAGCCGGTGATGCCCACCACGTAGGCGCTGCCCGTCTTCGGGAAGATCTCCCGGAGCGCGTCGTAGGCGCGCGGCATGTTGTCGTCGATGTCGCGCATCAGCCGCGATGCGGCGCGGACGTCGCCCTTCAGGACGCGCTGTGGAATGGAGTCGCTCATGCGGACTTGAGCAGCTCGCGGGCGATGACGCTGCGCTGCACCTCGCTCGTGCCTTCGCCGATCTCGCACAGCTTCGCGTCCCGCAGGTAGCGCTCGACCGGGAACTCCCGCGTGTAGCCGTAGCCGCCGTGGATCTGCACCGCCTTGTTGCAGGCGCGCATCGCCGCCTCGGAGGCGAAGAGCTTGGCCATCGACGCGGCCTGGGTGTACGGCTTCCCCGCGTCGGCGAGCTGCGCGGCCCGGTGCACCAAGAGCCGCGCCGCGTCCAGCTCGGTCTTCATGTCGGCCAGCATCCAGCGAATGGCCTGGAAGTCGCCGATGGGCTGGCCGAAGGCGTGGCGGTCCTTGGCGTACGCGACCGCTTCCTCCAGCGCGCCGCGGCCCAAGCCCACGGCGAGCGCGCCGATGGTGATGCGGCCCTTGTCGAGGATCTGGAGCGTGTCGATGAAGCCGTGGTCGAGCGCGCCCAGGCGTTGCGCGTCGGGCACCTCGACGCTCTCCAGGATCAGCTCCGCCGTGTCGGACGAGCGCATGCCGAGCTTCCCGTGGATGGCGCGCTGGCTGAAGCCCTTGAGCCCCTTCTCGAGGATGAAGGCGGTGATCCCCTTCTGCTTCTTCTCGGGGCTGGTGAGCGCGAGCACGACGAACACGTCGCCCACGGTGCCCTGGGTGATGAACATCTTGGCGCCGTTGAGCACCCACTGGTCGCCGCGGCGGACGGCGGTGGTGCGAAGCCCGGCCGCGTCGGAGCCGGAGCCCGGCTCGGTGAGGCCCCACGCGCCGAGCCATTCGCCGGTCGCCAGCTTGGGCAGGTACTTCTGCTTCTGGGCGTCGTTGCCGAAGACGCGGATGTGGCTGGTGCCGAGCCCGTTGTGCGACGCGACGGTCAGCGCGAGCGAGCCGTCGTAGCGGGCGATCTCCTCGACCGCCACGGCGACCGACAGCGAGTCGAGCCCGGCGCCGCCGTACTCCTCGCCCACCAGCATGCCGAGCACCCCGAGCTCACCGAGCGCGCGCACCGTCTCCATCGGGAAGCGCTCGTCGTGATCCCACCCGCGGGCGAAGGGCTTCACCTTCTCCTCGCAGAACGTTCGAAGCGAATCTCGCAGGGCGCGTACGTGATCGGGCAGCTCGAGGTCCATGCGCGAAGGCTTATACCCATTTCTCCGCGGCGGCGCTGCGGATGAGGGCTTCAGGCCACCGGGCGGTCTCGCACGTCCTTTCGCTCGGACTGGACCGCCCGCCGGCGCTCCTCGGCGAGGCGGGCGTAGGCGCGCACCTCTTCGGCCGCCGCCGCGTAAGCGGCCGCCTCCGCCTCGGCCAGGTCGCGCGGGGCCGCGGCGTCGTGCTTTCGCCGCTCGAGCGCGCCCTTCGTGCTCGACTCCAAGGCGCGCGCCAGCGCCCCTTCGAGGTAGGTGCTGGTGACGCCGCTCGCCCAATAGTCGACGTCGTCGCGCTTGCCTTGCGTGGTTTCGCGATCGGTCGCGATCGGCCTGCCGCCGTTCGTCGGAAAGAAGACGAACCAGGCTTCCCACGCCCCCAGCTGGGGCCGCTGCGCCGTGTAAGCGCGGGTCACGTACAGCGTTCCGTCCTCTGTCTCTAGAAGTCCCGGGTACTGATGGACGAATTCGACCACGTCAGATCCTCCCCAGAGTGCGTGCACTAAGGAAGTGCACGACCCGCGCGTTTCGGAAGGGAGGAGCGCTCGGCCGCCCGGCCCAACGTCGCTACACGGGGAGGACGCCGTGCTTCTTGGTCGGCCGCGGGGCGTGCTGCGACTGGTAGTACGCCAGCCGCTGATCGAGCTCCTGGCGCAGCGTGTCTCCGGGGACGATCTCGTCGACGACGAGCTCGGCGGCGAGCTTGTAGATGTCGACGTCGGCCCGGTACTCGTCGCGGAGCTTCTGCACGTACGCAGGGCGATCCGCCTCGGGCCGCTCCTGAATCTTGTTGAAGTAGACGGCGTTGACGGCCGCCTCGGGGCCCATCACCGCGATCATCGCCTGAGGCAGCGCCAGGGTGCAGTTCGGCGCGAAGCCGGGGCCGCTCATCGCGTAGAGGCCAGCGCCGTAGGCCTTGCGCACGACGACCGAGATCTTCGGCACGCTCGCCTCGGAGACGGCGGAGATCATCTTGGCGCCCGCGCGGATGATGCCGGCGCGCTCGACCTTGGTGCCGATCATGAAGCCCGGCACGTCGGCCAGGTACACGAGGGGGACGTTGAAGGCGTCGCACAGCCAGATGAAGCGCGCCGCCTTGTCGGCCGAGTCGACGAAGAGCACGCCGCCCTTGTACTTGGGCTGGTTGGCCACGATCCCCACGGTGCGGCCGCCGATGCGCGCGAGCCCGGTGATCAGCTCTTGCGCGAAGAGCTTCTTGATCTCGAACCACGAGCCCTCGTCGATGAGCTCGTGGATCAGCGCGTACATGTCGAACGGCTTGTTCTGATCCGCGGGGATGATCTCCTCGACCCGCTTGCCCGAGGACTTCGGCGCCTTCGGGGCGGCGGCCGGGGGGAGCTCGCCGAAGTGGCTGGGCAACAGCCGCAGGTACGCCTTGGCCGCGTCGATGGCCTCGGGCTCGGTCTTCACCAACAGGTCGCCGCAGCCCGAGACGGAGCAGTGCATGCGCGCGCCGCCCATCTCCTCGAGGGTGACCTTCTCGCCGATGACCATCTCGGCCATCCGAGGGCTGCCCAGGTACATCGACGCGTTGCCCTCGACCATGATGACGATGTCGCAGAAGGCCGGGATGTACGCGCCGCCGGCCGCCGAGGGGCCGAAGAGCAGACACACCTGAGGCACCTCTCCGGAGAGGTGGACCTCGTTGTAGAAGATGCGCCCCGCGCCGCGGCGGCCGGGGAACATCTCGACCTGATCGGTGATGCGCGCGCCCGCGGAGTCGACCAGGTAGATGAGCGGGCAGCGGAGCTGCTTGGCGGTCTCTTGAACCCGCAGGATCTTCTCGACCGTGCGCCGGCCCCAGCTGCCGGCCTTCACCGTCGAGTCGTTCGCCATCACCGCCACGGGCCGGCCGTCGATCCGGCCGAGGCCGGTGATCACGCCGTCGGACGGCAGCTCGGGGTCGCCGTTGTTCGCCAGGCGGCCTTCCTCGACGAAAGAGCCGGCGTCGAGCAGGAGCTTCAAGCGCTCGCGCGCGAACAGCTTGCCGACCTCTTTGTTCTTCGCGTGGTACTTGGGCGCCCCGCCCTTCTCGACTTCGTTGATCTTCTGGTGGAGACGTTCGTCAAAGGACATGCGGCGCGTTTAGCAGAAACCGCCGCTTCCTTCCGAGGCCCCGCTGCTT
>CAZEDU010000149.1:0-5833 GCA_964511185.1 uncultured Myxococcaceae bacterium | reverse complement strand
CGTTTTCGCCGACGACCGCAGTTCGAAGGGGGGAGCCGATGAAGGTCGACGGGTTGTACAAGCGCTACATGTATCGGGGCATGCTGAACGACGCGATGAAGTTCGCGCGGAAGAACTGGTCCGTGGAGCGGGACGCGCTGCTGCACCGGGCGGGGCTCGCGCGGTACCGGCCGGTGCGTCGCGGGTTCAGCGCGGCTGGGTTGCTCTTGGCCGGCGGCGTCCTGGGCGCGATCGCGGCGCTGGTCTTCACGCCGCGCTCCGGGCCGGAGATGCGCGACCAGGTGAGGCGCAAGACCATGGGCTGGTTCGAGAAGTCGGAGGAGGACCCGACCATGCACGCGGCCCCGAGCGCTTGAAGGGCGATCACTTGCCGATGAACTTCGGCGCGCGCTTCTCGGCGAAGGCCTTGAGCCCCTCGAGCCGGTCCTGCGTGCCCAACGTTCGCTCGTAGTGGCGGTGCTCGAGCTCCAGCGCCGGCTCGAGCGTCAGCCCGAGGCCCTCGTCGACCGCGTGCTTGGCGGCGCCCACGGCGATCGGCGCGTTGGCGGCGATCTCCGCGGCCAGGTTCATCGCGGTCTCGACCAGGCGCCCCTCCGGCGCGAGCCGATTGACGAGCCCGAAGCTGAACGCCTCGGCGGCGCCCATGCGGCGGCCGGTGAGGATGAGATCCTTCGCGCGCCCCGCGCCGATGAGCCGCGTCAGGCGCTGCGTGCCGCCGCCTCCGGGGATGATGCCGAGCTTGACCTCGGTGAGCCCCAGCTCGGCCGCCGGCGCCGCGACGCGCAGGTCGCACGCCAGCGCCAGCTCGGTGCCACCGCCGAACGCCACGCCGTTGATCGCGGCGATGAAGACCGTGTCGGCCTTCTCGAGGGTGCGCAGCGTGCCCTTGAGCTGGCCGAGGAAGCTCCGGACCTCGGCTTCGCTCATGGTCGAGCGCTCTTTGAGATCCGCCCCGGCGCAGAACGCCTTGTCGCCCGCGCCGGTGATGACGACGACTCGAACCGAATGGCCGCTCGCCACCCGCGTGACGTTGCCGTCGAGCGCCTTGGCCATCGCGCGGCTGATCGCGTTCCGGCGGCTCTCCCCATTGATGGTCCACAACTCGATGCCATCACGCGCTTCGACGTCGATCTCTGCCATGAACGGCCTCCTGGGATGCGTGGCGCAAAGGCGGTAGCGTTCGCCTATGGGCCGTTGGATATACCGCGTCGCTTCGGTTCTTCCTTTCCTTCTCGTCGTTTTCCGTTCGATCCCCGCGCTGGCGCGCGTGGGCGGCGGGGAGCACTACCAGGGCACCGACTCCCCTTCTGACGACAGCGGCGGCGGCGATGGGCTCGGCGCGCTGTTCGAGGTGTTGATCTACCTGGTGTTTCGACACCCGAAGATCGGCGTGCCGCTGCTCATCGTCGTGGGCGTGGCCGTTTGGTGGACGAAGCGGAAGACCCCGACCGCGACCGCCCGCCGCGCGGCGCAGCACCTGGAGGCCGAGCGCCGCACCTCCGTGACGGGCCGCGACGTCACCGGCTGGGTGAACACGCTGAAGCTGAAGGACCCGCAGTTCGACCTGTTGCCGCTGCTCGACCGCGTGAAGGCGCTCTTCGTGCAGGTGCAGGAGGCGTGGTTCCGCAGGGACCTCGACTCGCTCCGCCCCTACGTCTCCGACGCGACCTACGAGCGGCTCAAGGCGCAGCAGGACCTGATGGCGGCGCAGGGGCTGCGCGACGCGATCGCCGACATCTCGGTGCTCGACGTTCAGATCGTCGGGCTCGACCAGAGCGAGTGGTTCGACACGGTGAGGATTCGCGTCCGCGCGCAGATGCGCGACGTCGATGCGCCCGCCACCGCCAGCGACGAGCAGGCGCTCGCGATGGCCCGCCGAGCGCCCGTCGAGGCCTTCACCGAGGTCTGGTCGTTCGTTCGCAAGCCCGGCGCGCAGACCAAGGCAGGCATGTCTCAGGGGAAGTGCCCGAGCTGCGGCGCGCCGTATCCAGGCGGCGCGACCAACCGCTGCGAGTACTGCCAAGCCGTGGTGAACTCGGGCAACTACGACTGGACGCTCGCCGAGATCACCCAGGGCAGCGAGCACATCCGGCACCACGCGGTGGTCGACGGGCTCCTGCAGGCGCGCGAGAGCGATCCGGCCTTGAACCTGGAGATGCTCGAGGATCGCGCGTCGCTCCTCTTTTGGAAGTGGATCGAAGCGCAGAGCCAGCAGAAGGCCGGCGTGATGGCGAAGCTGGCGAGCGGCGCGTTCCTCGCCGCGCTCGATGCGGAGCTCCAGGGGCTGCAGCAGAAGCGGCGGCGAAAGGTGTTCCTCGAGTGCGCCGTCGGCGCGGTGATCGTTCGGGTGTTCCAGCAGCGCGGCGGCTTCGATCGCGCGCACGTCGAGGTCCGGTGGAGCGCGAAGATGGGCATCGGCCCGGCCGATCAGCCGCCGCCCGCCCTGCCCACCGTGCCGCAGCGGTGGATCTTCACGTTGATTCGCCGCGCCGGCGCGAAGACCCGGACCGACAACGGCATGTCGACGCACCGCTGCCCGAACTGCAACGCGCCGCTCTCCGACTCGGTGACGCCCACCTGTGACTTCTGCAACGCCGAGCTGTCGGGAGGCGCGCTCGATTGGGTGGTCGACTCGGCCGCGACGTTCGATGCGTGGAACGCGGCCGAGAACGCGCGCTTCCAGGCGGGCTAGGTTTGCGCGCGCCGGGCGGCCTTCTTCTCCCGCTCGCCGAGCGCGGCTTGCAGGTACTTGCCGGAGAGCTTTCGCCCGATGAGTGTCTGGGCGATCTCCCCCGCCTCCACGAGCCCCTCGAGCTGAATGCCGGTCTCGATGCCCATGCCGTGGAGCATGAAGACCAGGTCTTCGGTCGCGAGGTTCCCCGCGGCGCCGGGGGCGTAAGGACAGCCGCCCAAGCCGCCGATCGACGCGTCGAGCGTCGTGATGCCCATCGTCAGGCCGACCAGCGCGTTGGCCAGCGCCGTTCCGCGCGTATCGTGCAGGTGGAGCGCGATTCGGCCGGGCTCCATGATGCCCAGCGCGGCCTGGAGGATGGCCTCGGTCTGCAGCGGCGTGCCGACGCCGATCGTGTCGCCCAGGGAGATCTGGTACGGCTCGGACTCGAGCAGCCGCTTGCAGATCTCGACGACGCGTTCGATCGGGACCTCGCCTTCGTAAGGGCAACCCCACACGCACGACAGGTAGCAGCGCACCCGCATGCCGAGCTCGTGCGCGCGCTGGGCCACCTCGCGCGCGGTCTCGACCGCTTCGTCGATCGACTTGTTGATGTTCTTCTTCGAGTGCGTCTCGGTGGCCGACAGAAAGACCGCGGCCTCGCGCAGCCCGGCCGCCTGCGCGCGCTCGAGCCCCTTCAAGTTCGGGACGAGCGCGGAGAACACGACGTCGGGCGGGGCCTTCAGCCGCTGGAGCAGCGCTTCGGCGTCGGCGAGCTGCGGCACCCAACGCGGCGAGACGAACGACGTGACCTCGATGCGCCGCTCCCCGGCCGCGACCAGCGCCTCGATGAGCCGCGCCTTGTCCTCGGTCGCGAGCGTGCGCACCTCGTTCTGCAGCCCATCGCGAGGGCCGACCTCGTAGACGTCGACCTTCCGGGGAAGCGCGGTGCGAAGGCTCACGCCCGCGGCGCGATGTGCTTCTGAATCCACTGGATGATGTCCTGCGTCGAGCTCCCCGGAGTGAAGATCTCCGAGACGCCCAACTGCTTGAGCTTCGGAATGTCGTCGTCGGGGATGATGCCTCCGCCGAAGACGCGAATGTCGTTGGCCTTCTGCGCGCGGAGCAGGTCGATCACCGCCGGGAACAGAGTCATGTGCGCGCCGGACATGATCGACAGGCCGATCGCGTCGACGTCTTCCTGAATCGCCGCGCTGACGATCATCTCCGGCGTCTGGTGCAGGCCCGTGTAGATGACCTCCATGCCGGCGTCGCGCAGCGCGCGCGCGATGATCTTGGCCCCGCGGTCGTGCCCGTCGAGCCCGGGCTTGGCAACCAAGATGCGCAGCTTGTTCTCAGTCATGGGTACGGCCTGCTCCGATGATCCAATCGGTCGAAGTGGAATGTAATGGCGAGCCATCCAGCCCGCCGTGCATCCACTCCAATGAAAACCCTTGAGAGTCAAGCACCTGGCGCAGCTCTTCGGGCCGAAACGACCGGATCGTGAAGGTCGCCCGGAGCGTCCGGCCGTCGGCGGTGAGCAGCTCCCGCTCGCCGACATCGCGCTGGGTGCGAGGGTCGAAGTGGCTCCGCTCTCGAACGCGCCCTCCCTCCGGCAGCGGCTGTTCGAAGCGTGCGGGCGGCGCCGAGCGCGCCCGCTCGGGCGCCACCGTGTGGAGCACCAGCCGCCCACCCGGCTTCAAGGCGCGGGCCGCCTCGGCGAGCACCTGGTCGATCTCCTCGTCCGGAAAACCGAACAACGTCGAGTACCAGGCGAAGGCGCCCGCGAGGCTCGCGTCCGCGCAGGGCAGCCGCCGCAGGTCGGCGCGCACGGCGTCGAACCCCGGGAGCCGCTCCTGCAGGCTCAACGGCTCGAGCTCGAACCCGATGACCGGCCGCCCTCCGAGCGGATTGAGCGCCGCGGCGTGCCGGCCATGTCCGCATCCGAGATCGGCGATGGGGCCTTCGACCGGCAGCGCTTCGAAGGCGCGCGCGAGGTACCGCGCCTCCTCTTCCGTGACGGCGTTCGAGAGGAACGGCCGCGTCGTTCGAAGGTACAGCTCTCCGAAGAAAGGATCATTCACGCTTCACGCCGAAGACCTTGCGGAGCCGCCAGAGCACGAAGAACACGAGCACGCCGACCAGCACCGCGAGCGCGAGCGCCACGCGCGGATCAGGCCCGAGCTCCGTCGGCTGGCCCACGCTGAGGCGCAGCGGCTCGGCGGCGACGGTCTTCGTCTCCAACTAGAACGCGCCCCCTTCGCGGTACACGCCCCACACGCGGCGGAACACGTCGCAGATCTCCCCGAGCGTCGCGTAGGCCTTCACCGCCTCGAGCACCGGCGGCATCAGGTTGTCGGTGCCGCGCGCCGCCGCCTCGACCTTGGCGAGCGCCGCGTCGACGGCCGCCTGCGAGCGCTCGGCCTTCACCTGCTTGAGCCGCTCCACCTGCTCGTGGTGCACCTGCTCGTCGATCTTCAAGATCTCGATCGGCTCGTCCTTCTCGTTCTGGAAGGCGTTGACGCCGACGATGTAGCGCTCGCCCTGCTCCACTTCCCGCTGGAAGCGGTACGCGCTCTCGCCGATCTCTTTTTGCGGGTAGTGCTCCTCGACCGCCCGGATGATGCCGCCCATCTCGTCGATGCGGCGGATGTAGTCCATCGCGCGGCGCTCCATCTCGTCCGTGAGGTACTCGACGTAGTAGCTGCCGCCGAGCGGGTCCACCACGCGATCGACCCCGGACTCGTGCGCGATGAGCTGCTGCGTGCGCAGCGCGATGGTCACCGACTCCTCGGTCGGCAACGCGTACGTCTCGTCGAGCGAGTTGGTGTGCAGCGACTGCGTCCCGCCGAGCACCGCCGCGAGCGCCTGCAGGGCCGTGCGCACCACGTTGTTGTACGGCTGCTGCGCGGTCAGCGACACGCCGGCGGTCTGGGCGTGGGTGCGCAGCATCATCGACCGCGCGTCCTTCGCGCCGAAGCGGTCGCGCATCACCTTCGCCCAGATGCGCCGCCCGGCGCGGAACTTCGCGATCTCCTCGAAGAAGTCGTTGTGCACGTCCCAGAAGAACGACAGGCGCGGCGCGAAGTCGTCCACGTTCAGGCCGCGCTTCACGCACTCTTCGACGTAGCCGATGCCGTCGGCCAAGGTGAAGGCCAGCTC
>CAZEDU010000148.1:0-11372 GCA_964511185.1 uncultured Myxococcaceae bacterium | reverse complement strand
GCGCCGCGGCCTGCAGGCGGTGCACTCGGCGTTCTTCCTGTCGAACTTGACGCTGTCGGTGGGCCTCATCGGCCCCGGCGTCATCGGCAAGGCGTTCCTGCGCCAGCTCCAGAGCCAGCTTCCGTTTCTGCGCGAGCGCCGCCACATCGACGTGCGGGTGCGCGCGATCGCGACCTCGAAGAAGATGGTGCTCGACGAGCGCGGCGTGGACTTGTCGCGCTGGGAGCCGCCGCTCGAGGCCGGGCGCCCCGTCGACCTGGACGCCTTCACCGCGCACGTGAGCTCCGGCGCCGCGCCGCACGCGGTGATCATCGACTGCACCGCGAGCGAGGCGGTCGCCGACCGCTACGTGGCGTGGCTCGAGCGCGGGCTGCACATCATCACGCCCAACAAGCGGGCCAATACGTCGAGCTTCGCGAAGTACCAGGCGCTGCGCGCGGCGGCGCTCGCCGGCAACCGGCACTTCCTCTACTCGACCAACGTCGGTGCGGGGCTGCCCATCGTGCAGACGCTGCGCAGCCTGGTGCACACCGGCGATCGCATCCAGCTGGTCGAGGGCATCTTGAGCGGCACGCTCTCGTACATCTTCAGCACCTACAACGGGAAGACGCCGTTCTCCGAGGTCGTGAAGCAGGCGAAGGCGATGGGCTACACCGAGCCCGACCCGCGCGACGACCTGTCGGGCATGGACGTGGCGCGCAAGCTCGTCATCCTCGCGCGCGAGGCCGGCATGCCGGTGGAGCTGGAGGACGTCGCGCTGCGCAGCCTGGTGCCTGAGCCGCTTCGCAACGTCAGCGTCGAGGAGTACCTGGCGCGCCTGAGTGAGCTCGACGCCGAGATGGCGGCGCTCGCGGCGCAAGCGCACGACCGCCAGGAGGTGCTGCGCTACGTCGGATCGATCGACGCGGAGGGCAGGGCGCGGATCGAGCTCAAGTCCTACCCGCTGACCCACGCCTTCGCGCGCATGGCCGGCAGCGACAACATGGTCGTCTTCAAGACCGAGCGGTACCACCACAACCCGCTCATCGTGCAGGGGCCCGGTGCGGGACCCGAGGTGACGGCGGCGGGCGTGTTCTCCGACCTGCTGCGCCTCACCGCCTTCCTGGGAGCGCAGGCGTGAGGAAGGCGACCGTCTTCGCGCCCGCGACGGTGGCCAACGTGGCGGTCGGCTTCGATTGCCTGGGGTTCGCCGTCGCCTGCGCGGGCGACCTCGTCACCGTCGAGCGCGTCGAGCGGCCAGGTGTCGAGCTGGCCGGCGCGAAGGGGCTCGAGGGCTTGCCGCGCGATGCGGCCGCCAACACCGCGACCGCGGGCCTCCTTCGGCTGTGCGCCGACCTCGGGCTGCCGTTTGGGTTTCGCGTGTCGATCGAGAAAGGCATCGCGGTCGGCTCGGGCATGGGGGGCTCCGCCGCTTCGGCCGTCGGCGGCGTCGTCGCGGCGAACGCGTTGCTCGATTCGCCGCTGCCGCCCGAGGTGCTGCTCCCCTACGCGCTGGTGGGCGAGGCGGTCGCGAGCGGAGGCAAGCACGCCGACAACGTGGCGCCGTGCCTCCTCGGCGGCTTGCAGCTGGTGCGCTCGGTGGATCCGCTCGACGTCGTCGCGCTCCCCGTGCCGCCCGCGCTGCACTGCGTGCTGGTGCATCCGTCGGTGCGCGTGGAGACCCAGCAGGCCCGGGCGCTGCTTCGGCAGGAGCTGCCGCTTCGAACGCACGTGCAGCAGTCGGCGAACCTGGCGGCGTTCGTGGCGGCCTGCGCGCGGGGGGATTGGGCGCTGCTCGGCCGCGCGTGCCGCGACGTGTTGATCGAGCCGCAGCGCGCGCACCTGATTCCTGGCTTCGCGGCGGTGCAGCGCGCGGCGTTGGAGCAGGGCGCGCTGGCGTGCTCCATCTCGGGCTCCGGGCCGAGCGTGTTCGCGCTGGTCGGCTCGCCGGACACGGGCGAGCGCGTGAAGCGCGCGATGGTGCACGCGTTCGGCCAGGCCGGTCTCTCTGACGTGCGGGCGTGGGTGACCGCCCTCTCCGAGCGGGGCGCCGAGGTTCGATGAGGTTCGTCAGCACGAGGAGCGGCGCGGTCCGCGTTGGGTTCGGCGAGGCGATGCTCGCGGGCCTGGCGGGCGACGGAGGGCTGTTCGTCCCCGAAACGTTCCCGCGCTTCGACGCCGCTTCCTTCTCGCCCGACGCCTCGATGGCCGAGGTGGGCGAGCGGGTGCTCTGGCCTTTCCTCGAAGGGGATCCGCTGCAGGCGCACCTGGCGGAGATGTGCCGCGAGGCGTTCGACTTCCCCGTGCCGCTCGTCTCGCTGGAGCCGGGGCTTTCGGTGCTGGAGCTGTTTCACGGACCGACCGCGGCGTTCAAGGACGTGGGGGCCCGGTTCCTCGCGGCGTTGGTGTCGCGCGCATCCCTGGCTGGCGCGACGGTGTTGGTCGCGACGTCGGGAGACACCGGCGGCGCGGTCGCCGCGGCCTTCCACGGCAAACCGGGCGTCCGCGTCTGCATCCTGTTCCCGAAGGGGCGGATCAGCCCGCTGCAGGAGAGGCAGCTGACGACGTGGGGCGGCAACGTGCAGGCGCTCGCGGTGGACGGCACCTTCGACGACTGTCAGCGGCTGGTGAAGGACGCCCTGCGCGCGCCGGGCGGGCGCATGCTTTTGAGCGCCAACAGCATCAGCATGGGACGCATTCTTCCGCAGGTCGTCTACTACGCGCGCGCGTCGGTTCAGCACCGCGCCAGAGAGCGCGCCGAGCCGACCTTCGTGGTGCCTTCGGGGAATTTGGGCAACGCGGTCGCCGCGCTGTGGGCGAAGGCGTGCGGGTTTCCGATCGCCTCCGTGGTGATGGCGAGCAACGCGAACCGCGCGATCGTCGAGTACGTGGAGCACGGCACGCGCGGCGAGCGGCCGACGGTTCCGACGCTCGCGAACGCGATGGACGTCGGCACGCCGAGCAATCTCGAGCGGCTCGCGGCGCTCCTCCCCGAGCGAGAGCGCCTGAGGGCGTCGGTGCGAGCGCTGAGCGTGAGCGACGAGGAGATCCGTCAGACGATTCGCGCGCAGGCCTGGGGGCACGTCTGGTGCCCGCACACCGCGACGGCGGTGCACGCGGTGAAGACGCTGGGGCTCGAGCACGCGGTGATGGTGGCGACCGCGCACCCCGCGAAGTTCAAGGAAGTCGTCGAGCCGCTCATCGGCCGCGTCGTGCCGCTGCCGCCGCAGCTCGAGGCCATCGCGCGCAAGACCGCCGTCGCCGAAGCGCTCGAGCCCGCGCTCGATGCGCTCCTGCGGCGGTTGTGACGTCGGAGGTTTCGCTCACTTCGGCAGCTTCTGCACGCGACCGATTCGGTCCGTCCAGTAGACGAAGGCGCCGTCGACGGCCAGGTCGCTCAAGCGATCGATGCCCTCCACCACCTGGGTCGCGCTGCCGCCGGAGCGGGAGACTTTTGAGATCGTGTCCGACGTGCCCCAGTAGATGGCGTCGCCGTCGATCGCGAAGTCGACCGCGGGGTCTTGCCCGGTGACGACCGGCGTCGGCTTGCCGCCCGAGAGGGGCAAGCGGTTCACCTCCATCTTCTTCTCGCTGCCCCAGCTCAAGAACAGGTCGGCGCCGTCGAGGAACATCGCCGCCAGCGTGTTCTGGTCGTTCGCATAGAACGCCTTCGCCGCGCCGCCGCGCGTCCCGGTGCGCGCGACCTTCCCCGACATCGACGAGTACCAGTAGAGGCTGCCTTGCCCGACGACGAGCAGATCCGGCATCTGCACGTTCTCGTGCAGGAGCTCGAGCTTGCCGCCGCCCTTGGCCACGCGCCCGAGCCAATCGTTGCCACCGAAGTAGACGTGCGTGTCGTCGAGCGCGAGCGCTCTCAGGTTGGGCACGTCCTGCACCAGCACCGTCTCGGCGCCGCCGTTCTTCGGCACCTTCACCACGCGGTCGTTCTGCGGATCAATCCAGTACACGCTCGAGGCGTCGACCGCGATGGCGTAGACGCTGCTCGACTTGGACAGCGCGGTGACCTCGCCGCCCGACTTGTTCACGCGGTAGATGCCTGGGCTGCCGTCCACTCTGCGCCCCTCGTTCAGCCAGTAGAGGCCGTCGTCATCGACCCAGAGGTCGCGCGGGGTGTTCTGCCCCCAGGCGATCAGCGTCGCGGTCGGCGGCTGCGGCTGCACCGACTCGCCCGCATCGCGCGCCTGGTTCGCGCTGTCCGCCATCTGCTTGAACTTGTTCTCGCTCTTGCACGCGGCGAGAGCGACTCCCAGCACCACCACCATCAGCTTGGCTCGCATGTGTCCTCCATCATCGCACGCGCGCCCACGACCGTCGCTCCTTCGGACACTGGACTGCCCGCGCCGCAGCCGAGCGCGAGGAGGTCTCGCCAGAAGGGCCGAATCCGTGGGCATTCCGTCTCGGTACGCCGCTCGCTATGGAGGGAAGCGCGAGGTGAACCGATGGCGCGTTGGCTGGCGGGCTTGACCGTGGGGCTCTTGATGACCGGCTGCATGGCGCACCGCGTTCGTGCCGAAGCCGCCGCGCACCTCGACTGCCCGCACGTCCAGGTCGTCGAGAACAAGGAGCACAAGAGCTGGGTGGCGGAGGGCTGCGGCCGCCGCGCCATCTGCGCGGTGCCCGACGTGAAGGGCGCCGAGGTTCAGTGCGCCGGCGGCGCCTCGATCTCTTCGCGCTGACGGTGCGCTCAGCGCACGCGGCGTCGAGAGCGCACGCCGAGCACGGCGACGAACAAGCCCAAGAGCGCCGCGGTGACCGGCCCGGTCTCGCCACAGCCGCAGCCGGGCGGCGGGTCGTCTTCCTTCACCTCGCCCGGACCCGCGTCCGGCGCATCCAGGTGGCCCGCATCGGTGTCTGGCCCCGCGTCGGCGAGCGCACCGGCATCGCTGGTCGAGCCGGCGTCCTGGCCCGCGTCGGCGGCGCCGCCCGCATCGGCTCCCGCGTCGACCACCCAGCCCGGCGTGGGCCGGCAGTTCGAGTCGCAGCCGTCGTTCGAGGTCTGGTTGTGGTCGTCGCACTGCTCGAGCCCGCCCAGGACACCGTCGCCGCATGACGCCGCCGGCGGGATGCCCGTTTGGCCCGCGTTGTTGATCGCCCCGGGGATTTCGAGCTGGAAGTCGGCGCTGCTCACGTCGGTGTCGTCGACGGCGTCCAGCTGGCCGTTGGCGCCCAACAGCCGCGTCATCGCCCAGCCGGCGCCCAAGCCGGTGCTGGGCGCGAACGGGTTGCCCGAGCCTTCGCTCGAGCCGCTGTAGCTGCCCCACGACACGCAGTCGGTGCGCGCGTCGAGGCAGACCTTTCCGCCCGCCGCGGGCAACGCCGCCGCCAGGGTGAAGTCCGCGGGGACGTTGAAGAAGGTCGCCGCCGCGCTGTTGGCGATGAGCACCGTCGACTGGCTGCCTCCGTTCGTCACGTTCGCGCCGAAGGTCGTGGTCGAGGTGAGCGCGCCGCTGGCGTTGTACACCCGGAGCTGATGCTGCGCGGTCGCGGTCTGACCGCCGGTGAACGCCCGCAGCACCACGTAGCTCGCGGTCGGCGCCGCGGCGGTGCCGGCGAACATCTCGTGAATCCGCACGCCCGGCAGCGCGGCCGCCCCGGCGTTGTTCAGCGGCGCCGGCGGGCCGATCGCGAAGTCGGTGGCGCTGTCGTCGGTGTCGTCGCTCTGCTCGAGCGTGCCGTTGCCCTTCAAGCTGCGGGTGAGCGCGCTCCCGGCGGGGATGGCTGGCGCGGGATCGCCCGCCTCGGGGACCGTGCCCGTGAAGTCGCCCCACGACACGCAGTCGATGCTGTCGAAGCAGACCTTCCCGCCGGTCCCGGTGAGGGTGGCGGTCATCTCCAGGTCGGCGGTGATGCCGAAGGACGCCTCCGCCTCGGGCGTGGCGACGAGGATCGTCGCCTGGTTCGACCCGTTCGCCACGCTGCTCGTGAACGTGTACGTGCCGACCGAGACGTTGTTTCGGTTGTACACGGTGACCGAGTGGCTCGAGACGAAGTTCTGCCCCGCCGAGTACATCTGCAACATCACGTACTGCGCGTCGGGTTCGCTGGCGCTCCCGGCGAACACCTCGCGAATCGACATCTCGTGGAACGACGCCAGCGCGGGCGCGCTCGACAAAAGCACCGCGGTCAGGCTCCAAGCTCTTGCGCTCGTCATGGGCGCGTAGGCTACTGCCGGCGCGATGCCCGTCGAAGCGGGAATTCACCTGCAGCACAAGCCCGTGGGCGTCACCAGCTTCTCGCTCGTCCGCGCGATGATGGCCGAGCGCGACGCGGCGCCCGGAAAGCGCCTGCCGCTGTGCCATGGCGGCACCCTCGACCCGTTCGCGCAGGGGCTGATGCTTCTGCTCGTGGGGCCGGCCACCCACCTGTTCGAGCCGCTCCACACCCTGCCCAAGACCTACGTGGCCGAAATCGAGTGGGGCGCCGAGACCGACAACGGCGACCCGGGTGGCGCCGTCGTGGCGCGAGGAGATGCTTCGTCGTTGACGCCGGAGATGCTGGACGCGGCGCTCGCGCCGTTCATGGGGTGGCGCGAGCAGGTCCCGCCGACGACCAGCGCGAAGAAGGTGAGAGGAGAGCCGGCGTACCGGCGCGTGCACCGCGGGGAGCCGGTCGAGCTGCCGCCCTCGCAGGTCTACCTGCACCAGGCGCGGTGGCGCGCGCACGCGCTGCCTGGGCGGAGCACCCTCTGGCTGGTCTGCCGGGGCGGTTTCTACGTCCGGGCGTTGGCCCGGGACCTCGGGCGCGCCTTGGGCTGCCGGGCGCACGTGTCGGCGCTGTCGCGGACGGCGATTGGCCCGTGGCAGGACCCGGCGGCGGGGGAGCGGACGCTCGTCACCGGCCGCGCGGCGCTGCCGTGGTGCCAGGCGCGCTGCCTGTCCGACCAGGAGTGGGGCGATGTTCGGCGGGGCGCCAGCGTCCCGCGGGGAGCGTTAGAGCCGCCCCTGTGGGCGCCGCCCCGAGGCTTTCCGGACCTGGCCGCGCCGATCGCGGCGACGCACCAAGAGAGAGTGGTGGCGCTGCTCGAGAGCGACGGCGCGGCGCTACGTCCGGCGCGCGCCTTTCAGCGGGGCCTGTAGCGGCGCTCAGGGCCAGGAACAGGAAGAACGGTCCGCGCGTTGACACCCCGCGGGTGATCTTTTAAAAGCCCGCGCCCGCCAAGAGTTTCGGGAGCGTAGCTCAATTGGCAGAGCAATGGACTCTTAATCCATAGGTTGTGGGTTCGATTCCCTCCGCTCTCACTGAATGAAAGGCCGCGGCGCTTCGGTTGCCGCGGCCTTTTGTTCTTTCAGCTCTGCGTCGGCTGCTTCAGCAGAAAGCGGATCAGCTCGTCGAGGCGGGCCTGCACTTCCTTCTCGAGCGGCAAGAACTGCACCCCCGCCAGGTACTCGCCGGGCCCGCTGGGCCGCACGTGCTTGACCCGGCCTCGGAGCGGCAGGGCCATGGTCGAGAACTCCTCGACGGTGAGATCGACGGTGATCTCCTCGTGCATGTGCAGCGGCACCTCGGACGTGAAGCCGATGCCGCCGCGCGAGATGTCGACCATCGCGCCGTAGATTTGATCGAGGCCTCGCAGCTGCAGCCGCGCCTGCTTGCGCACGCGCGGGTGCTTGCGCGTGCCCTGGCCCGAGCTCTCCAGCGCCAGCTCGAGCAGGTACTGGACGGTGCCCTTCTGCTCGGCGTTCAGGTCTTCGAAGAGCAAGCCGTACGCGGTCTCGCTCGCGCGGTCGTGCGTCCACATCACGCGGCTGTCGAGCGCGGTGGGCTGCCGGGGGTCGGCGGGGAGCTGCAGCTTCAGCTTGTCCCCGGTGGTCGCGATGCCGCTCGGCGCGATGAGCAGGCCGCCGGTCGGCGATAGGTCGATGAGCCTCGCCGAGGCGGGCCCCTTCGCGCTGTCGACCCGGCAGCTCAGGTTGGTCTCGATGCGCGCGTAGATGCGGCGCTCCCGCTTGGCCTTGGGCGGCGCCGCCGGCGGCTTCTTCGCCGCCGCCGCGTAGGTCTGATTTCGCCCCCGCCCCTTGGCCTCGTACAGGCACTTGTCCGCCTCGGCGATCAGCTCCTCGACGGTGTTCGGCCCCTCCAGCGTCAGCGTGGTGACGCCGGCGCTCAACGTCACCTTGATGGTGTTGTCGCGGTACGGGAACGACGCGCCCTCGACGACTTTGCGGCAGCGCTCGGCGCACTGCAGCGCCGCCGTCATGTCGGTCTCGCGCAGGATGAGCAAAAACTCCTCGCCGCCGTAGCGGCACAGGATGTCTTCGGTGCGCAGCGTCGTCATCAGGCACTGCGCGACGCCGACCAGCACCTGATCCCCCGCCAGGTGGCCGTAGGTGTCGTTGATCGGCTTGAAGCGGTCGATGTCCATCATCGCCACCGAGACCGGCACCTGGTGCCGCGCGCTGTAGGCGAACTCGGTGGCGAGGATGTCGAGCGCGGCGCGGCGGTTGAGCAGCCGGGTGAGCCCGTCGCGGGTGGCCGACTCGTAGAGGCTGCGCTGGAAGCTCTCCTGCAGCTGGTCCTGGATGGTGAAGAGCAGCACGGTGGTCGAGCCGAGCTGAATCTTGTCCCCGCTCGCCAGCAAGACCGAGTCGACCAGCTTCCCGTTCACCATCGTGCCGTTGCGCGAGCCCAAGTCGACCAGCCGGAAGTGCTCGTCTTCTCGGAGCAGCTTGGCGTGGCGCCGCGAGATGCCGTCGTCGTCGAAGGGGATGTCGACGTTGCTGCCGCGCCCCAGCACGATCTCCGGCCGATCGAGCTTGAGCATGCGCCCGACCGAGCTGCCTCCCTTGGCGCTCAGGACGAGCAGGTAGGCGCTGCGCGCTCCCTGCTCGAGCAAGTTCTTCGGAATCGACGTGCGTGTGGTTCGGTCGTCCCCAGCCATCTGGCTTCCCACCCGAGCCTAAAGCCGCGCTCCGGCGCCTCGACGAAGTGTTTCACTACTCGTCACAAAGCTCAAAGAACTAGAGGCCTGGACAAAAAGGGGACAGGCTGCTTTTTCGCGGGCATGGCCGTGGGCGGGTGGCGGAACTGGTAGACGCGCCAGACTTAGGATCTGGTACCGAAAGGTGTGAGGGTTCGAGTCCCTCCTCGCCCATGAAACCTTGACCCGGCCGTCGCCCATCCCCTAAACGCGGACGACTTTTTCCCTTTCCAGCGTTTGGAGCGACGGCACATGAAGGTCCGGGTCGAAGAGGTATCTCCCATCGAGCGAAAGCTCCACATCGAGGTCGAGCCCACGCGCGTGGCCGAAGAGCTGTCGCGCGCGTACCAGACGCTCGGCCGCCAGGTGAAGGTGGCGGGCTTCCGCCCCGGGAAGGTGCCGCGCCGCATCCTCGAGCAGCGCTTCAAGGATCAGGTGGAGGACGAGGTCGCCCACCGGGTGATGGAGCGCGCGTACTTGGAGGCGATCCGCGAGCACAAGGTCGACGTGGTGAGCAGCCCCGAGGTGACCAACCAAGGCCTCAAGCCCGACGCGCCGTTCGCGTTCGAAGCGAAGGTCGAGATCCGGCCGAAGCTGGAGCCGAAGGACTACAAGGGCGTCGCGCTCAAGAAGGTCGACGTGAAGGTCGACGACGCGAAGGTCGACGAGCAGCTCAAGCAGATGCAGGAGAGCTCGGCGCGGCTGGAGCCGGTGCAGGGCCGCGACGTGGCCAAGGCCGGCGACTACGCGACGGTCGATTACACCGCCACCATCGACGGCAAGCCGTTCACCGGCTCGTCCGCCGAGAGCATCACCGTCGAGGTCGCGCCGGGCGAGGTGGTCGAGTCGAAGGTCGCGGGCCTGGAGGGCGTGAAGGTCGGGGAGAAGAAGGACATCGATTACGCCTTCCCCGCCGACTACGGCGTCGACGAGGTGAAGGGCAAGACCGCGCGGTTCACCTTCACGGTGCAGGGGCTCAAGGAGCGCGTCACCCCCGAGCTGAACGACGACTTCGCCAAGGACATGAACGTCGGCGCCACCACGCTGGCCGAGCTGAAGGAGAAGATCCGGGCCGACCTCTTGCGCGCGCAGAAGAGCGAGGCGGACCGCGAGCAGCGCGAGGCGCTCGTCGCCAGCCTCATCGAGAAGAACAGCTTCGACGTGCCGAAGGCGATGATCGAGCGCGCGCTCGACGTGATGCTCGACGGCGCGCTGCGCAGCCTGGCGCGCAGCGGCATCGACCCGCGCTACATGAACCTGGACTTCCAGAAGCTGCGCGAGGAGATGAAGCCGCGCGCCGAGAAGGAAGTGCGCGGCTCGCTGCTCTTCGAGGCGATCGCCGAGAAAGAGAACATCACCGCCACCGACCAGGAGATCGACGCGCGCATCGCTGAGATCGCCGAAGAGGCGGGCCAGCCGCTGTCGACCGTTCGCAAACACTTCAAGGACCCGGAAGAGCGGCGCGGGTTGTCCTTGCGGCTGCGCGAAGAAAAGACGATTGAATTCCTCAAATCGCAGGCTACCTATTCCTAACGGTTTTCAAGGAGAGCGAGCGTCCCATGCCCTACATGCCTGTCCCGTACGTGGTCGAGCAGACGCACCGAGGCGAGCGGTCGTACGACATCTACAGCCGCCTCTTGAAGGACCGGATCATCATGCTGGGCACCGAGATCGATGACGACGTGGCCAACGTCATCGTCGCGCAGCTGCTCTTCTTGGAGTCCGAGGATCCCGACAAGGACATCAGCCTGTACATCAACTCGCCCGGCGGCTCGGTGACCGCGGGCTTGGCCATCTACGACACCATGCAGTACGTGCGGCCGCCGGTGGCCACCATCTGCGTCGGGCAGGCGGCGTCGATGGGCGCGGTGCTCTTGTGCGCCGGGGCCAAGGGCAAGCGGCAGGCGCTGCCCAACGCGCGCATCATGATTCACCAGCCGCTCGGCGGCGCGCGTGGGCAAGCCACCGACATCGAGATTCACGCGCGGGAGATCCTGCGCATGCGCGCGCGGCTCAACGAGATCATCGCCAAGCACACCGGCCAGAGCCTGGAGCGCGTCGAGAAGGACACCGAGCGCGACTACTTCATGGGCTCGCTGGAGGCCAAGCAGTACGGCCTCATCGACGAGGTGTTCGCGCAGAAGAAGGCGCCGACCGAAAAGAAGAAGGACTAGGCCGGCTGTCGCGCCGCGTCAGAAATGGGGCGGGGAAGGCCGAATTCGTCCGCTGGTGGTTCATTGGACGCGTGCGCTGGCCGCTGACTAAATTGAAAGTGGTAGGCAGCTTGCGGGGAGTCACATGGCGGGCAAGAACGTAGGGACCAAGGACAACCAGACGCTCTGCTGCTCCTTCTGCGGAAAGTCGCAGAAGGAGGTGAAGAAGCTGATCGCCGGCCCCACCGTCTACATCTGCGACGAGTGCATCGGCCTCTGCAACGACATCATCGCCGAGGAGA
>CAZEDU010000147.1:0-11673 GCA_964511185.1 uncultured Myxococcaceae bacterium | reverse complement strand
CAGCGGCGCCGGGGCGGGCGGGCTCGCGCAGATGAACCGCTACGAGGAGCGGCTCAAAGAGGAAGAGGCGCAGGTCGCGCTGGAGATCGAGCGGCAAAAGGAAGTGGTGAAGGCGGCGGCGAAGCACAAGGAGCAGAAGCGCCACGAGATGGCCGAGGCCGCCAAGGAAGTGAAGGCGATCGAGAAGCACAAGGAGAAGTGGGTCAAGCAGGTCAAAGCCGAGCGCGACATGCGCGAAGAGCTGGTGCAGGAAGAGATCGGCAACGCTCTGTTTCTGCAGCGCCAGCGCAAGTGAGAGATGAGCCGCATCGACGACGATCGCGACGCCGCCCGGCGCGCCGAGCAGTTGAGGCTCCAGAAGGCGCAGGAGGAGCGTCAGGCGAAGGAGCGGGCCAAGAACGACGGCGTCTTCGCCAAGCTGGTGCAGGCCGGCCGCAAGGGTGACGACCAGCGCGCCGAGCGAAAGCAGCAGGAGTCGAGCGCGACCAAGGGCGTGCTCGAGCAGATCGTCGCGGAGGCCCGAACGCAGGGCAGCCGCGCCGACGCGAGGCGCTTCAAGGCGCACCTGGAGGGCAAGCACACCGAGGCCGAGCACGAGGGCGCGCGGCTTCAGGGCGAGCACCTGGGCGAGCGCCTAGAGGGTGAGCATCTGGCGGCCGAGCAGCGCGGCGACGCGGACTTCGCGGCGAGCGTGCGCGGCGGCCGGTCCGCCGACGCGCGGGCGGGCCGCGAGGTGGGCGAGGGGCGCAAGCAGGACGGCGGCGAGGCGAAGCAGACCCTGCAGGGCCGCGCGCCGAGCCGCGGCGAGGACAAGAAGACCGACGCCGACGGCGGCGGGCAAAAGGGCCAGCAGCAGGGCGGCTCGAAGGACCACCCAAGCGGCCCCGCGTTTCGCTTGAACCCCGCCCTGATGGCGCCCGCCCCCATCGCGCAGCCGAAGCAGGCCGCGGCCTCTGAGCGGCTGCGCGCCTTGGCCAACGAGATCGCCCAGAAGATCGTCGAGCGGGTGCGGGTGGGCACCAACGCCGCGGGGCAGGCCGAGTTCCAAATCGATCTCCGGAGCGACGTTCTCAAGGGTCTTTCGATTAAGGTGTCGGGTGGGAACGGCAAGGTGCGAGCGCTCTTCACAGGGACGGACCGGCAGGTGCTCAAGCTCCTCCGAGAGCAGGGGCAGGCGCTGCGCGATGTCCTCCAGCGCCGCGGCATCGAGCTCGAGGAGCTCAAGGTGGAGGAGCGCCCGTGAAGCCACCCGGCGGGCCGCCGGATGCCGACAGCCACACGCGCCTGGTGCGACCCAGCTTTCACCGCTCGGGCCGGCCTTGGCGCGACTTCGCGTTCAAAGGCCTGGAGAAGGTCTCGCGCGCGCAGGCGAAGCTCGCCGGTCAGCTCGAGTGGATCCTGCCGGGCATCACCGCCACGGCCCAGGCGAGCGAGACGGCGCAGGCGCGGCTCAAGGCGCTGTTCGACGAAGACGTGCGGCTCACGGTGGACGCCGTGCACGTCATCTCGCCCAAGCTGCTCAAGCGCTACGTCGGTGACCCGACCTTCCTGGCGGTGCTCACGCCGCTGCCGCACAAGAACCGCGGGCTGCTCGAGGTCGACCTGGAGCTGGCGCACGCCGCGGTCGACATGCTGCTCGGCGGCACCGGCGAGGCGGTGCCGATTCGCGCGCTGACCGACATCGAAGAGGGCGTGCTCTCGTACATGGTGCTCGACGCGCTGAAGGCGTTGGCGCCGAGCATCGCGCCCGAGCTGCCCCGCTTGCGGCTCGAAGGCGTCTGCCACGGCCCGGACGAGGCGCAGGCGCTGCTCGGCAACGAGGCCCAGATCGGCGTGGTGCAGCTCAAGGCGATCCTCGGGCCGCACTCCGGGAACCTGCGCGTCTATCTGCCCGCGAGCGTGCTGGCGATGATGGCTCCCGCGAAGGATGCGGGGCTTCATCGGGCGCGGCGCAGCGAAGAGGCGCGGCGGCACGCGCGGCGGCTGGCGGGCGCGAAGACCTTCTTGCGCGTGGAGATCGGCCACGCCGAGATCTCCGCGCGCGACCTGCGCGAGCTGCACGAGCGCGACGTGGTGCTGGTGGACGAGCTCACCGTGCGGGCGGACAGGGGGGAGCCTGGCCAGGCGCACGTCCGCGTGGGGCGCGGCAGGGCGGGCAGGGCGGACGCGGAGGTCTACCTGGAGGGCGAGCGCTACTTCGCCAAGGTCACGGGCTTCTCCATCGGCGCCGAGCCGATGCACAATCGCGCCGAAGAGAGCCAGAGCGCCCGCGACGAGAGTCGCAGCCGCGCGGCGAAGTACCCGCCGGCGGGCGCATCAGACGACGAGGCCACCCACAAGGGTGGGCGGCCTGAACCGAGGGACAGCGTGGACGAGCAAATCGACGCGGATGGCGCCGGGCTGGTGTCGGACATTCCGTTGCAGATCGCGGTCGAGCTGGCGCGGGTGCCGGTCACCGCCGAGGACGTGGTGGGCCTCAAGGTCGGCCAGGTCATCGACTTGAACCGGGTGGCGGGCGAGCCGGTCGAGCTGTCGGTCAACGGCAAGGTCGTCGCGCGCGGGGAGCTGGTCGAGGTCGAAGGCAACCTGGGCGTTCGCGTGCTGTCGCTGGTGAGCTGACGGTGGCGATGCGCACGTCGGCGCGCGGCTTGGGCCTGCTGCTCCTGCTGGGGACGGGTGCGCTCGCGCAAGCGCCCGAAGGCGCTCCGACGCCCGCCCCGGTCCAGGCGCCGGCGGGGCAGGGCTCCGCCGAAAAGGACGCCGACCCGGCGCGGCGCGCGGGCGAGCCCGAGGTGCCGAAGTGGACGCCGCTGACCGAAGGCGCGGACGACGGGCTCTCGCTCGGCTGGACGTTGGTGCGCACGTTGGTCGTCCTGGGCATCGTGCTCGGCACCATCTACCTGGCGCTCAACGTGGGCCTGCGCCGCTTGATGGGCGTCGCCGTCCCTGGGGCGCGTGGGCTCGTCTCGGTGGTGGAGCGGGTGCAGCTCGATCAAAAGCGCGCGCTGTTCGTGGTGCGTGCCGCGGGCGAGTATCTTCTGCTCGGCGGCGGTGACTCGGGGTTGTCGCTCATCACCAAGCTCGACGCGGCCGAGGTCGAGCGCTTTCAGAAGGAACAGCCAGCGGGCGCGCAGTGGAGCCCGCTGCTACGCAAGCTCTCGTCGCGGAAAGGACCGACGCCGCCTTCGGCGTGAAGACGATGACTCGACTTCAGCGCGCTCAGCTTTCCTTCTTCACCGTCATGCTCGCGTTGGCGCCGGTGGTGGCGTTCGCGCAGCGGCGCGGCGCGGGCTCGGATGTCTCGGAGGCGATGGGCGGCAACTCGTTCGCCAACCGCCCGCTCGTGTTGCTCATCGCGCTCGCGGCCTTGGGGCTGGTGCCCTTCGTGCTGATGATGGTGACGAGCTTCGTGAAGATCTCGGTGGTGCTCTCGATCGTGCGATCGGCGCTCGGCACCCAGCAGATCCCGCCGACGCAGGTGATCACCGGGCTCGCCATCATCCTGACCGTGTACATCATGGCCCCCGTCGGCCAGGCGATGTTCCGGGAGGCCGCGGTCAACCAGTTCCGCAACAGCGACGGCTTGATGTCGATCAAGACGGCGGACCAGCTGTTCACCGCCGCGGAGCGCGCCAAGGAGCCGCTGCGCGAGTTCTTGGCGAAGAAGGTCACCGGCAAGGACCGGTCGCTCTTCTACAACCTGGCGCTCAAGATGCGCGCGGAGCCCGACCGCGCCGGGGTGACCGACCGCGACTTCTTGGTGTTGGTGCCGGCGTTCGTCGTCTCGGAGTTGAAGGAAGCCTTCCAGATCGGCTTCCTGCTCTTCGTGCCGTTCATCGTGATCGACATGGTGGTCGCCAACATCCTGCTCGCGCTCGGCATGCACATGCTCTCGCCCACCACCATCTCGATGCCGTTCAAGCTCCTGCTCTTCGTGCTCGTCGACGGCTGGTACCTGATCGCGAAGGGCTTGGTCGTCGGTTACCTGTAGGAGGCGCCGTGAATCAGCTGACCTTCATCGTGCAAGAGGCGCTGTTCCTGGTGGTGTTGAGCCTGCTGGTCGGGTTCTTCATCTCGGTCTTCCAGGCGACCACCCAGATTCAGGAGCAGACGCTCTCGTTCGCGCCCAAGGTGATCGCGGTGTTCGGCGTGCTGGCGCTGTCGGGCGCGTGGATCGGCGCGCAGATGCTGCGGTTCACCTTTCACGTGTTCGACCGGTTCCCCACGCTGATCAAGTAATGGATTTTCAGACCGTCATTTCGCACCTGGGCCAGCAGCTCGGCATCAAGGTCGAGCTGACGGTGGTGATCATGGCGATGGCGCTGCTGATGTCGCGCATCCTGCCGGTGATCATCTTCTCGCCGTTCTTGGGCGGCGAGGTGATCCCCACCGAGGTGAAGATCGGCGTCGGGTTGACGCTCGGGCTGGTGCTCTTCCCCGGCGTCGTCGGCCGGCTGGAGAACATCCCCATCTCGGCGGTGCCGTTCCTGTTCCTGATGCTCAAGGAGCTGTTCATCGGCCTGTGCCTGTCGTTCGTGGTGAGCCTGGTGTTCGCCGCGGCCGAGGTGGCGGGCACGGTGGTCGACGCGATGGCCGGCACCAACATGGCGCAGATCATGGTGCCGCAGATCCAGCAGCAGGTGTCGCTCTTCTCGTCGCTCAAGCTGCAGCTGTCGGTGGTGCTGTTCCTCACGCTGAACGGCCACCACGTGGTGATCAATACGTTCGCCGACAGCCTCGCCGCGATTCCGCTCGACGGTTACCCGAGCTTCGGCCAGGGCGCGTGGGCGTTCTTCGAGCTCATCATCCGGGTGTTCGCGGAGATCATGCGGGTGGGCTTGGCGCTCGCGGCGCCGGTGCTGGTGGCGACCTTCCTCACCGACCTGTCCTTGGGGCTCATCAACCGCGTCGCGCCGCAGGTGCAGGTCTATTTCTTGTCCATGCAGATCAAGCCGATGGTGTCGGTGGTGGTGATGCTGGTCGCCATTCACCTGGTGCTGATCCGCCTGAGCGACGAGTTCGCCGTGATGCTCAGGGAGCTCTCGGAGGCGTTGCGCCTGCTCACCTAAAAGGGTGCGCACGGAGCATCGAAAGCCATGGCCGAGCAGAGCGGCGAGAAGACCGAGGAGCCCACACAGAAGAAGATCGACGACTCGCGCAAGAAGGGTCAGGTCTGGAAGAGCAGGGACATGACCGGCGTGGCGGTCTTCCTGGTGGGCCTGGGCGCGATCAAGGCGTTCTGGCCGTTCATCGAGAGCGAGCTGCGCGGGGTGTTCGCCTTCACGTTCGAGAAGATCGCGCACCCGGTCGATCTGGAGCGCGCGATGCTGCAGGCGCTGCTGTTGGGGGTGACCACCGTGGTGATGCTCACGCTGCCGGTGGCGGTGGGCGGCGCGGTGATCGGCGGGCTGGTCGACTTCCTTCAGGTGGGGCCGTTGTTCTCGATGCAGGTGGTGCAGCCCAAGCTCGAGAAGCTGAACCCGATTCAGGGCATGAAGAACCTGGTCTCGAAGAAGCAGCTGGTCGAGGCCATCAAGTCGATGCTCAAGATGAGCATCGCCGCCTACGTGGTCTACGGGGTGGTGCGCGACGCGCTGCCCTTGGTGGTGGGGACCATTCGCAGCGACACGGCGATGACGATGGAGGTGCTCGCCGAGCTCGTCTTTCGCATCACCGTCCGCATCGGCATCCTCTTCCTGCTCTTCTCGATCTTCGACGTCTGGTTCCAGCGACACAGCTATTACAAAGACCTTCGCATGACGAAGGACGAGGTGAAGCGCGAGTACAAGGAGAGCGAAGGCGATCCGCACCACAAGGCAGCGCGCAAGCAGCTGCACATGGAGATCCTCGAAGGCCAGCAGATGGAGGCGGTCAAGGACGCCGACGTGGTGGTGACCAACCCCGATCACGTGGCGGTGGCGCTTCGGTACGAGCGAGGCAAAGACGCGGCGCCGCGCGTGGTGCTCCAGGGCGTCGATCACCGGGCGGAGGCGATCAAGCGGGTGGCGCGGGAGCACCAGGTCGCCATCCTGCGCAACGTGCCGCTCGCGCACGCGCTGCTCGCGCTCCAGGAGGGGGACGAGGTGCCCGAGGGCCTGTACGAGGCGGTGGCCGAGGTGTTGATGTTCGTCTACGGGCTGCAGCGCGCCGCCGTGCCGGGCGGGCGCGTATAGTCGAGGGGTCTCATGGCCGACGACCCCGAGATCGCGATCGCGCTGAAGTACGACAAAGAGAAAGATCAGGCCCCTCGTGTGGTCGCCAAGGGGCTTCAGTTCAAGGCCGAGAAGATTCGGGAGATCGCCAAGCAGTACGGCGTCCCGGTGATGAAGAACGTGCCGCTGGCCAACGCGCTGTACCGCATCGACGTGGGGCAGGAGATCCCCGAAGAGCTCTACGACGCCGTGGCCGAGGTCTTGAACTTCGTCTACGCGCTGCAGCAGGAAGAGGCGGACGGGAACAAGAAGTGAGCTTCTGGTAGGATGGGCTCTCACCCATGGCGAAGATCAACAACCCACCGCCGCGCGTACCGCTGTTCCCGTGGGGCGGCCCGCGCAGCGTGCGCGAGAAGCTGGTCGACCCGGCGCAGTTCGACCGGAAGAAGAAGGCGGGGAAGAAGGGCGACCCGAAGAACCCCGCGCTCGCTTCGGCCGCGCTGCTCGACTTCATCGGGCCGGCGCACTCGGCGGACGAGATGCGGCTGCCTTTGCCGCCGCACCCCGACGGGCACGAGGCCGACCTCGAAGGCTACCTGGATCAGCCGCGGCTCCAGTCGGTGGCCGAGCGGGCCGACGACGAATCGCGCAAGGCCATCGAGCGGGGGTTGGGACGCGTGACGGCGGCGCCCGACCGCCTCGAGCGCTTGAGGGCGCTGCTCGGCCGGGAAGCCGCGATGCTGAAGATGGTCACGCGCTTGAACGACGAGATTCGCGACATTCAGCGCAAGGTCCGCGAGGCCCAGAAGGAAGAGGGCTACTAGTGGCGGCCGATTTGACCGCGCAGCTGCAGAAGTGGGCCGACGGCAAGGCGACGTTGAAGGACGTGCGCGGCTACAGCGACGACGAGCTCTACTCCATCGCGCGGACGGCCTACTTCTTCTACTACCAAGGCCGCATCGACGAAGCGCGCACGCTGTTTCAGGGGCTCTACGCGGTGAACCCGCTCGACCCGTACTTCGCCAAGGCGCTCGGCGTGGTGGAGCAAGCCGCGGGGAACGGGCAGGGCGCGCTCGCGGCGTACGACGTGGCGCTCAAGCTTGATCCCAACGACGCGGCGGCTTACGTCGGTCGCGCCGAGGTGAAGTTGGCGCTGGGGCAAAAGCCGCAAGCGGTCGAAGATCTGCGTCGGGCGGCCGAGATTTCGAAGAAAGAAAGCCCTTTGTTTTCAAAGGTTTCGGCTATGATTCAGACACTGTCGCGGCGCTGAGACGGTGGTCGGAAACCTTTTTCGGCCGCGCTCGATAATCAGCTACGGATTCGTTTAATCAGGGGTCTCTCTTCCCCCTCTTGGAGGCAGTCACATGGCCGTCAGCATCAATAAGTCGCAGCTCAACAGCATCATGGCGAAGTTGCCGGCGGACGTTCGTAAGGCGATTGCCAAGCTCAAGCCGGAAGAGAAGAACAAGATCAAGGCGCAGCTCGAGAAGCTGATCGAGACCGGCTTCGACGTGAAGCAGGGCAAGCTCGTCGCGCCGGGCGACTTCGGCAAGCGCGTGAAGAGCCCGCTCACCGCGCTGCGAAAGTTGATCCCTGGCTCGAAGACCGACATCACGCTTGCGGACGTGAAGAGCGCGGTTCGCTCGGCGAAGCTTCCGAAGTTCGCGGATCGTCCGGTGGCGAGCACGCGCGCGAACGCCACCGCTGGTAGCAACGGCAGCAGCGGTTCCGCGACGCTCCCGCCGCAGGACAATGGTTTGTCCGACGTCTTCGCTGACCTCAAGAAGCCGGCGAAGGACAAGAGCGGCAAGGACATCCCGTACGGGCTGGACGCCGAGACCTGGAGCGCCATCAGCGACATGCCCGACGGCCCGGCGAAGAAGGAGGCGATCGCGAATGCGCGCGTCTCCGCGATCAGCCGCCGCGTTCAGTCGCTCTCGCAGATGATTCAGTCGCTGAACGAGATGGCGATGGCGGTCATCCGCAATATTCGCCCGTAGACTCAGCCGCTTACGCTCAGCTAAAACCGGGGCCTCCAGCTTTGTGTTGGGGGCCCCGTTTCATTCATGGCGTCAGATCCGAACGATCCAGGTGCGAAGAAGGGTGGGGAGGCTGCCAATTGGGAGCAGCAGCTCTACGCCCCCGATCGCATGCAGAAATGGGTACGCGGAGAGATGACGCTCCAAGAGCTACACGGGGTGACAGGCCCCGAGATGCTCGAGATGGCTGTCATTGGCTATCAGATGTTCGAGCAAGGCAAGCACAAGGAAGCTCGAACCATCTTCGAAGGGCTCGCGACCCTCGATCCGAAGGAGTCGTACTACCGCACGGCGCTCGGGGCCGTTTATCTGGCCGAAGACGATCTGGAGAACGCCGAAGTCGCGTTGAACGGTGCGTTGAAGCTGAACCCCAAAGACATCTCCGCGTACGTCAACCGGGGCGAAGTCTTTTTGAGGACTGGGCGAGCGGTCGAAGCGGCGAGTGATTTCAAGAAAGCCGTTGAGCTGGATCCCAAAGCGGATGACCCGTTGAGTGCGCGCGCTCGGGCACTCGCGGAAGCGACGCTCGAGCTCCTCGACTCTGCCGGTGAGTCGGGTTCTCTCAAGAAGAAGTGACGAAGGCCGATGGCCTCTTCCGACCGCGAGCGCAACGCGAAGAACCAGCCCCGCGTCCCGGTCACGTATTTCCCCAAGGGGCAGCGGCCGATCCGAGTAGGTGAGCCTTCGGTGGTGAGCGAGGCGCGGACCATTCCCGAGTTCCGCGCGGACGACTTCCACACCGACCCGACCGTCACCACGGCCACGCCGATCTCCGAGCCGACGCCCACGCCGCCGCGCCGTGGCACGCCGCGCGCCCTGGCGCGACTGCCGGGCGCCCCGAAGCCGGACCGCCGCAAGGGCCGCCGCAAGACGCCGCTCGCGACCCGCACGCCGGCCCTCAAGGCCGCGCCGGGCGGCGAGCTCGACCGGCTGCTCCCGAAAGGGCCGGTGAGCGCCGAGCAGCTCGCGCAGGCGTGCTTGGTCGGGCACCAGCTCTTCGAGCAAGGGCGTCTGGAAGAAGCCCGCTTGGTGTTCGAGCAGCTGGTGGGCATGGATGCGCCCGACCCGTTTCCTTACACGATGCTCGGCACCATCTACCTCGCGCTCGGCGACCAGAGCCGCGCGTTGGCTCTCTTTGAAGCCGCGCTGACGCTCGATCCCAACGAACTGGCGGCCCTGGTGTACCGCGGCGAGGTCCGGCTCAACCGGGGCAAGCTGAAGAGCGCGGCGGCCGACTTGAACCGAGCGGTCGAGCTGGGCCGGCCCGACGACCCCTTCGTCGACCGCGCCAAGCGGCTTCTGCGCATGGTCCACAACCTGAGTAAACGCGCGAAGAAAGGCTGAAGGTTTGCCAGGGTCCAAGTAGCGCGCGGCCCCGCAAACCCGGGCTAAGATGCCGACCTACATGGGTAAGCGCGGCCTCGAGCGGTACTCCGACATCGTCCTCGCGTTCTTGGTGGTGGCGATCGTCGGAATGATGATCGTCCCACTCCCGACGCTGCTGCTGGACGTCCTGCTGACGACGAACATCAGCCTCGCGGTGATCATCCTCCTCATCTCGCTGTACGTACCGACGGCGCTCAAGCTGTCGGTCTTCCCCACGCTGCTGCTCATCACCACGATGTTCCGCCTGTCGCTGACGGTCTCGACCACGCGACTGATTCTGCTCACGGGCGACCCGGGCGAGGTGGTGACCGCGTTCGGTTACTTCGTGGTGCGCGGCAACTACGTGGTCGGCGCGGTCATCTTCCTCATCCTGGTGGTGGTGAACTTCATCGTCATCGCCAAGGGATCCGAGCGCGTGGCCGAGGTCGCCGCGCGCTTCACGCTCGACGCGATGCCCGGCAAGCAGATGTCGATCGACGCGGACCTGCGCTCGGGCGCCATCGACATGGAGGAAGGCAAGCGCAAGCGCCGCGATCTGGAGCGCGAGAGCTCGCTCTTCGGCGCGATGGACGGCGCGATGAAGTTCGTCAAGGGCGACGCCATCGCCGGCATCATCATCACCGTCGTCAACATCGTCGGCGGCTTGGTGATCGGCGTCACGCAGAAGAACATGGAGATCGGCGACGCGGCGAAGAAGTACACGCTGCTCACCATCGGCGACGGGTTGGTCGGCATGATTCCGGCCATCCTCATCTCGACCGCCGCCGGCATCATCGTGACGCGCGTCGCGGGCGAAGAGGAAGGCGCGCACCTGGGCAAGGACGTCAGCGTCCAGCTGACCGCTTACCCGAAGGCCATCGCCATCGCCGCCGGCATGCTCATCGTCCTCGGCCTGATTCCCGGGCTGCCGACGATTCCGTTCTTGGTGCTGGGGTTGTCGGCCGGCGCCGGCGGCTTCCTGATGCTCCGCAAGAGCCAGCAGGCCGCCGCGGGCGAGTTCGACGAAGGCGGGCTGGGCCCGGTGGAGGATCTGGGGGACGGCGCGCTGCCGCCCGCGATCGAGCCGGGGCCGAAGGAGCCCATCAACCCCGACTCGGAGCTGTTCATCCCGGTCGTCACGCCGATCGTGCTCGAGGTGTCCGACGCGCTGGTGCCGTTCGTGGACTCGCGGCAGGACGGCGGGCGCTTCCTATACGAGCTGATTCCCTTCATGCGCGACGGCCTGTTCGTCGAGCTGGGCGTGCGCTTCCCGGGCGTGCGCGCGCGCGGCAACCCGAACCTGCCGCCCGGCGCGTACCAGATTCAGATCAACGAAGTGCCGGTGGTGACGGGGCAGGCGACGCTCAACCACATCCTGGTGAACGACACCGTCGACCGCCTGAAGCTGATGAACGTGCAGGGCTTCGAGGCGATCAACCCGGCGACGCGGCAGCCGGCGGCGTGGGTGCCCGACCATCACAAGGAGATGCTCGAGGCGGCGGGCCTCACCACCTGGGACGTGCCCGGCTACATCATCCTGCACCTGGCCGCGGTGCTGCGCCGCAACGCGCGGGAGTTCGTCGGCGTGCAAGAGGCGCAGTCGATGCTCGACCAGCTCGAGAAGGCGTTCCCCGCGATCGTCAAAGAGGTGGTGCCGAAGGTCGTCAACGTGCTCAAGCTGACCGACATCCTCGGCCGGCTGGTGGAGGAGGAGATCTCCGTCCGCGACCTGCGCGGCATTCTGCAGGCGCTCGCCGAGCACGGGCAGGTGGAGGCCGACAACGTGATGCTCACCGAGCACGTGCGCGCGTCGCTCAAGCGCTACGTCTCACACAAGTACGCGCGCGGCACGAACACCCTGGTCGTCTACTTGCTCGATCCTCAGATCGAAGAGGCGATTCGCACGTCCATCAAGCGCACCTCGACCGGGACGCACCTGGCGCTCGAGCCCGACATCGCGCAGGAGATCGTTCAGGCGGTGAAGAGCGAGTGCGGCAACCTGCCGCCGACCGCGCAGCGGCCGGTGATCCTCACCGCGATGGACATTCGCCGGTACGTGCGGAAGCTGCTCGAGTACGAGTTCAACCCGCCGTTCTCGGTGGTGAGCTACCAGGAGC
>CAZEDU010000146.1:0-11804 GCA_964511185.1 uncultured Myxococcaceae bacterium | reverse complement strand
GCATGTGTTAGGCACGCCGCCAGCGTTCGTTCTGAGCCAGGATCAAACTCTCCAATTAAAAATTGAAGTGTTGAACTGGCATCCGTTTGCGAGGGCTCATCACCCTCACGAACGTCGCTGTTCGTCGATGTTCCTCCGTCGCCGAAGCGGCGGTGGGAACATCTCAAAAGATTGACTGCAGGTTCCGCAGTCTTTCTTGGGCTTGCTATTTGGTTTTCAAAGAGCGAACTGCGCGTGGCGCCTTCGACTTCTGCGCCGTGCCCCGTTGCTGCGAGGGGCGAGCCTTATATTCGATCCGACGTTTCGCTGTCAAGCTTCCGGCCGGTACTTCCTGATCCGCGCCGGATCAACGTCGAGCCGTATTCACCTGGTCACCCCACCCTCCAACCGCCTGCTTCCACCCTCGCTCCGGCTTCCTCGATGAAGTCGGCGCCCACTCCTACGACCTGCTTCGTCCTGCGAGGCCCTACTGCGACACCGTGGTGTCGCGAAGGGGGCGGCTATCTAGAGATCATCCGCTCGAAAGTCAACTACGAACTCAACAGCAGGCCAGCTCGCCTTTCTTCGCGCCTGATCCGGGCTGATCAAGCGCTCGCTCACCCACCGACCGGGCGCTCGAGCTTCAAGTGCGAGATGTCCACGCGGCCTCGCCGGCACCGCTCGGCGATGACGACCGACTTGAGCTCCGAGAAGGCCCGCTCGAAGTCGTCGTTGATGATCAAATAATCGTAGGTCGACGCCCCCCGCTCCATCTCCGAGCGGGCGCCCAGGAGCCGGCGGCGGATGGTCTCCTCCGAGTCGGTCTGGCGTCGTCGAAGCCGCTGCTCCAGCTCCTCCATCGAGGGCGGGAGGATGAAGACCAAGATCGCGTCGGGGAACTTGCGCTTGATCGCCGCCCCGCCCTGGACGTCGATGTCGAAGACCGCCAGCCCCCGGGAGGCGTTGGCTTCGTCGATCACCGCTTGGGGGCTGCCGTAGAAGGCGTCATGCACTTGGGCCCACTCGACGAAGTGGCCCTGATCAATCTTCTGCTGGAAAGCCTTGGTGTCGATGAACCAGTAGTCGATCCCGTTCTGCTCGGCGCCGCGGGGGGCGCGGGTGGTGTAGCTCACCGAGAACTTCGCGCTGGGCATCTCTTTGAGCAGCCGGTGGGCGAGCGTCGTCTTGCCCGCGCCCGAGGGCGCCGAGAGGATGAGCAGGGTTGCGGGGTTCAAGGGCGGCGTCTCGGTCATTCGACGTTCTGCACCTGCTCGCGAACCCGCTCGAGCTCCGCCTTGAGCGCGACCACCCGCGTCGAGATCTCGGGGTGTTGGCTCTTGGAGCCGGTGGTGTTCACCTCGCGGTGCATCTCCTGAACGATGAAGTCCATCTTGCGGCCGGCAGGCTCGGGGCTTTCGAACAGCGCCCTGAACTGCTCGAGGTGGGACGACAGCCGGGTCATCTCCTCGGCGATGTCGGTGCGCTCGGCGAAGAAGGCGACTTCCTGGGCGATGCGCTGTGGGTCGAGCGGGACGCCCTTGGCCAGCTCGGCGATGCGCGCCTCGAGCCGCGCGCGGTACTCCTCGACCGCCTTGGGCGCGAGCGCCTTCACCTCGGCCACCAGCTTCTCCACGAGCGTCAGGCGCGAGGCGAGATCGGCGCGGATCGCCTCGCCTTCTTTCTCTCTCATCGCGAGGAGCTGGGCGAGCGCGTGGGTCATGGCCTGGTCGAAGGCGGCGGTGGCGTGGTCCAGCTGGACCGAGCGCTCTTCCAGGTGAATCACGCCAGGCTGCGAGGCGATGTGCCTGAGCTGGACGTCGTCGGCGACCTTGAGCTCGGCGGCCAGCTGGCTGAAGGCGCGGCGGTATTCGCGCGCCAGCGCCAGGTCGACCTGGGGCGCGACGCCCGTCTGCGTGGCCGCGGTGCGCTTGACCCAGACCTCGACGGCGCCGCGGGCGAGCTTGTCCTTCACCGCCTTGGCGACCATGCCGTCGAGCGCGGCCAGCTCGCGGGGCAGCCTGGGCTTGACCTCGCAGAATTTGTGATTGAGCGAGCGCAGCTCGACCGAAAGCTCTTCGCCTTCGACGGTGGCACGGCCCGCGCCAAAGCCAGTCATGCTTCGAAGCACGCGCCACGCTCTAGGGGGCTTTCACCGCCGCCGTCAAGGAGCCGTTTCGCGATATGCAGCGCCCATGGGTTGGCTCAAGCGGGTCGAATGGCTCGCCAAGCATCTGCTGGCGGTATTGAGCGCCGCGCTGTTGTGGCGGCCCGGGCGCGCCCGGCGCGGGTTGGCGCCCAAGCGGCTCGAGCGGCTGCTGCTGATGCGCATCGACAACCGGGTCGGCGAGGCGCTGCTCACCACGCCGCTGATCAGCGCCGCGCGACGCGCGTTCCCGCATGCGCGCATCGACGTGCTGGTGCACGGCCGGGCGCGGCGCGTGCTCGAGGGGCACCCGGCGGCCTCCTCGGTGCAGGGGCTCGATCGCCGCCGGCTGTTCCTGGGGCCTTGGGCGCCGGGCATCCGGTCCTTGCGCGCGCGGGCCTACGACGTGGTGGTGAACGCCGCGAACTGGGAGGTCCCGTCGATCACCTCGGCGATCGTCGCCCGGCTCGTCGCCCGCGACGGCGTGGTGGTCGGTCCCTCGATGTGGCCGGTGCGGTGGCTCACCGATGTCCCGGTGCCTCCGCGGCCAGGCACTGTCTCCGAGCTGGCGCAGCGGCTTCACCTGCTCTCGCCGCTCGGCATCGCGCCCCCGCACGAGCCGCTTTCGTTCCGCCCCGTCCAGCTCTCCCCCGCGCTGCAGGCGCTGGTGGCCCAAGCGCGCGCCACCCCGAGCGCGGTGGTGAACCCCGGAGGTCGTCTGGACTGGCGGCGGATTCCCGTCGAGGTCTTCGCCGCGTGCGCCCAGGTGCTGCTCCAGGAAGGCCGCCGGGTCATCGTGACCTGGGGCCCCGGCGAGGAGCCGCTGGCGCGGGGGCTGGTGGCCCAGGCGCCGGGCGCGCAGCTGGCCCCGCCGACCAACATCGACGAGCTGGCAGGGTTGATGGCGGCCTGCGAGCTCACCGTGTGCAACAACACCGGCCCGATGCACCTGGCCGTCGCGGTCGGCGCGCCGACGCTCGCGTTCTTCCTGCGCATGTCGGTGGAGCGGTGGGGCCACGGGGCCGCGCCGCACCGCATGGTGGACCTGACGGCGTGGCAGAACGACCTGGCGCAGATGCGCGCGCAGGCCGAGGCGGCCACCCGGCAGATGCTCACCGCCCCGGTGGCGGCGGTCAGGTGAGCGGCCGCGCCTCGTCGGCCAACATCACCGGGATACCGTCTTTGATCGGGTAGGCGAGCTTGCAACGCGTGCAGTGAATCTCGTTCTTCTCTTCGTGGAACTGCAGCTGCCCCTTGCACTGGGGGCAAGCCAGGACGTCCTTGAGCGCGGCCGAGAGCGGCATGGAATGGGTCGATACACCTCCGCCGGAGATGGCGCAAGTGTCCAAGTCTCAGTTTTCAGGCTGGATTTACGGTGTCCCATCGACCCCGGCGGACGGAACATTTCGCGCGCCGGCGCGACAATCATCCAAGAAATGCCCCCGTTCCTCCGGCCCCCCACGCTCTTCGCCGTTCGGCGCCCGCTCCGCAGCGTGGTGAGCCTGCGCTCGAGCAGCCCCGACCCGCGGCAGGCCTTTCGCCCGAGCGATTGGGCCAACACCTGGCCCGCGGTGGGCGTGGCCTTCCCGAAGCACCCGCTGACGTCCAAGCGCGTGACGGTGGGCCGGGCACCCAATGGCACCCCTCAGCTGCAGGTGGGCGCCGCGGTGTGGAACGAGAACCCGGCCCTCTGGAAGGCGATCATGCGGATGGCGCAGTGGAGCGACGGGCAGCTCGAGGTGCGCGTCCCCAAGGCGCTGCGCCGCGAGTCGCCGCAGCTCTATCGGGAGCTGTATCAGCTGACGCGCGGCAAGGGCCCTCGGCTCAGGCTCCGCGAGGTCGACTAACCCCGGCGCAGCTTCTCGAGCACCGCGCTGGTGCTGTGATCCTTCGGGTCGCCCGCGACCGCGACCCTTCCACCGTACGACTCGACCTCGGCGCGTTCGGGAATCGTCTCGGGTGTATAATCTGTGCCCTTGACGTGAATGTCTGGTTTGAGCGCGCGGAGGATAGGCCGGACATCCTTGTCTTCGAAGAGGACCACCCGGTCGGTGCAGGCGAGCGCGGCGACCAGCTCGGCGCGCTCGTGCTCCGGCACGTGCGGCCGGCCGTCTCCTTTGAGCAGGCGCGTGGAGCTGTCTGAGTTGACGGCGACCACCAACACGTCGGCGAGCGCCTTGGCGCCCTGCAGGTAGCGAACGTGACCGACGTGGAGCAGGTCGAACACCCCGTTGGCGAGCGCGATGGTCTTGCCCTCGGCGCGCCAGCGGGAGACGTCCGAGACCACCTGCTCGAGCGACTGAACCTTGTGTCCGGTCATCGTCCGTCGCGCTTGAGCTCGCGCACGAGCTCGGTGCGGTTGACCGTCGCGGTGCCGGGCTTTTGCACCACGATGCCGGCGGCGACGTTGGCGAGCTGGGCGGCCTGCAGCACGGTCGCGCCGCTCGCCAGGCCGAGCGAGAGCGCGGCGACCACCGTATCGCCCGCGCCGGTGACGTCGACCGCTTCGGCCGCGCCGTGTGACGCGAACAGCTCCACCGAGCCGGACGCATCGAAGACCGCCATGCCGTTGCGGCCCCGGGTGACGACGAGCGAGCGGCACTGAAGCTGCTCGAGCGCGCGGCGGCCGGCCGCTTTGAGCTCGGCGTCGCTGCGCACGCTCTGGCCGGTCAGCGCCTCGAGCTCGGGCTCGTTGGGCTTGCACACGGTGATGCCGACGAGCTTCTTGAGCGCGTAGCGCGAGTCGCCGCAGACCGGCAGCCCGTCGGCGGCGAGATCGCGCAAGGTGCCGCGGACTTCGTCGGCGACCACGCCCGCGCCATAGTCGGAGACCACCACCGCGTCGACATCGCGCGCGAGCTGCTTCACGGCGCGCGACAGCTCCTGCCGCAGCTTCGACGGCAGCGGTCCGCGCGCCCCGCGATCGAGCCGGAGCATCTGCTGCCGGGTGGTGTTGATGCCGCCCGCAAGGATTCTGGTCTTGGTCTCGGTCTGAACGCCCGGCGCGGTCAGGGCCTGCACCCGAATGGCCGCGGCCTTGAAGCGGGCGCGCAGCGCCTGCCCCATTTCGTCGTCGCCCAGCACGCCGAGCACCGTCACTTGCGCGCCGAGCGCGCGGACGTTGGCCGCCGCGTTGGCGCCGCCGCCCAAGGTCACCTCGGAGTCTTCGTAGCGGACGATGAGGACCGGCGCTTCGCGGCTCACGCGCTCGGTCTGGCCGTAGATGTAGTGGTCGGCCATCAGATCGCCGATGACCAACACCTTGCGGCGGGTGAACTGCTGCACCAGCTGGCTCAAGGTGGGCAGCGAGGAGACGGGCGTGAGCGCACGCATGGCGCGGCCTTGTCCCACAGGGAGGGTGAGGCGGACAACTCTTGCTGCGGAGGTTGGGTGCTGCTGGCCTAGCCGGCGACGCTCGGCGGCTTTCGCTCGAGCGTTCGGCTGCCCGGATCCCACTCCTTCTGGGCCCTCAAGCGCTCGCTTCTGGCGCTCCAGCGACAACGCGATCCACCAGGTCGAGACCGGAGAGGACCTCGACGTCGACCTTGAGCGCCCAGTGAGAGAAGCCACCCGGCAGGCGAACCGCGTCCTTCTCGGTCGTGCACACCAGCGCGCCAGCGCGCGTCGCGGCGTGGGAGATCTCCTCCAGCTCAGCGGCCGAGAAGCGATGGTGATCCGCGAAGAGCCGCTGGCTCTCGACGACGGCGCCGAGCGACTCGAGCGTGCGGACGAACCGCTCGGGGCGGGCGATGCCAGCCAGCGCCAGCACCTTTCGTCCGCGCACCGCCTCGAGCGGCTCCTCCGAGGTGGCGGTGAGCCAGGCCGCGGGCCGCAGCCGCGCCCGAACGACTGGCGCGGGCCATTCGGGGAGCGGGCCGAACGGCGCGTCGGACACGTAGAGCCAGATGAGATCGGCGCGGCGAAGGCCGGCGAGGCCTTCGCGCAACGGCCCGGCCGGGAGCAGCTCGCCATTTCCGAAGCCGACGCTCTCGTCCACGGTGACGATGTTCACGTCGCGCTCGAGCCGGCGGTGCTGCAGGCCGTCGTCGAGCAAGAGCAGCTCCGACTTCAGCTCGGCGCGGGCCCTGCGGGCGAGCGCGACGCGGTCGGCGCCGACGAGCACGGCCGCTCGGGGGCAGCGGCGGGCGATGAGCGCCGGCTCGTCGCCCAGGCTCGCCGCGTCCGCGCGCGCGCCAGGCAGCGCGAGGGCCTGCCCACGGCCCGCGCGTCCGTAGCCCCGGGAGAGCACCGCGATCTTCCGGTGGGCCCAGCGGTTGGCGAGGTAGATGACCGTGGGCGTCTTGCCCGAGCCGCCGACGGTGAGGTTGCCGACCGAGACGACGCGCGCGCCGTGCACGGGCGTGGCGGGGAGGACGCCGCGGTCGTAGAGCGCGTTTCGGACGGCAGTCGCCGCGCCGAACGCACCCGAGGCCCAGCGGAGCGGGCTCAGCGGCGTGCTCGGCCCCGCGTACCAACGGCGCTCCCAGCGCTGGCTCCAAGGCGCGCTCACACGGCCTCGCGGGGCAAGAGCGGGGCGCGGCCGTTCGCGGCGGCGAGCAACCGCTCCATGTGATCGACGTTGCGTTGGCTCGCGCCCGAGACCTGACGAACCGCGTCCTGCGCGCGATCCCCCAACGAGGCCACCGCCTCCGGCCGCGCGAGCAGCTCCGAGAGCACGCGGTACAAATGATCCGGATCGTTCACCTGAATTCCACCGCGGCCGACCAACACCTGCACGCTGTCGTGGAAGTTCTCCATGTGCGGCCCGAAGAGGACCGGGCGGCCTTGGGCGGCCGGCTCCAGGATGTTCTGCCCGCCGCGCGTGGTGAACGAGCCGCCGACGAAGACCAACGTCGCCAACCGGTACGCGCGGGACAGCTCCCCGATGGTGTCGAGCACGATGACCTGGCCGCCCGACCTGTTGTTCTGCGAGCGCAGCCCCACGGAGAGGCCCGCGGCTTCGCACAGCGCCACCACGCGCGCGGCGCGATCGATGTAGCGCGGCGCGATGACGAGCCGCAGGTCCGGGTGGTCCTTCAGCAGCCGCTTGTAGACCTCGAGGAGCTTCTCCTCTTCGCCCTCGTGGGTGCTCCCCGCGATGAGCACGCGCGCGTTCGGCGGCAGCCCCAGCGCGCGCCGGAGCTCGGCGTCCTCCGGCACGTTCTGCGCCGCGAGCACGTCGAACTTGGTGTTCCCCGTCACCCACACGCGCTCGAGCGGCGCGCCCAACCCCAGCACCCGCTCGGCTTCGTCGTCCTCGCGCATGAGGAACAGGTCGATGCGCCGCAGCGGGTTTCCGATGAGGGAGAAGAGCGTGCGGTAGCGGCGCAGGTGCGCGGGCGAAAACCGACCATTGGTGAGGGCAACCTGGGCGCCGGCGTTCTTCGCGGCGTAGATGAGGTTCGGCCAGATCTCCGTGTACTCGAGCACGAGCAGATCAGGCTTCACCGCGGTGATCGCGCGCCGGGTCGCGCCCCACAGGTCGTAAGGCGCGTAGATGACCGCGTCGATGAGGTCCTTGAGCCGCTCGCTCGCCATCAAGTGACCGGTGTTGGTGGTGGTCGACAAGACGATGCGAGCGCTCGGGAAGCGCGCCCGGATCAGGCGAATCATCGGTGAGAGCGCGAGCAGATCGCCCGCGCTGGCGCCGTGCAGCCACACGCGCGGCCCGCCGCCTTGCGGCAAGAGCCCAGGCGGGTAGAAGCCCAGCCGCTGCAACAGCCCGCTGCGCGTCTTCCGATGGACCGACAGCACCGGGAGCAGGGCCAGGAACAGCAGGTAGCTGGCGATGATGTAGACCAACCGCATCGAGTGGGCGCTTTGAGGCGCCCTGTAGCACTTTCCTTCCGGGTTTCACATTGCGGCTCCCCTTCGCCGCGATTAGTTGTCGCGGCCATGGCACCCACTCCCCCACCGCCGACGCGCGGGCGCCGCCGGGCGGCAAAGGTCGCGGTCGTCGCGGTGGTGCTCGCGGTCACCTGGTTCGTGTCGGCGGGTTGCCTGGCCAGTCTGGGCGCGCGCACCGACACCCAGCGGCTCGCCTACCTGTCGCGCGAGTCGGTGTATCGCGAGGGCCGCTTCGAGAACACCGTGCCGCGGCGGGACGACGCTCCGGGCCTCAAGACGCTGAGCGAGTTCTTCACCACCCAGGTGCAGAAGCGGCCGCCCGCGCCGTTGCCGCTCGAGGATCCGCGCGCGGCGTGGGAGAAGCCGCCCGAGCGCGGGCTGCGGATCACCTGGCTTGGCCACTCGAGCGTGCTGATCGAGATCGACGGGTACCGGGTGCTCACCGATCCGGTGTGGGCCGATCGCGCCTCACCGTCGCAAAGGATCGGCCCGCTTCGCTTTCACCCGGTGCTGGTGTCGCTCGGCGAGCTGCCGAAGCTCGACGCGGTGATCATCTCGCACGACCACTACGACCACCTGTGCATGCAGACCGTGCAGGCGCTCGCCCAGCGCAAGACGCCGTTCTTCGTGCCGCTCGGGGTGGCGGACCACCTTCGCAAATGGGGCGTGCGGCCAGAGCAGATCATCGAGCTCGACTGGTGGGGCGAAGGCAAGATCGACGAAGGGAAGCTCCGGCTCGTCTCCACGCCCGCGCGGCACTTCTCGGGCCGCAGCCTGACGGACCGCAACCGCACCTTGTGGACGTCGTGGGTGGTTCGAACCGAGCAGCACCGCGTGTACTTCAGCGGCGACACCGGCTTGACGCCGCAGTTCGAGCAGATTCGCGAGCGGCAAGGCCCGTTCGACGTGGTGATGCTCGAGGTCGGCGCGTTTCACCCCAGCTGGGGCGACATTCATTTGGGGCCCGACGGCGCCGTCGAAGCGCACCGAATGCTGGGCGGCGGGGCGCTGCTGCCGATCCACTGGGGCACGTTCGACTTGGGGCTGCACGCGTGGGACGCGCCGGGCGAGCGCCTGATGGAGCTGGCGCAAGAGCGGCAGCTCCCGCTGATCACGCCGAAGCTGGGGCACCCTTTGGAGATTCCGCCGCGCGAGCAACTCGACGCGTGGTGGCGCGGCGTGAGGGACCCTTAATCCGCGCTCACCGAGATGGGTGAGGCGGCGAGCCACGGCCGCCACGTCGTCCCCAGCGCGCAGTCTGGAGCGAGCAGCTCGACGGTGACGAGGAAGGCGCCCGGCTTCTCCGGGAGGATGGTGACGCCGTCGGGCGCGAGGCGCGCGTCGCCCTGCACCACCACCCTCGCCTGGGCGGGCCCCAGCGGCGGGAGTCGAACGCGCACCGGCTCTCCGACCGCGACGCGCCGAGGGAAGCGCGCGCGGTCGGTCGCGAGCTGAAAGCCGGCCGGCTCGCCGAGCGCGGGGAAGGCGCAGACGCTCCGCCCCGCCTGGAGCTGCCCGAGCACCAGCGCGGCGGCCGCGTCAGGCGCGTCGGGCAACGCGTCGACCTCGGGCAGGTGGTTGACCAGCCCGGCGAAGACGTCGGCGTACGGCGGCAGGCCGTGCGCGTCCACCGCGCACAGGACGATCTTGGGCGACTGGCGCGCGAGGCCCAGCAGCACTTCGGTCGCCTCGGGTTGAGGCGTGACGAGCGTGAGCAGCGCGTGCGCTGGGTTGGCCTCGTAGGCGCCCAGCGCGCACGCGAGCTTGAGCGGCTGCCGGAGCGCGGCGCGGTAGAGCGAGTCGCCGGAGAAGAGCTCGAAGCCCTCCGCCTGGACGGCGGCTCGGGTGTCGGTCCACGGGTTTCGCTTCTGCACTGGGTGCGCGAGGACCGCCCAGCCGCCTTGCGCGTGGATGCGGTCCAAAGGCCGGTCGGCGCGCTCGGCCTTGGTCATGCCTCGGGTCATGCCGAGCCCCACCACGTGACCGTACGGGGTGCTGAGCTCGACCGCGCGGATCACCAGGACGCCGTCGATGCGCTCGGGCGGCCCGGGCTCGACGTTGTGGTCGGTGAGGACGACGAACTGGACGCCGGCCTGTTTGGCGGCTTGGACGATGGCCTGGACATCGCCGCGGCCGTCCGACGCCGTCGAGTGCACGTGGAAGACGCCGCGAACCCCCTTTTGCGCGACCACGCCCGTGACGGGGTAGTCCTTCGTTTGCGCGAGGAGCGCGAAGACCCCGAGCGTGGCGCCGAGCAGGATGAGGAGCCCGAAGAAGGCCCGGAGGAGCTTCTTTCCGAGTCCGGCGCGCGCGTCTGTCACGTGTTGGAAGATGGCATGGACCTTGGGGAGACCGGGGACAGTCCCGTTCAGGGACAGTCCCCTCTTCTCGCGTTAGAAGGGCGCGTCTTCGTCGCCCGGAGGCGGTGGCTCCGCGTCGTCGCGCTCGGCCGAGCCGCCGCCTTGCCGGGCGATCTCTGCCTCGATCAGCGCGAGCAACGCCCGCTCCTTCTCGTGAAAGCGCGCCTTGCCCGGATCGGAGAGCGAGCGGCGGGCGCCGTTCGCGTAGAACTCGAGGTCCTGCATCGACGCGCCGCGGATGGGCATGCCTTTGCTGCGGCCGTAGTTCGGGAACACCTCGCCGCCCGACGCGCCCCCTGTGGCCGCTGGACGAGATGGCGCCAGCGGCTGGCCGCCGATGCTCAGCTCGCCGAGCTTGAGCATGAAGCCGTCGGACACCTGCGTCGCCGTTCCGACGCGGACCTTCTCACCGCCCACTTCGACAAAGACCGGGAATTGAACGCTCATGGCCCCAAGACGTCGCGCTCCTTGGGCCTGGTGTCAATCACGGTTTCATCGCGCTCAGCCGGCCGCGCGCTCGGAGGATGATTGGAGCGCCCACAGCCGCGCGTAGAGCCCGCCGCGGTCGACCAGCTCGGCGTGGGTGCCCGTCTCCACCACCCGGCCGGCGTCGAGCACGTGGATGCGGTCGGCCTGGGTGATGGTGGCGAGGCGATGCGCGATGACGAGCGCGGTGCGCCCCGGCAGCACCTGCGCGAGGGCGGCCTGCAGCTCGCGCTCGCTCTCCGGGTCGAGGTTGCTGGTGGCCTCGTCGAGGATCAGCACGGGCGCCTGCGCGGCGAGTGCGCGCGCCAGGCACAGGCGCTGCTTCTGCCCTCCGCTCAAGTTCGAGGCGCGCTCGTTCAGCAAGGTGTCGTAGCCCTGGGGCAGCCGCGCGATGAACGCGTCCGCCTGGGCGATGCGCGCCGCGGCGCGGATCTCGTCGAGCGTCGCGCCGGGCCGGCCGTAGCGCAGGTTCTCGAGCACGCTCATCGAGAAGAGCAGCGGCTCCTGCGTGACCAAAGCGAACTGCGCGCGCACGCTCGCGGCGGTGACGGTGGAGACGTCGGTGCCATCGATGAGGATGTGCCCCCCCGAAGGCTGGACGAAGCGCAGCAGCAGCGCCGTCAACGTGCTCTTGCCCGCACCGCTCGGCCCCACGAGCGCGGTGACTTTTCCCACGGGCAGCTCGAGGCTCAAATCCTCGATCGCGGGCCGGTCGCCATAGGTGAAGCGCACGTGCTCCAAGCGCACGCCCTCGCGCAGTGCCGGGAGCGGCTTCGCGCCCGCCGCGTCGGCCACCGGGTGGGTCCAGGCCATCAGCTCGAAGAGGCGCTCCCCGGCGTTCGCGGCCTGCACCGCGAACTGGCTGACGCGCCCTAAGTCCTTCGCGGGCTGGTAGAGCAGGATGAGCGCGGTGAGGAACGAGACCAGCTCGGCGGACTGCCCCGCCCCCAAGAGCGCGCCCGCCGAGAGGACGCCCGCGATCGCCGCCG
>CAZEDU010000145.1:9909-12014 GCA_964511185.1 uncultured Myxococcaceae bacterium | reverse complement strand
CGGTCATCCGGCAGAAGAAGCTGAAGGGTTGGATGTTGCGGGCTCAGCTCTCGCAGGAGAGCGGCTCGCTGAAGGTGAACCTCTTGTGTCTGACGTACCCCGAGCAGTCGATCAAGGGCGACTACAACGTGAAGGCCCGCGGGGCGAAGCCCGCCGATCTGCTCAAGCTGATGGTCCCCAAGGTGCTGGACGACGCCGCGGCGGACCTCGATTGGAGCACCCCATGAGTGGCATGGCCCAAGACACGTCGATCGCGCCGCCCGCCTTCCGACGCAGGTGGCGGAACTTCCTGCTCGACACGCGCTTTCAGCTCAAGTTCGCCAGCTACGTGGTGGTGAGCACGATGGTCGCCGCGCTGCTGCTCGGCGGCTTTCTGTGGATGACGTCGAAGACGCTGTTCGACGAGATGGCCGCCGCGGTCGACGCCCGCCGAAAGGCCGCCGACACCAGCAAGGAGCTGTCGAACGCCACGCTGAACAACGAGCTGATGCAGAACATGGACGACCCGGCCTTCGAGAAGCAGCTGAAGGAGAAGTCCGAGGCGATCGACGCCAGCTTCCGGGCCGAGCTGCAGGCGATCGAAGATCAGCGCGACAACCTGGTGCGCCGCCAGCAAATCACCCTGTTCTCGCTGATCGGCGGCTTCTTCCTCTTCATCGTGTTGGTGGCCGCGGTGAGCATCGTCGCCACGCACAAAATCGTCGGCCCGCTCTACCGGCTCAAGCGCAACTTCCACGAGATGGGGCAAGGGCGGCTCAACTTCGACAGGGACTCCCTGCGCCCCAAAGACGAGCTGAAGGACGTCTTCGAAGCCTTCCAGCACATGGTCAAGGAAGTGCGCGACCGGGAAACGTCGCTCTTGCAGCGCGTGCAGGCGGCCTTGCAGGTGGCGCAGCAGACCCGGGCGAGCGACGAGCTCGTGCGCGAGCTGCAGACGCTCGAAGCCAAGCTCAAAGCGTCGCTCGAGTGACGGCTCAGACGCTCGAGGCGATGCCCAGGCGGGGCTTCTCCGGGACGAGCGCCGGGGGGGCCGCGACCGGCGGCGCCAAGAGCGCCGCCAGCGTGCGCCGCGCTTCGGCCCAGGTGCACGGCTCGACCGGGTAGTCGGCCAGCGCCTGGAGCAGCTCGGCGCGGTAGGCGGGGCTGCCCGGGTCCGCCAGCACGACCACCTTCACGTGGGGCGCGAAGCGTCCGAGCTGCTCCAGCCCGAGCCGCAGGTGGATGAGGGCGCGCGGCAACCGGTAACCGGCGAACGCGTCGGCCGCCCCGGCGGCCTGGAGCGCCTCCTCGCGCGCGGCGACCCAGGGCCTTCCGAGCGGCTCGACGTCGAGCTTGTCGATGAAGACGCACTGGGCGCTGGTGCCGCCGGAGCGCAGCTGCCGCCACGCGGACTGGCCCGAGAGCGAAAGCGAGCGGTGGTGCAGCGGCGGCGCCGCCGAGCGCGTCGGCCGCATCACCTCGATGCCCGACGGCTCGAGCTGGGCGCGCGTCCGTTCCCACACCCGCTGGAGGCGCTGCGACGACGAGAACAGCCCGAGCACGTCGCCCTGGAGGTAGCTGGTCATCGCGGTGAGCCTGTCGGCCAGCCAGTCGGCGAAGGCGTCGCTGGTCGCTGGCCCCACGTCGGTCAAGATCAACACCCGCGGCCGCGCGCGCGCCACCGTCGGCCCGGTGAGCTTCACGCGCATGTGGTCGAACAGCCCCAGCCGCCGGACGAGAAAGCCGCCCAGCCCGGGTGCCACCGCCGCCTCGGAAACCAGCTCGAGATCGGTCGAGTCGAGCAGGCCGCTGACCTCGAGCGGGCTGGAGGTCAAGGACCAGTCTTCGAGCGCCTCGCTCGCGTCGGACCGCGCCCGGCGGCTTCGCTTCACGCCCGCCAGGTGACAGCGCTGGGTCGACGCGTTCCAGGCGAGCTCTTCGGTCACCTCGCGCAGCGCGCGCGCGGCGGCCACCACCCCATCGCGCTCCGCTCCCAGGGTGGGCGTAGGCGTATCCGGCAAGGTCGCGTCCCACTGCCTGCTCAGAATCTGGAGCAGGACCTCGAGCTCGATGCCGAGCGCGGTGAGCCCGTCGCGCACCTTGAGGAACGGGCGGCTGGTGCGGGT
>CAZEDU010000145.1:0-9899 GCA_964511185.1 uncultured Myxococcaceae bacterium | reverse complement strand
CCTCTCGGTGATGCGGCACTCCGTGCCGAAGCGGGCGAGCGTCGAGGGCAGCGCCTCGGCGGCGCACAGCCCGGCGACGGCTTCGCCCAGCGCGCGCGCCGAGTCGTCGATGCGTTGGCGCGCCCGCTCGAGCTCGACGTGGAGCAGCTCGACCCGCGGCGCGCCGGCCAGCGCCACCAGCGGGGGCAGCAACAGCCGCTCGAGGCGCCAGGAGAGCCGCTGCACGAGCGCGCCCGAGAGCGTCCGGCTGAGCGCGTCGGTCGCGGCGTCTTCCAGCTCGTGCGCCGCGAGCACGCGCCAGTGGTCGACGCTGGGGTAGTGGGCGGGCCACGTCACCGCCGCCGCGTGCGAGGTGACCAGCACGTCGGCCGCGCGGGCCTGGTGCAGCGCGCGGTGGTAGTAGCAGGCCAGGTAGAGAGGGCATCGCTCGCCGAGCGTCGTCGCCGGCTCGGAGCGCGAGGCGAACGCGAGCGGAACGAGCGCGGGGTAGCGCTCCTTGAACCAATAGCTGAGCGCGTCCAGGTCGCCGTCCGCTCGACGCTGGGCGAAGGCCCGCAGGTAGGCCCTCGGCGCGCGTTCGGCGTAGCCCATGCCTGGCCGCACGCGCGTGGCCTCCAGGACGCGCCTTCGGCACAGGTAGTGGGTCTGGGCTTTGAGCGGTGCCACGACTCGGTCGGGTTGCGCGGCGCGGAGCCGTTCCACCTCGCGCGCCAACGCGCCCGGGCTGCTCCAGCCGTTGGGCAGCGCCACCGCCTGCCGGGGACCCGCGACGGAAGCCGTGGGCGGCTTCGCCGGCGTTGGGGCCGGCGGGGAGGCGCACCGCGCTTCGAGCGCGGTGAGCAGCGCGAGCACGGGCGCGACCTCCGCCCGCCCTTCGGGCCCAGGGTCCAACAGCTCGATCAGCTCGCGGATGTCGCTGGAGGCGCGCTCGTTGACGCAGCGGGAGAGCGCGTGGCGCAAGACATCGAAGGTGTCTTCGCAGTCTTTCAGCGCGCGGTGGGCGGCGCGGTCGGCCACCTTCGCCCACCGCACGATCGACTCGAGAGAGTGGCTGTCGAGCTCCGGGTAGAGGAAGTGGAGCAGCTCGCACGAGTCGAGCACCGGCGCGTCGATGGCGGCGAAGAGGGGGCCCAGAAAGCTCTTCTCGAACGAGGCGTTGTGGGCCACCACCGTCCAGCCGCGCAGCCGCTCCTTCAGCTCGGCGGCGTAGGCCGAGAAGGGCTCGCGGTGGGCGAGCGCGGCGTCGTCGAGGCCGGTGATGCGTTGAATGGCGAGCGGCAGCGGCCGCGAAGGGGAGAAGAGCCGGCTGATGCGGTCGACCGCCTGGCCGCGCTCGACGACGAGGACGCCGACCTCGATGACCTCATCCTGGCGCGGGTCGAGCCCGGTCGTCTCCAGGTCGACCAGCGCGTGGCGGGGAAAGAGGTCTTCGAGCAGCACGAAGCCAAGGTACAGCCCGGGTCCGACACTCGAGCGGCGCCCGCGCCAGGCGCCCTGAGGCGGCGGGGTATTTCGGCCATGTCACGTTCTGCGCGCCTCGGTCGTCTTGGGGCCATGGAACAAAAGCTTCAGCGAACGCAGGCCATCAGCGGGGTGCTCTTTTCGGTCTTCGTGCTGGCACACCTGTTCAATCAGATGCTGGCCAGCCTGGGCGCTCAGACCTACGACCGCGTGCAGTCTCAGCTCCGCGCGGTTTACCAGTGGCCTCTCATCGAGGTGGCGTTGGTCTTCACTCCGCTGGTGGTCCACATCGCCGCTGGCGTTGCCCGCATCGTCGGTCGGCGCCGCCGCCAGGAGCGGCCGTCTCCGATGCTGCGGCAGAGGCTTCACCGCTACAGCGGCTACTTCCTGCTCGCCGTCATTGGTGGACACGCGCTGGCGACGCGGGGCGCCTCGCTGTTCTTCGACGTCTTCCCGCGCTTCGAAGGCATCGCCTTCACGCTCCAGTGGCAACCGGCGCTGTTCTGGCCGTACTACCTGCTGCTGTCGGTGGCCGGGCTCTACCATTCGATTCACGGGCTCGGCATGGCGCTTCCCATGTTGGGCATCGGTGCGGGCGGCGCGCTGCGACGGCCGGCTCTGCTCTCGACCTTCATGGTGATCGGCGGCGCGGCGCTGGTGACGGCGATGCTTGGCTTTGGCGGTATCATCGCCGACGTGGGCCAACCTGATCAGAGCGCGTTCGCGCAGCTCCTCGGCCGGCTGGGTTTCGTTCGATGAATCGTCCGCGCCTGCTGTCGCTGGCGTACCGAATGCTCGGCTCCTGGGCCGAGGCGGAAGATGTCGTGCAAGAGGCGGCGCTTCGTCTCGAGCGTCAGGCGCCAGGCGTTATCAGCGATGCCGAAGCATGGCTCGAGCGGGTGGTGGCGAACCTTAGCCTCGACGTTCTCAAGGAGAGCAGAGTCAAGCGCGAGCAATACATCGGCCCGTGGCTGCCGGAGCCGGTGCTGACGGATCAACCCAACTGGACCTCGGAGCCGTTCGACCCGCGGGCGCTGTCGTTGGCGTTCCTCGCGCTGCTCGAGCGGCTCAGCCCGCTGGAGCGAGCCGTCTACATCCTCGCCGAGGCGTTCGACTACCGACATGAGGAGATCGCCCAGGCGCTCGGGCGCGAGGTGCCTGCGATTCGCCAGCTTCTCCACCGGGCGCGCGAGCACATCCGAGAAGGCCGCATTCGCTTCGCGCCCGACAAATCGACGCACCAGGCGCTCCTCGCGGCGTTCGGCTCCGCCTGCAGCCGGGGCGAGGTGGCGGAGATCGAAGGAATGCTCGCGCGCGACGCGGTGCTCCAGTCGGACGGAGGCGGGAAGGCGAAGGCCGCGCTCAACCCCATTCGTGGCGCGTCGGCGGTGGCGCGCTTCATCGTGGGTGCGATGAAGAAGGCCCCTGTACCGCTGCGCTACGACATGCGCGAGGTGAACGGGTGGCCCTGCATCGTCGCGTATCAGGGCGAGACGCCGGTCACCGTGCTCGACATCGAGACCGACGGCCAAAAGGTGTTCAACCTCTTGGCGGTCGTGAATCCCGAAAAGCTTCAGGCGCTGCGCAAAGCCGACCTGTAGCCGAAGCCTCAGCGCCGTGGGCGGCGACGGCGGCTCAACCCGAGCAACGCCGCCAAGAGCCACGCCGCGGCCCCGACGCCCGAACCGCCGCAGCCACAGCCTGGCGCCTTCTCGCGGGGCGACTCCTCGCCAGACGGCTGATCCTCGAGGGTGCAGCTCGCCGAGCAGCCGTCGCCGTCGACTCGGTTTCCGTCGTCGCAGGCCTCCACGCCGACCTGCGCCACGCCGTCGCCACACTGGGCGAGGACACAGGACGAGAGGCAGCCGTCGTTGTCGATGGTGTTGCCGTCGTCGCACGCCTCGCCGCCCGCGACGATGCCGTCGCCGCAGACGGGCTGACAGACAGAGGGCGCGCCTGCGCAGGCGTAACCGGTCTCTTGGGTGCAGGTGGCGCTGCAGCCGTCGCCGGCGGTGGCGTTGCCGTCGTCACACGCCTCGGCGCCGAGGATAAGCCCGTCACCGCAGACGGCCTGACAGACAGAAGGTGCGTCCGCGCAGACGTAACCGGTCTCTTGCGCGCAGGTGGCGCTGCAGCCGTCGCCGCCGTCGGTGTCGCCGTCGTCACACGTCTCGGCGCCGACGATGAGCCCGTCACCGCAGACGGCCTGACAGACGGAAGGCGCGCCCGAGCAGGCGTAGCCCGTCTCTTGCGCACAGGTGGCGCTGCAGCCGTCGCCGCCGTCGGTGTCGCCGTCATCACACGTCTCGGCGCCAAGGATGAGCCCGTCGCCGCAGACGGGCTGACAGATGGAAGGCGCGCCCGAGCAGGCGTAGCCGGTCTCTTGCGTACAGGTGGCGCTGCAACCGTCGCCGTCGTCGGTGTCGCCGTCGTCGCACGCCTCGCCGCCGACGATGAGCCCGTCGCCGCAGGTGGCCGTGCAGACCGAGGAGGAAGTCCCCATGCAGACGAAGCCCGACTCGAACGCGCAGGTCTCGCTGCAGCCATCGCCGTTCGTGTTGTTTCCGTCGTCGCACGCCTCGGTGCCTTGGATGGCGTTGTCGCCACAGGCGTCCCCGACCTCCAGGGTGTCGATGCCCATGTAGTCGGAGTTCGATCCACTGGGCCCCCCGTTCGTGACGTAGTAGCGGAAGCCAATGCGGCCCTCGACCACGGTGATGGGAAGCTCGCTCAAATCGAGCGAGAACTGGGTCCACCCCGTCGGGAAGACGCCGGTGACGAGGGTGGGGTTGATGCTGAGCGCCAAGACCGTGAAGTCACCGACCGACGCGTTGGTGTTGCCGACGTCGGTGCTGGCGCCGTTGGTCGAGACGCGCACCTCGAGCCGGTCTGGGTAGCTATCGGGGCTCACCTTGCGCGCGTAGAAGGTCACCACGGTGTTCCGGTTGAGCTTGACCACGGGGGTGATCAACCAGGCGCTGATGGTGTTGCTGCCGGCCACCATCTGGTAGTTCGCTACGGCGTATGCGTTCGTGGCCCCGGCGTGGGCACTGAAGACGCTCGGGTTGCCTTGAAACCAATTGGGCTGCGAGCCGACCGGCGACGAGAGGTTGACCATCGCCCAGTCGGCGCTGGTCAACGACGGCACGCTGTCGAACGCCTCGGTCAGCTGCTGCGCCCACGCCACCGGAGACGACAGGCACGCGGCCAGAAAGACCGCCAATCGGACACAACGCATGAACCCCCCCTTTGATCGTGTTGGCCGAACGGTTCGGCGAGTATCGCACCGAGCGCGGGGCACCCCAAGACATCGGTGCGTGTGCCGCACCTACTGGAGCGGGCGTCTGCTCAACGTGTGTTTGTTGCCGACACCCGCCAGCAGGAACACCGGGATCAGCCCCACGGCCACGATGACGAACGCGGCGAGCGCTCCATCTTCATAGGCCCCGCGGGCCGCCTCGCCGTACAGGTGCGTCGAGAGCGTCTCGAAGCCGACCGGCCGCAAGAGCAGCGTCGCGGGCAGCTCCTTCATGCAGTCGACGAAGACGAGCAGCCCCGCGAGCGCCAGCGCGGGTCGGGTCAAAGGCAGGTGGATGCTCCAGAGCCGCCGCCCGGCCGTCACGCCCAGCGTCCTCGCCGCGTCGTCGAGCGACCGGGGGACGCGGCCGAGGCCCGCCTCGATTCCGCCCGAGGCGATGGCGAGGAACCGGACCCAGTACGCGTAGACGAGCGCGGCTCCCGAGCCCAGGAGCATCAAGCCCGGGCCGGACCCGAGTCCGTCCAACCCGGTGACCACCGGCAAGATGCCGATCGCCAGCACGGTGCCCGGCACGGCGTACCCCACCGATGCTCCGCGGGCGAAGACGTGCGGCCACCTGCCTGCGCAGACGCGCGCCGCGTAGGCCACGGTCATGCCGCCCAAGAGCGTCAGCGCGGTGGCCACCGCCGAGAGCCACACGGTGTTGAGCGTCTCCTGCAGCATCGACGCCGACACGCCCGAGCGCCCCACGCGCTGCGTGGCGGCCACGGCCAGGTGCAGCGCCGGAAAGAGAAAGCCGATGGCCACCGGTACCGCGCCGACGGCGAGCGCCCCGGCCGCGCGCGCCCCGCGCAGCCTCCGCGGCGAGAGCGGACGTTGGCTCTGCGCGTCGTTGGCGTAGCGGCGCTGCCGCCGCGCCCAGCGCTCGACGGCCACCAGCGCGACGACCAGGATCAACATCGCCAGCGCGATCTGCGCCGCGCCCGGCAGGTCGGAGCGGGTGACCCACGTCGTGTAGACCGTGACCGTCAGGGTCCGCACGCCGAGGAACTCCGAGGCGCCGATGTCGTTCAGCGCCTCCATCAACACCAGGCTCAAGCCGACGGCGATGGCCGGGCGGGCGAGCGGGAGCGCGACGCGAAAGAACGCGCCCAAGGACCCAACGCCCAGGGTGCGCGCGGTCTCGATGAAGTGCGACGCCTGCATCAGGAACATCGCCCGCGCGGCCAGGTAGACGTACGGGTAGAGGACGAACGACAAGAGCACGATGCACCCGGCCATCGACCGGACGTCGGGCAGCCGAAAGTCGCGCGGGTGCTCGAAGCCCAAGAGCGCGCGCAGCGCCGTCTGCACCGGGCCGACCGGGTGGAGGAGGTCCAGGTACGCGTACGCGACGATGTACGTCGGGACCGCGAGCGGCAAAAGCAGCGCCCCGGTGAGCGCGCGGCGGCCGGGGAAGTCGTACGCGGTCACCAGCCACGCGGCCCCTGTCCCGATGACGGCCGTCAAGAGCCCGACGCCTACGAGCAGCGCCGCGGTGTCCCGCAGCGCGTCCGGCAGCACGTGCGCGAGCAAGTGCCGCCACAAGTCCATGGAGCCGCGGGAGGCGAGCACGGCGAGCGCGGCGATCGGCGCCATCACCAGCAAGGCGACGGCGCCGGAGCCGTATCGCCACGCGCCCGGTCCTCGCGGCGTGCGGCTCACCGATCCAAGCCGACCTTGTCCACCAGCTGGCTCGCCGCCACGCGGTGCCGCGCGATCTCGGTCAGCGGAACGCGGTCCACCTGCAGCGCGCCGAGGCCGCCGATGAGCGGATGGACCGCCGCGCCGGCCTTGACCGGGTACTCGTAGTTCGCCTCGGCGTACAGCTTCTGCGCCGCGTCCGAGACCAGGTACTCGAGGAACTTCACCGCGGCGGCGCGGTTCGGCGCGTGCTTGGCGACCGCCGCGCCCGAGACGTTCACCTGCGTCCCTCCGCCTTCGAACGTCGGCAGGACGACCTTGATCGCCTCGCCCCACTTCTTCTGATCCGGACCGCCCGCGCCGCTCCGCATCAGCCCGACGTAGTACGAGTTGGCCACGCCCAAGTCGCAGACGCCGCCCATGATGTCGCGCGCCACGTCGCGGTCGCCGCCGGTCGCGGGGCGGGCCAGGTTGGCCTTGATGCCCTTGAGCCACGCCTCGGTCTTCTCCGCGCCGTGGTGCGCGAGGTACGCGGCGACGAGCGCGGTGTTGTACGGGTGCTGGCCCGAGCGCATGCACAGCTTGCCCTTCCACTTCGGGTCGGCCAGCTGGTCGTAGGTGAACGACGACAGCGCCAGGCCCTTGTCCGCGTAGAGCACGCGGGCGCGCAGGGACAGCGCGAACCACTCGCCGTTGGCGCCGCGCAAGTGGGCCGGGACCGCGCGCTCGAGCGCCTGCGACTGCACCGGCTGCGTCAGCCCCTTCTCGACCAGGTCGATCAAGTTGCCGAAGTCCACCGTCATCAACACGTCGGCGGGGGACTTGGCGCCCTCGGCGGCCACGCGCTCGGCCAGCCCGTCCTTCACGAAGATGCTGTTGACCTTCACGCCGCTCGACTTCGTGAACGCCTGAAGGAGCGGCTGCATGAGCGCCGGCTCGCGCGTCGTGTAGAGGTTCAGCTCCGGTGTCGCGGCGCTCGCGGCGATGGCGAGCATCCAGCCGGCGGCGGCCGCGGTGCGCAGGGTGTTCATCAGGAGATGTCTCTTCATGGGTTGCCTTCCTGTGGGAGTGAGTCGTCGTTGGCCACGACGAAAACGTCGCGGGCATGTAACTCGAGGCAGGTCGTGTCGCCCGGAGAAAGGCCCGCGCGCTCGGGCGTGCGGAGCAAGAGCGGGGACGACAGGCCGGAGACGGACAAGAGGAGCTGGTGCGCCTCGCCCAGAAACTCCGAGCGGAGCACCTGGGCGCGGATTCCGTCCGCGCCGGCGATGCGCAGGTGGTGCGGCCGGATGCAGACGTTGCACGGCGCGCCTTCGGGCAGGTGGGCCGCGTCGAAAGATCCGAGCGGCGTGTCGACCCGGCCGCTTCGGCACACGCCGGCGAGCAGGTTGACCTCGCCGAAGAACGACGCGGCGAAGGGCGTCGCCGGCCGTTGGTAGAGCGCTTCGGGCGGGCCGCATTGCACCAGGCGCCCGGCGTGGAGCAGCGCGATGCGGTCCGCCACCCGCGCCGCCTCTTGCGGGTCGTGCGTGACGAGCAGGGTCGTCGTTTGGAGGTCGCGCAGCAGCTCCATCGTTTGTCGGCGCACGTGCTCGCGCAGCCTGCCGTCGAGGCTCGAGAACGGCTCGTCCATCAAGAGCACGCGCGGGCGGGGCGCCAGCGCGCGCGCCAACGCCACCCGCTGCCGCTCTCCGCCCGACAGCATGTGCGGGTAGCTGCCTTCGTGCCGCGTCAGCTCGAGCCGCTCGAGCAGGGTCCGCACCACCTCGTTCGCTTCGGCCCGCCCCCAGGCGCGGAGCCCGAAGGCGACGTTGGCCCGGACGGACAGGTGCGGGAACAGCGCGTAGTCCTGGAACACCATGCCCACGCGCCGGCGCTCCGGCTCCACGAAGGCGCGGGGGCCGGCCACCTCGACGCCGTCGAGCAGCACGCGGCCCGAGGTCGGGCGCTCCACACCCGCGACCAGCCGGAGCAGGCTGGACTTGCCCGAGCCGGAAGGGCCCAACAGGCACAGGACCTCGCCGGCGGACACCGAGAGCGACACCTCGCGGAGCGCGACGACCGCATCGTGTCGCAGCGTGAGCGCTTCGACCGCCAGCAGAGCCATGGCGCCCTCTTACGAGACACGGGCACGTTCAGCAAACCGCCTGGAGCGTGCAGCCTCTCGCTCGGTTCGAGCGCAACTTGCGGCCGTCTGTCACGACAATGGGCGTGACATGCGAATTCTTCCTCGAGTGGGCATTCCAACCCCGCCGCGCCCGGCCCATGGGGTGGGCAGGTTCGTCAATCCCTTGAGGCCCACGGCCCGCGCCCTTCCGAGCAACGGCAACTGGGGCGCCGAGGTCGTGCACTTCTCACCTGGCCACAAGGGCGGCTTCAACGGCCATCGGCCCGAAGTGGTCACGGGGCCGGTGCGCCTCACCGGTGGCTATGACCGGCTGCTGGAGGCCATCTCGCTCGGGCAAGGCGGCGAGATCGGCGTTCGGCTCAAGCAGCCCGCCTACCGCGGGGTGCGGGTGTTCGAGAACGGGCTCGGGGACAAGATGTCGCTCAACCCCGAAATCGGCGACGTGTCGGTCTCCTCGACGCTCGACGGTCCGCGCTTCCGGTTGGGAGAGGCCGGCCACCGCGTCGACGGAGACATCCTGCTGTTCCAGGGCAAGGTCCCGCCCCGCACGCCGATCCGGTACGTCTGGGTCAAGGCGGGAGATTCGTTCAACAACCCCAGCGCTTCGAGCTCGACGAGAGACGGCTTCGACTTCCGCGGCGTCTTGGGCTTCTAGCCGCGCGTCGACGCACAGCCGCCGCCTCGTGGGCGGCGGCCTCGGGCGCTGTGCGTCCGCTCAATGCACCGCCGGCTGCTCTTCTGCTTGATGGGCTGGCACAGGGGCGGTTTGCCCTTGCGCGCTCGCCAGCAGCCGCTGCTTCTCGCGCGCCTTTTCGAGCGCGTCGTCGATGCTGAAGCTGGCGGGCCTTTGCCGGGGCGGGAACTCTTCGAACGTCTTGAGGAACTCGGCCACCATCGCCTGCGCCGGCACGAGAATGAACGCCCGGTCGATCATCCATTTTTCGTAGAACATCGAAGCATCGACCGAGGCCCGCTCGAATGGATCGCTGCGCAGGTTGTGGAGCATCGGCACGCGCAGGTTGACCAACGGCTCGCGCCACACGCTGAGCCCGTGGGAGCGCTGCTCGGCGAACGTCACCTTCCAGTTCTCGTAGCGCAGCGCCATCAGGTCGCCGTCGTCGCTCCAGTAGAAGAACGCCTTTCGCGGGTTCTCTTTCACCTCGCCGCGGAAGTACGGGACCAAGTTGTACCCGTCGAGGTGGACCTTGAACGTTCGTCGCCCGGCGCGGAAACCGCGCTTCATCTTCTCGATGATGTTGGGCTCGCCGGCGACCGCGGCGAGCGTCGGGAGCATGTCGGTGTGAGAGAAGATGTCGTTCGAGATGGTGCCCGCCTTCAGCCGGCCTGGCCAACGCATCACGCACGGCA
>CAZEDU010000144.1:0-12196 GCA_964511185.1 uncultured Myxococcaceae bacterium | reverse complement strand
TTCTTCCAGCTGCACCACCAGCGCTGGTCCGTCGACGGGGGCTCGCAAGGCATCAAAGGGGCCGGTGTCGAGGCCTTCCACCGGGACGCGAGCCAATACCTCGCCGAACGCGGTTGGCTTCGGCTCTACACACTGCGCGTCGAAGGGCGCGCCGTCGCGTCGGTCTACGGCATCGCGCACCGCGGGAAGTTCATCTACTTCCAGTCCGGCTACGACCCGGCCTGGCGCAGCAAGAGCGTCGGCTTGGTGCTCGTCGGCGAGACGTTCCGCGACGCGCTCGGCCGCGGCCTCACCGAGTACGACTTCCTGCGCGGCACCGAACCCTACAAATCCGACTGGACGAATCACGAGCGTCGAACGGTTTCGCTGCGCGTCGTCCCCGACCGGAGCCCCGCACGTTGGCTGCTTCGCCAGGAGCAGGGCCGACGTTGGGGAAGCCTCGCGCTGAAGCAGGCGCTCCCGGCGCGGTGGGTGGAAGCGATTCGACGCGCGCGCCGCCGGGCGGCGGCCGTGGAATAGCCGACAGGCCGCCTGCTCCGCTCGACAGTGGCTCGACGTGCGCGCCATGCCCACGCTGCGGGCTTCTGGCCTGAGGGAAGGCATGCGCGAGCTCGAGCTCAACGTGATGGACCTGCGCTTCCATGTCCTCGCCGAGGGCGATGTGGAGCGCCCGCTCGTGCTGCTGCTCCACGGGTTCCCGGAGCTGTGCGAGTCGTGGCGCGACGTCATGCCCCGGCTCGCCGAAGCCGGGCTCTACGCGATCGCCCCGGACCTGCGGGGCTACGGAAAGACCGACAAGCCGCGCGGCGGATACGACCTCGACTCGCTCACGCGCGACATGCGCGGGCTCATCGCCACGCTGGGTCGCGATCGCGTCCACGTCGTGGGGCACGACTGGGGCGGCGCGATCGCCTACCACCTGGCCGCGCACTACCCCGAGGTGGTCGACCGGCTGGCGGTGGTGAACTGTCCGCCGCCGCCGGTCATGGTCCGGCGCGTGTGGCAGCCGCAGCAGCTCTTCCGATCGCTCTATGTGCTCTTACTGCAGGTGCCCGGCCTGCCCGAGCGGCTCCTCTCGGCCCGCGGCGGCGTGTTGGTCCCCGAGCTCATTCAGATGGGCACGCACCGGCGAAGGCACCTCACCCGCGAGCGGCTGCGCGTCTACGCCGAGAGCTTCGCCGACCGCCGCGCGGCGAAGGCGGCGGTCAGCTACTACCGCGAGCTCGCGCGGGCCATGGCGCGGGGGGCGTTCTGGAAGTACCCGGTCATCGGCGCGCCGTTCCGGCTGATCTGGGGCGAGAAGGACCCGGCGTTGAGCCGCACCCTGACGTATGGGCTCGAGCCGTACTTCTCACATCCGATCGAGGTGAAGTACCTGCCCGATGTCGGCCACTTCGTGCCGCTCGAGGCGCCAGAGACCCTCGCCGCCCTGCTCGTCGAGCACCTCGTGCCGCTGCACCTGCTCGAACTCGAGGAGGAGCCCGAGCTTCAAGCCCCGGTGAGCGGCCTCTAGCGAGCCGCGCGATCCTTCAGCTGTTGAATGCGCTGGAGGAGCTGCGGCGGAATCTCGCTGGCCGGGGTCAGGGCGGCGTACTGCTCGAAGTGCTCGAGCGCCAAGCGCTCGTTGCCGCTCTCGCTCGCCAACGCGCCCGCGAACAGGTGCGCCTCGGCCGGATCCGGCATCACGCGGGCCAGGTGGTCCAGCTCGGCCTGCGCCTTCTGGATGTCGCCGCGCACCGCCTTCAGCACCGCGGCGTGAACGCGCATCTCGACGTGAAACGGGTCGACCGTCATGCCGCGCCACACCAGCCGCTCGGCCTGCTCGAAGTCCTGCCGCTGGATCAGCTCGTGTGACACCTGGGCGAGCGCTTCGAGATCCTCTGGGTTGCGCTCGAGCCGCCGCAGCGCCTGCTCGAGCACCGGATCGGTCCGCGGCTGCTGCATGGGGGCCGCCGGGCCCTCGCCGCCCGGGACCTTGCCGGTCATCTCCTGGCCGTCGAGCCGCTGCGTCGACTCCTGCGTGAGGATGAACCCGAGCAGCACGAAGAACAGCACCGCGCCACCGCCCCACAAGGCGCCCTTGAGGGTGGGGTTCATGCCGCCGGTCGCCGCCGCCTGCTGCACCTTCTGCAGCCGCTCGGCCCGCGCGGTGGCCTTCTGCTGCTCGTGCTGGACCCCGCGCACGTGCTGGTCGCGCGCCTTCAGCGCCGCCGCCGCTTCGCGCTCGAGCCGCGCCCGCTCCGCCGCGAAGTGCTCTGGCGCGTGCAGGTGCTGGTCGGCGATCAGCTCTTTGAGCTGGCCCATCAGGCGCTGGTACCGCTGCTCCAGCTCGTCGCGCACCGGGTCACTCCCCGCGGGAGCGTTCGCCCAGCGGCGGCGCGACCAGAAGACGAACGCCACGCCCAGCGCCAGGCCCGCGGCGAGCACGATGATGCCCGGCAGCCAGTTGGTTCCGCTCATCGGTCGAGCTCCGCGCGCACCGCCTTCAGGTACTCGTCCTCCTCGTCGGCGGCGGGCGGGTCGCCCACCGGCGCCGGCGCGCCCTTCTTCGTGCGCCGCACCTGCCCGAGGATGATCAGGAAACCGACGACGAGCAGAACGCCGGGCCCCAGCCAGACGATGAGGTTGCTGCCCGAGGCGGTCGGCTGCAGCAGCGCGAACTCCCCGTACCGCGCCACGAAGTAGTCGAAGATCTCCTGGTCGGATTTGCCCTGGGCGACGAGCTCGCGGACCTTGTCGAGCTGCGCGCGGGCGGTCGAGGAGGGCGAGTCGGCGATCGACAACCCCTGGCACAGCGGGCAGCGCAGCAGCCGGCCGAGCCGCATCACCCGTTCTTCCTGCTCGGGCGCGAGCGGCTGGCTGTCGAGCCGTTGAGGCGCGGTGGGCATCGCGAGCTCGCCCGTTTGCCCGAGGGTGAGAGACAACAGCAGCGCCGCGGCGGTGAGCGTCATCGCTGGGCCTCCGGCGGGCCGCCGATCAGCTCGCGGACGTTGTTGGCCAGGGTGCGCGCGTCGATCGGCCGAGCCACCTTGCTTCGAATCGTGCCCTGCGCGTCGATGAAGTACGTCTCGGGCACGCCGGTCACCGCGTAGTCCACGGCCATCGCCGACTTCGGGTCGATGAGCTGCGGAAAGCCCGAGCCGTGTCTCGCGAGCCAGGCGCGCGCGTTCTCGGGCGTGTCCTCGAACACCACGCCGAGGAACTGGACCTGATCTCCGAAGGTCCGGGCGCCCCACAACAAGTTCGGGTGCTCCATCGCGCAGGGGCCGCACCAGCTCGCCCAAAAATTCAAGACCAGCGGCTTCCCCTTCAGGCTCTCGAGCGTGACGGTCTCGCCGGTGTCCAGGCGCGTGAGCGTGAACGGCGGCGCGGGCTTGCCCTGAAGCATGAACGGCACCGCGTGCGGGTCGCTGCCGAACGCCTTGTAGAAGACGAGAAACAGCGCGCCGCCGAGCAGCAGAAACAGGATCGGAAATCGCCACTGCTTGAAGCCCATCAGACCGTCCCCGAGCGCAGCTCGTTGTCTCCCGGCGAAGGCGGCGCGCTCGACGTGGGCGGGGCCGACGCGAGCGAGGGCGCGGCTTGGCGGCGCGGGAGCAGCGCGATCAGCGTGCCGAGCAGCAGAATCGGAATCGAGTACCAGATCCAGCCGGCCATCGGGAAAACCCAGGCGTTGAGGCTCGCCGACTTGCCGTCGCCGTCGTAGGCGATGAGCGAGATGTAGAGATCCTCGAAGAGCTTGGGCCGCACGGCGGGTGTCCCGACCGGGTCGGTGCTCCGCTCGTAGATGTTCATCCGCGGCCCTTTTTGCCCGGTGAGCGACTCGGTGCGGCCCCGGCCGTCGGTGATGGTCAGGTTCGCGGCCGTCCAGTCGCGGTGCGGCTCACGCCCCGACGTCAGCGCGTCGAAGCGGATGGTGTAGTCGGCGATCTGGAGCGTCTCGCCCGGGGCCAGCGTGCCCTTGTGGTGGAGCTTGTAGGCGGACGACGCGGCGATCGCGACGATGATGACGACGATGCCCAGGTGGACGATGTAGCCGCCGAAGCGGCGCGGGGCGCGGCTGGCGCTGCGCGCGAACGCGAGCCACGCGGTCTCCTGCTTCTCCTGCATGCGCTGCCGCGCCGGCAAGAGCAGCTCGCGGAGCGTGATGACGGTCACGAACCCGGCGAGCCCGAAGGTGAGCAGCGGCGCGAAGCCGCGCAGGCCGAACGCCAGGCACACGGCGACGATCGCCAGCCCCACCACGCCGGGGATCAACACTTGGCGGCGCAAGGTCTGATAGCTCGATGAGCCCCAGGGCAGCATGGGCCCCGCGCCCATCAGGAACAGCACCATCAACCCGCCCGGCACCGCCATCTTGTTGAAGTACGGCTCACCGACGCTGATGCGCTTGTCCTGAAGCGCCTCGACCAGCACCGGGAAGGTGGTGCCGAGGAAGACGGTGAAGGTGATCGCGACGAACACCAGGTTGTTGACGAGGATCGACCCCTCGCGCGAGACGAGCGAGTCGAGCTGGTGCTCGGCGACCAGCAAGTGCCCGCGCACCGACAGCACGACCACCGAGAACACGAAGGCGACCGCCAGGAAGACCAGGAAGGTGGGCCCGATGTCGGAGAACGAGAAGGCGTGCACCGAGTTGAACACGCCGCTCCGGGTGAGGAAGGTGCCGTAGATGGTGAGCAGGAAGCTCGTCAGCGCCAGGGCCAACGTCCACAGCTTCAGCATGCGCTTGCGCTCGAGCACCATCGTCGAGTGCATGAAGGCGGTCGCGGTGAGCCACGGGAGGAACGACGCGTTCTCCACCGGATCCCACGCCCAGTAGCCGCCCCAGCCCAACACCGCGTACGCCCACCACGAGCCCAGGATGATGCCGATGGTGAGGAACAGCCAGGGCACCAGCATCCACTTGCGCAGGGGCACGAGCCACGTGTCGGTGAGCTCGCCGCGGAGGAGCGCCCCGCTCGCGATGCCGAACGGCACCGTCATGCCGACGAAGCCCAAGTACAGCATCGGCGGGTGAACGATCATCAGCCAGTGGTTCTGCAGCAGCGGGTTCGGGCCAGGGCCATCCGGCGGGACGGGCGAGATGGCGGGCCAGGGGTTCGCGGGCCCCGCGATGAGGAACGAGAAGAAGATCGCCACCACGCACATCACCGCGAGCGCGAGCTGCAGGTAGCGGGTGCGCTCCTTGCGGTACAGGAAGGCGAAGGCGAACAGATAGATGCCGAGGATCGCGCCCCAGAAGAGGATCGAACCTTCGAGCGACGACCACAGCGAGACGATGGTGAAGATGGTGGGCGTCGAGCGGCTGCCGTACTTCACCGAGAAGTCGTGCTGCAGGAGCGCGACGATCATCAGCAGGTTCGAGCCGAGCATGCAGGCCGCGAAGCCGTAGACCGCGCGCCGGACCCACGCCAACGCGCCGTCGCGGCCGGTGAAGCCGCCCCAGAACCCGACGACGGCTCCGAACACCGCGAAGCCGAGGCCCGCGAGAATGAGGGTGTAGCCGAGGGTCGAGTTCATTCGGTCTTATTCTGGCTGGCAGCCGAGTCGCTCAGCGTTTCCTTCCACTCGTACGAGCCGGTGCCTGCGTCGGGCGGCCGGTACTCGTTCGAGTGGTTCACCATCAGGCGCTCGGTCTTGAACACCTGGGACTTGTCGAAGGTGCCTTCCACCACCACCCCGATGCCCTCGCGGAACATCTGCGGGGGCACCTGGGACGAGCGGACCAGCACCGAGGCGTCGTCTGCTTCGCGGCCGTCGGAGACGCGGAACTCGAGGACGGTGTGCTCGGGGTTCCACTGCATGGTGCCTTTCTGCACCACGCCGCCCAGTCGAATGGTGGGGCCGTAGGCCTTCTCTTTCTGCGCGAGCAGCTCGCCGGGGCTCCAGTAGTAGACGAGGTTCTCACCCATATCGACGAAGGCAATGGCCCCGAGCCCGGCGCCCGCCACGAGCAGCGCGCCGATCAGCAGCAAGCGGTTACGGGCGACCGGCGTCATGGGTTCCTCCTGCGAAGCCAGAGCGAGAGGCCGTACGCGGCCACCCCGACCCAGGTGATGATGTACGAGGCCCAGATGTAACCCCAACCGCCGACGATTCTTCCGGTGCCGACCGGGGGAAGAGGCTGGCCCTCAGCTCCCGCTTGGCCCAGCGCCAGCTGAACGATCTCGAGCGCGCTCATGATCCGCTCCCCAGCGCCTCGGGCAGCGCGACCTCTTTTTCACGCGTCGCCTTGGCGATCAGGTACCGCTGCCAGAGAAAGACGAAGAGCAGGCAGAGGAAGGCGACCGAGCTCCAGCGCAGCACCATCGTCATCGACGGGTCCACGGTCTGCGGCGACGACTGCCGCTGGTGCAGGCTGTTCCACCACTGCACCGAGTACCAGAGCACCGGGATGTCGACGAAGGCGATGATGCCGGCGACCGACGCCCACGTCGCGCGGCGATCCGGATCTTCGACGAACTTCCGAAGCGCCAGATAGCCGGCGTAGATGACCAGCATGATCGCCGCGGTCGTCAGGCGCGGATCCCAGTCCCACCACACGCCCCAGGTGGGCCGGCCCCAGATCGAGCCCAACCCGACGCCGACCACGCCGAAGAAGAGCCCGACCTCCGCCGAGGACTCGGCGAGCGCATCGGCCGTCCAGCTCTTGTTGGCGAGGAACCAGACCGAGCAGACGAGGTTCACCGCGAAGGCGAGCAGCGCCATCCAGATCTGCGGCACGTGCACGTACATGATCCGCATCACGTCGCCCATCTCGCGGTCGGGCGGGGCCCAGACGAGCTGGAGGTACGCGCCGCCGGCGAGCATCAATACTCCCAGCCCCAAGAGCACCTTCCAGACCCACGCCCGCGCGCTGCGCATGGCCAGGTGCACGACGATCAGCGCGACCGTCACGCCGAGCAGCAAAAGAGGGGTCCACAGGGGCATGCGTCAGTCCTCAACCACCTTGGGAAACAACGCGATTCCGAGGCCCCAGTAAATCAGATTGAAGGCCGTCAAGAGACCCAGCCATGAGCCCAGCTGATTCATGGGATCACCGTGAAGGACCAGGCCGGTCGCCTTCACCGCCGCGAGAAGCGCTGGAATCAACAGGGGAAAGAGCAGGAGCGGCAACAGGACGTCCCGCGCGCGCGCGTGCGAGGCAATGGCGCTGTACACCGTGCCCGGACCGCTAATGCCCAGGCAGCCGAGCACCCCGATCAGCGCGAGCTTCCCCAAGTGGCCAGCCACCGCGCCGGCGGTGAGCGGGCCGCCTATCCAGCTCGGGTCGGGCAGCAAGGAGATGTCGTAGACCGCGACCAGGAAGGGGATGAGCACCACGACCAGGCCGATGAGCAGCGCCGCGGTGCCGAGCGCCTTGCCCAGGAACACCGCGCGCGCGTCGGTGGGGATGAGCCGCAGGCCATCGAGCGACCCGTTCTCCGACTCGATGCGGAACGACTCGCCCAACGACAACACGCTCGCGAACAACACCGACAGCCACAGATAGCCCGCCGCGTTCTGCCGCAAGAGCTTGGTGTCCGGCCCGAGCGCGAACGAGAACAGCAACAACGTCGCGAGCGCGAAGAAGAGCAGGGCGTTCATGCGCGCGCGGGTGCGCCACTCGATGAGCAGATCCTTCCGCAGCACGATCGCGGCCGTGCGGACCAGGCTCATGGCGAAGCCCCCGCGGCCGCCGCGCGACCTTCCGACAGGTGCAGCCGCTCCTGCGTCAGCGACTGTCCCTGCTCGACCAGGTGGGTCGCGAGCACGATCGCCGCGCCCCCTTGCTGCAGCTCGCGAATGAAGCCCTCCATCGCGGCGATGCCCGCGGGGTCGAGCTCGCCGAACGGCTCGTCCAACAAAGCCAGCTGCGGCTTCTTGAGGAGCAGCCGCGCGATCGACAGGCGCTTGCGCATGCCGGCGGAGAACTGGCGCACGGGGCTGTGCGAGCGCTGCGTGAGGCCGACGCGCGCGAGGGTCGCGTGGGCTTGGTCCTTCGGCGCGTCGAGCTGAAGCAGCCGCGCGAGGAGCACCAGGTTCTGCTCGGCGGTCAGGTCTTCGTACAGAAAGCTCACGTGCGAGAGCAGGGCGGTGTGCCGGCGCACCTGTTCGACCTGCGTCACGGTGTCGAACCCCAACACCGAGATGCTGCCCGCGGTCGGTGACGCCGAGGTCGCGATGAGCCGCAGGAGCGTCGACTTGCCGGAGCCGTTGTGGCCGGTCAGCAAGAGCGAGGCGCCGGGCGCGAGCGCATAGGACAGACGGGCGACGGCCCAGCGCGGTCCGTAGCGCTTGCTCACGTCCTTGAGCTCGATGGCTGCGGGCGAGGCCATTCGTTCCGGTGAGGCGGCGCCTAGGTTTGCCACGCTCCGGTGCCGAACAGTGGAAATTCTTCAGGGCGTGGTCGGTAGAAAATGCCGACCGACCGCCGCGCGCGCGCGTTCTCCGCCTGGCCTCCCCTGGCACCTGCCCTGCAACCGCCTCAGTCGGAGGGGTAGGGCGGACATGGGGACCTGGGTTCGGCGGACGGTGAAGGGGGCAGCGGCGATCGCGGTGCACTACTCGGGGCTGCGGCACGCGCTCGCGGCGATTCGTCGCAGGCAGTCGGGCGGTCGTCGGGTGATGATCGTCAGCTACCACCGCGTGGTCGCTGACTTCACCGGAGAGCTACAGCGATCGATCCCTGGGCTGCTCATCTCGCAAGAGACGTTTCGGCGCCACCTGGAGGAAGCGAGCGCCGCGGGCTACGAGCTCACCACGCTCGATCACGCCCTCGACGTTCTGGCGGGCCGCCGGGCCGCCAAGCGCGATCTGTTCGTCGTGACGTTCGATGACGGCTACCGCGACGTGTGCCGGTACGCCGCGCCGGTGCTGCGGCAGATGGGCGTGCCCGCGACCATCTACCTCCCGACGGGGCTCATCGGCACGGACGGCCGCTTTCAGCACGACCGCCTGTTTCATCTGCTGCGGCAGATGGTGCAGACCGGCGCGCGGCCGATCTACGAGGCGATGCCGCCCGCGGCGGCGGTGCTGCTCGAGCCGATCTTCCAGCGGCGCCGATCGATGTCGGCCGCGCTCGACGACTTCATCGCCGAGCACCCGCTCGAGACGCTCGAAGCGGTCATCCAGTCCCTCACGCAGCAGGTCGGCGCGCGCGACGCGGTGCCGGAGCAGGGCGAGGTGATGGGCTGGGACGAGGTGCGCGCGCTCGCGGCGGATGGCTTCGAGATCGGCGCGCACACCGTTCATCACGCCGTGCTCACCTTGTTGCCGCCTGAGCGCGTCGACTGGGAGATCGGCGAGTCGAAGCGGGTGATCGAGGCGGCGATCGGCCGGCCCGTGCGCCACTTCGCCTACTGCAACGGCTGGTACTCCGACGTGGTGATCGAAGCCCTGCGCCGGCACGGGTTCCGTTCGGCCGTCACCACCGAAGATCTGCCGAACGTGATCGGCTCCGACCCGTTCACGCTCAAGCGCAAGGTCCTCTGGGAGAACTTCAGCGTCGGCATGCTGGGCGACTACTCGTCGGCGTTGACGGTCTGTCACATCGACGACGTGTTCGGCGTCGTCGGCATCACGCAGCCGGTGATCGGCCGGCGCTCGCATGCCGCGCGCGGGGCGCTGCCCACCCAATGAGCGACGGTGGATCGATTCTGGGGCGCGCCGGGCCGTTGATGGCGGCGCGGTTGGCGTCCGCGTGCTTCACCGTCTCCATCCCACTCGTGCTCGCGCGGCTGCTCGACCTGGCCGAGTACGGCACCTACAAACAGCTCTTCCTGCTCTCGCAGACGCTCTTCTACGTGCTGCCGTTTGGCGTGGCGCAGAGCCTGTACTTCTTCATCCCGCGCACCGAGGCGAAGCGAACCTTCTTCGCGCAGACGTTGATCTACCTGCTCGTCGCGGGCGCGCTCGCCGGGCTTGGGCTGTACGCGCTGGGGCCCGCGGTCGCCCGGGCCTTCGACAACCCCGCGCTGCTCGAGCACCGCGTCACGCTCGCGCTGTACTGCGCGTGCCTGGTGGGCGCCTTCCCGCTGGAGCTGTCGCTCACCAGCCAGGGGAAGATCCGCCACTCTGCGCGCGTGTACCTGATCTCCGACGCGGTGCGCGCCGCGGCGATGACCGTGCCGGTGCTCTTGGGTTGGGGGCTCCACGGCTTGATGTGGGCGATGACGCTCTTCGCGGTGGGGCGGCTGCTCGCTGCCTGGATCGTGATGGTGCGGCCGGGCGCCGGGCCGCTCTGGAGCACGCGGCTGTTCGTCAGCCAGCTCGTCTATGCGGTGCCGTTCGGCGCGGCGATCCTTTTCAGCATCCCGCAGCAGTACGCGCACCAGTTCGCCGTCTCGGCGACCGTCTCGCCCGACCTCTTCGCGCTCTACGCGGTGGGCTGCTTTCAGCTGCCGCTCGTCGATCTGCTCTACACCCCCGCGAGCGAGGTCCTGATGGTCCGCCTGGGCGAGCTCGAGAAGGCGGGCGCGATCGATCAGGCCGCATCCGCGTTCCAGAGCGTGGCGGGCAAGCTCGCCTACGTCTTCATCCCGCTCGCCGCGTTCCTGTTCACCGCGGCCCCCGAGTTCATCGCCGCGGTGTTCGGCGCGAAGTTCCTCGGCGCGGTGCCGATCTTCCGCATCGGGGTCCTCGGCATTCCGCTCGCGGTGCTGCCGATGGACGGGGTGCTCCGCGCGCGCGGCGAGACCCGCTGGATCTTCTTCTCATACGCCTTGAAGGCGGCCGTCACCGCGCCGCTCGTCTGGATCGGGGTGACGCGCTTCGGGATGATCGGCGGGATCTCCGCCTGGGCCGCGGCCGAGATCGTCGGCAAGGCGACGCTGCTCGCGCGCGTCCCGCGGGCGCTCGCCGGCGCGATGTCCTTGTCCGTTCTCGACGTGCTGCCGATCGCCGAGCTCAAGCGGGCGTTCGTCGCGGCCATCTTCGCCGCGGCGGCCGTGCTGGCGCTGCGCGCGGGCGCGGTCTCGCTCCTCTCCGACCTGCCGGAAGGGTTCGCGTATCGGTTCCTGCCGTTGGTGATCGGCGCCGCCCTGTTCGGCGCCGGCTACTTGGCGGCCTTGCGGATCGCGGGGGTCGACCCAACCGGCGCGATGTTGCTCTGGCTTCGGAGGAAGTCCGCGTGAGCCGCCGTTGCCGCCCCGAGGATCGATTCCTAGCTTGCCGTCTCCCGGAGGGGAGGAGCGGATGAGCCGCCTGCGGGTGTTGCTGGTGGGCGACTACCCACCGCCTCAAGGAGGAATCGCGGTTCACGTGGCGCAGCTCGAGCGGGAGCTGCGCGCGCGGGGACATCAGGTACGAGTGCTCGACATCGGGAAGGGCGGGGGCATCGCCCGGCCGGATCCGGACGTGCTCCCCGCCCGTACTCCCACCGCGCTGCTTCGAGCGCTGTGGTCCTTCGCGCAAGACGGTTGGCTCGTCCACGCGCACACCAGCGGCAACAACTTCAAGTCGTGGTTGCTGCTCGCGGCGCTCGGCGCGGTCGCGGGTGGCCGCACTTCGTTGTTGGCGACGCTGCACTCGGGGCGCCTCCCGGCCTTTTTGCGCACGGGCGGCTCGCGACCGTGGCTCGCGCGCTGGGCGCTCAAGCGCTTCGATTCGGTGGTGGCGGTGTCCACGCCGGTGCGGCAGGTGCTCGAGTCGTGCGGCGTCGCGCGTTGGCGGGTGACGCAGCTGCCGGCGTTCCTGCCTTCGCAGGTGCGTCCCACCCAGCCGCCGGCCACGTTCGAGCCGGCGCGGAAGCGCCGCTGGCCGCTCATCGCGTTCGCCCATCACCCGGATCCTCTCTACGGGCGCGAGGTGCTCTTCCGCGCGCTTCACGTGCTGCGCGCCGAGCTGCCCGAGGCGGGCGCGGTGCTCTTCGGGCCGGGCTCGGACGCGCCCGAAGCGGCTCGGGCCGCGCGCGCCGCCCAGGTCGACGACAGGGTGCACCTGCTCGGAGAGCTGACCAATGGCGAGGCGCTCGCGGTGATCGCCCGAAGCGACGTGTTCGTGCGGCCGACGTTCGCCGACGGGGACTCGGTCTCGGTGCGCGAGGCGCTGGCCCTCGGCGTTCCTTGCGTGGCGAGCGACGCGAGCCCGCGCCCCCGTGGCGTCCACCTGTTTCGTGCCGGCGATCCGAGCGCGCTGGCCGTCGCCATCGCCGGCGCTTACGCGCGGGGAAAGGGCGCTCCGCCCGCGCAGGAGGATCCCGGCCGCGTCCGCC